>JBIOYL010000441.1:0-2390 GCA_044870185.1 Actinomycetes bacterium | reverse complement strand
GCCAGATCCTCGGCGACTCCTACGGGATGCTGAAGCTGCTGGTCTCGCTGGAGGACCGGCGGTTGCTGGGCGTGCACGTGTTCGGCACGAACGCGACCGAGATCGTCCACATCGGCCAGGCGGTGATGGGCAACGGTGGCACGGTCGACTACCTCGTCGACGCGGTCTTCAACTACCCGACGCTGGCCGAGGCGTACAAGGTCGCCGCGCTCGACGCGGTCAACAAGATGCGCGCCGTCGCCCGTCTCGACGAGTGACGCGCCGCCGGCGCGCCGGCCCTTTCGTGCGATGGCTTGCGGGCGGCTCGGTGGGCTCGGCTAGCCCCATTTTCCGCACGCTGAGTGGGTAGGGCCGAGCCGAAGTGATGTACCCCTGGGTGCCTCTGGGTTGGAGGCCTTGTGGTGCAAGGGTCTTGGTGGTTGACGGGTGTCGGCTGGTTGGGTTGGCGGTGGACGCGGGGTCGTCGCGTAGGGCCAACGCTATCGGTGTACATGCTTGTAGTTCGGCCCATGCTGTCGTAGTGTCGGGCCAACATGTATGTCAAGCGCTACGTGGTCCGACGTGGCCGCAGGCAGTACGTCTACCTGCGGCTGGTCGAAGCCTTCCGGGACGAGCAGGGCAGGGTCCGTCACCGGGTGCTGCACACCCTTGGCCGCGAGGACCAGCTCAAGGCGTCGGGCCAACTCGACCAGCTCGCGGCCGCCTTCACCCGGCTGGACCCGCCCCTGGCCGGCACCCGCCGGGAGGTCGGCCCGCTGCTGCTGGTCGGCCACTACCTGGACCGGCTCGGCCTGGTTGCGCTGGTCGATCGGCACCTGCCCCAGCGCGGCCGCGCGCAGCTCACCCACGGCGAGGTGGTCGCCGCGCTGGTCGCCAACCGGCTGTGCGCGCCTTCGCCGCTGTATGACGTGGCCGGCTGGGGCAGCTCGGCGGCCATGGCCGAGGTGCTTGACACCCCGGGGGTGCTGCTGGGCGACGACCGGCTGGGGCGCACGCTGGAGGCGCTGGCCCCGCTGGCCGAGGAGGTCCGCGGGGCGGTCATGCTGGCCGCGATCGACCGCTTCGGGGTCCAGGCCGCCCGGCTGCACCTGGACCTGACCTGCCTGCGGGTGGCCGGCGCCTACGAGGGCTCCGCGCTGGTCGGGAAGGGCTGGGGGCCGGACCGGCGGGTGGCCCGCCAGGTCCGCATGCTGCAGGCCACCACCCCCCAGGGGATCGCCTTGTACGTGCGCCCCCACCCGGGTGATGCCGCCGAGCTGGCCTGCATTGGCGCCGCCCTGGACCGGCTCCGGGAGCTGCTGCCCCCAGGGCTGCTGGTATGCGCCGACTCGGTACTGGGCCACGTCAAGAACTTGTGCGCGGCCGACCGGGCCGGGTTGCGGTTCGTGGTCCCGCTGCGGGCCGACACCGGGTTCGCCCAGCGGTTCCTTGACGAGGTCGGCCACGACGGCTTGCACCGACTCGACTACCTCGCCGCGCGGGAGCGGCACCTTGAAGCGGCGCGGCGGACCCGCTACCGCGGCGCGCTGCGCCCGTTTGCGGTCACCGACCCCGACACCGCAGCGTCCCACCCCTTCCGCGTCGCCTACATCTGGTCCAGCGAGGAGGCCCGCAGCGTGGCCGACGGGCGCCAGCGCGCCCTCGCCAAGGCCGAAGCGGCCCTCGGCAAGGTCCAGCGGGGCCTGGGCGGGCGCTACTACAAGACCCGCACCCAGGTCGACGCCAAGGTCGCGCGGATCCTCGGCCCCCAAGTGCGCGGCCTGCTGCACGTCACCACCGCCACCCTGAAGGGCAAACCCACCCTGCGCTTCGAACGCGACCAGGCCGCCATCGCCGCCGCCGCCCGCACCGACGGGGTCTACGCGCTTTGCACCAACCTGCCCGGCCGGCTGTCGGCCACCCAGCTGTTGCGCATCTACAAAGACCAGCCCCTGGTCGAGTGGCGCCACCGCGACGCCAAGCAGACCCTGCGGGTGCGACCGATCTTCCTGCACAACGACGACCGCATCACCGCCCTGGTCAGCGTCGTCGGGCTAGCGCTGGTGCTCTTCGGGCTGCTCGAGGCCGACCTTCGCCGTGCCCTGAGTCCCGACCAGCACCTGGACGGACTGCTGCCCGAGGGTCGCGCGGCCCGCCCCACCGGACGCAACATCCTGGCCGCCTTCCAGGGCTTGGGGCTGACCTACACCCAAGACGGCATCGTGCTGGACCGGCTCACCCCCACCCAGCGCCACATCCTCACCCTCCTCAACATCTCCGTTCCCTGGCCAGAACACACGAAGTAGCGCCACTCAACCGCGGAAAATGGGGCTAGTTGTGCATGAACAGCACCTTTGGGTCGGAGCCGGCCATTCCCTTGTTGCCGCCCACGGCAGCCGGCCCAGAAGGGC
>JBIOYL010000440.1:0-12569 GCA_044870185.1 Actinomycetes bacterium | reverse complement strand
ACCCCCGGGCGGCCAGGGACTTCCTGGACGCCCTGGTCGCCCTGGGCATGCTGCAGCGCCAGGACGACCGCTACGCCAACACCCCGGCCACCGAGGCGTTCCTGGACCGGGCCAAGCCCAGCTACCTCGGCGGCATCCTGGAGATGGCCAACGCCCGGCTGTTCCGCTTCTGGGCGGAGCTGACCGAGGGGCTGCGCACCGGCCGGCCGCAAAACGAGACCAAGACCGGCGGGTCGTTCTTCCCCGAGCTGTATGCCGACCCGGTCAGGCTGCGGGAGTTCGCCCGCGCCATGACCGCGCTGAGCATGGGCGCGATCGTCGCGATCGGCGAGCAGTTCCCCTGGAGCGGCTACCGCACGTTCGCCGACATTGGCTGCGCCGAGGGCGGCCTGCCCGTGCACCTGGCCCGCCGGCACGCCCACCTGACCGGCGTGGGCTTTGACCTGCCGGCGCTGGGGCCGGTCTTCCAGGAGCACGTCGCCGCCGCGGGGCTCTCGGACCGCCTGCGGTTCCAGTCCAGCGCCCTGACCAGAGGTTGGCGGGCTGCGCCGGCTTGAAGTGGCCCGTATCGCGCCAGGCGGTCGCTGAGCCGCTGGGTCATGTGGGGGAGGCCTCGCCCGACAGCACCTGGCCCGCAAGGATGGCGAGGACCCCGATCAGGGACCGCCACGTCGCGGTCGGCCAGCGTGACCGGGCGTTGGGGCGCTGCACGGACCTGCTGGTGGTGGGTCCCCATGATCCCGCTGCTTATCGTGCTGTCGACCGTGGTCACCTTGGCAGACCACGGCCTGCTGGCTACGCCGCACCAGGCAGCATCGGCGGCCCCTCCCTTGCAAAGAGGTTGCCGCCCTCTACCAGCTCCCCCCGCCGCGGCGGCCCGGACAGCGGGGCCGGCACCGCCGCAAAGGTGCGCGGCTGGCGGAGCTGATCGTGCTCGCCGCCCAGACCAGCCGCGCCTGGCAGCAGGTGACCGTGGCCTACTACGGCAAGCCACGCAGGGTCGCGCTGCACAGCCTGGTCTGCCAGTGGTATGCGGTGTTCGGCGCCCAGCCCGTGCGGGTCATCCTTGGTCCGCGAGCCCGGCGCCACCGACGGCTACGAGCTGGCCCTGGTCTCCACCGACCTGGCCGCCACCCCAGCCGAGCTGGTCGAACGCTCTGCCGACCGCTGGTCGGTCGAGGTCTTGTTCGAAGAGAGCCGGCAGGTCGCCGGGGTCGGCCAGGCCCGCAACCGCACCCCCCGCGCGGTCTAGCGCATTGTCCCGTTCGGCCTGCTGTGCGCGAGCCTGGTCGTCTGCTGGTACGCCCAGCACGGCCAGCAGCCGCCGACCTTGCCGCCCACCGCGCCCGTGCGCCCTGGTATCGCACCAAGCACACCGTCTCGCTGGCTGACATGCTCAACGCGCTCCGCCGCGAGCTACTGGCCGCCCAATTTCTGCCATCTCGCCTGGTCAATCATCCCCGACTCGGCGGGAAACGGGGCGCTCACCGGTGGCGCACGGCCCGCGGCTTCTCGCCACGGGCGGGTGTGGAACGCCTGCTCGCGGAGAAGAACAACCGTACGCGACGTGGCGACCGCAAGGCAGGACGCGACGACCGCAAGGCAGGACGGGGCGGCGGCAACGGGCGCGACGACGGCAAGGTGGGAGGCGGGCATGGCCACAGTAGTCAGGA
This sequence comes from Actinomycetes bacterium, assembly GCA_044870185.1. GTDB lineage: Bacteria > Actinomycetota > CALGFH01 > CALGFH01 > CALGFH01 > JBIOYL01. The sequence continues at coordinate 10,896 of JBIOYL010000440.1, read as the reverse complement.
CGACCAAGCGGCCCGGCAGGGCGGGCAGGCGCCTGGCCAGGATCGGGCTGCTGGCTGCGGCGGTGGTGGTCGGCCGCAGGACCGCGCCGCGCGGCGACCGGCAACAGCCGCGCGAGCCGCGGCACGCGTCCCTTGACGGTTCCCGGGCGAGCGCGGACGGGCCGGCACCGAGCGACCTCGGCGGCATCCAGCAGCAGCGCGGTGACGTCCGGCGCTCGGGCTCGCCGCCGGGCGGCGAACAGGAGCTGGGGCGCCTGGCCGACACGCCGAGACAGATCCCCCGCAAGGGCTGGATCGACATCGCCAAGCGGGTCAAGACCGAGATGCGCGACGACCGGGTGACGCTGCTGTCGGCCGGCATCGCCTACTACGGCATGCTGTCACTGTTCCCGGCCCTGATCGCGGTCGTGTCGATCTTCGGCCTGGCCGTCGGCAAGGGCGAGGCGCAGGCGCAGATCAACCAGATCACCCGGGTGATGCCGGCCGAGGCGCGCGACCTCATCGGCAAGCAGCTCACCCAGATCGTGAGCACGCCGGGCAGCGGCCTGACGCTCGGGCTGATCATCGCCATCCTGGCCGCTCTGTGGAGCGCCTCGAGCGGCATGCGCGCGCTCGTCACCGGGATCAACGCCGCCTACGACGAGAAGGAGACCCGCAAGTTCCTCAAGCTGCGGGCCGTCTCGCTTGCGCTCACGGTGGGCGCCATCGTCGTGGTGTCGGCGGCCATGGGCGCGATCGTCGCCCTGCCGGTCGTCACCCGCGCGCTGCACGCGCCCGCGGCGGTGGTCACCACGGTCCGGCTGGCGCGCTGGCCGCTGCTGGCCATGCTCGTGCTCCTCGGCCTGGCCGTGCTGTACCGCTACGGCCCGGACCGCAAGCAGCCCAAATGGCAGTGGGTGAGCTATGGCTCGGTCGTCGCCACGGTCGTGTGGATCGTCGCCTCGGTGGGCTTCTCGTTCTACGCCAACAACTTCGGCAGGTGGAACAAGACCTACGGGACGCTCGCCGGGGTGATCGTGCTGCTGATCTGGCTGTTTCTGTCCGCGATGGTCGTGCTCGTCGGCGCCGAGCTCAACTCCGAGATGGAGTTGCAGACCAGGAAGGACACGACCGAGCCGGGCGGCAAGCCCATGGGCGAGCGGGACGCCTATGCGGCCGACCACGTCGCCCGGTCCACGACCGGGTAGCCCAGGCAGGCAACCGACGGCCGTTCGTCGGCCGGGCGGCTACGTGGTGGCCGTGCCGGTGGTGCTGCCGGGGGCGGCGGGCGGTGGGGTTGGCTTGGGCTCGGCCGCCTTGTCGCCGACGCGCTCGACGGTCGTGGTGGCGGCCGTGCCGACGCGCTCCTTGGACGCGCCGAACAGGCCGTTGACCTCGTCGGTCAGCCGCTGCCAGCTTGGGTTGTCGGTGAGCCGCTTGGCGGACGCGACCAGCTGCTGGTAGCGCTCGCGGCCGGCCTTGGTGCCGAGTACGTAGCCGGCCGCCAGCCCGACGGCCAGTCCCAGCTTGCCCTTCATACGCCTGCCTCCTTCGTGCGGGTCGGCGTGCCCGTGCGGGTCGACGTGCCCGTGCGGGTCGACGTGCCCGTGCGGGTCGGTGCGCCGGACATGCTACCTGGCGCCGGCTCCTGCTTGTGCTCGGCCGTCGCCCCGGCGGAGGCCGACGAGCGCCCGGACCGAGGACACCAGCCGTCCCCGGGCCGCAGCCGCGACGTCGACCAGGACTGCACCGCCACAGGGTCGGGCAACCCGGCGGCAGGCCGCCCGGGTAGGATCGGTCGAGCGGAGCCGACCCGGTGGGCCGGGTCGGTCGGGCGGAGGTCGAGCGTCGGAGGTCGCATGGACATCGGTATCGGGCTGCCCAGCACGATCCCGGACGTCGACGGGCGGACCGTCATCGAGTGGGCGCGCGAGAGCGAGCGGCACGGATTCTCCGCGCTCGCCACCATCGACCGGCTCGTGTACCCCAACTACGAGCCGCTCGTCACGCTCGCGGCCGCCGCGGCCGTCACCGAGCGCATCCGCCTGACCACGGCCATCCTGCTCGCGCCGCTCCGCGGCGGCGCGGCCGTCCTGGCCAAGCAGGCGGCCAGCATCGACACGCTCTCGCTCGGCCGGCTCGTGCTCGGCCTGGCGGTCGGCGCCCGTCCAGACGACTACGAGGCGGCCGGGATCGACTTCGCCCGGCGGGGCCGCCTGTTCGACGCACAGCTCGGCGAGCTGCGGCGGATCTGGGCCGGCACCGCAGCCGGGCCGGCCGGCGCCGTCGGCCCGCGGCCGGTACGCGCCGGCGGCCCGGAGCTGCTCATCGGCGGCCGTGCCAAGGCCGCGATCCGGCGCACGGTCGAGCACGGCAGCGGCTGGATCTCGGGCGGCGGCGGGGTCGAGGCGTTCAAGCCGACCGCCGACAGGGTGCGGGCGGCCTGGTCGGCCGCGGGCCGGCCGGGCGCCCCCCGGCTGGCTGCGCTCACCTACTTCGCGCTGGGTCCCGACGCTCGCCGCCACGCCGCCGCCTATCTCGGCGCCTACTACGGGTTCGGCGAGGTCGGCGCCGAGCGGCTGGCCAGGCTGGCCACGGTCGACGCCGACGCCGTCCGGGCCACCGTCGCCGCCTATGCCGAGGCCGGCTGCGACGAGCTGCTGCTGTTTCCCTGCGCGCCCACGCTCGACCAGGTCGGGCTGCTCGCCGCCGCGGTGCGCTGACGGGGGTCGTTCAGGCGCGGCCGCCCGCTCGGGCCTCGGCCCGCTCGAGCTGTTCGGTCTCGTCGGTCGGCTCGTCGAGGCGGGTCACGGTGGTGGCCGCATCGCCGTCGGCGGGCTCCCTGCTGTCCTGTTCGATTGCCGCCTCGGGCCGCGTGTCGGTGTCGGTGTCCGGCTCGGGCAGCGCCGCGAGCTCGTCGTCGGCCTCCGGCCAGCCGTCGCCCTGCCCGTAGGCTTCGCCGAGCACCAGCCCGAGCCGCGCGTGGACCCGCTCGAGCTGCTCCATCGTGTACTGGTGGAAGGCGTGCAGCCGCTCGGTCTCCGCCTCGATGACCATGCGCTCGCGCTGCGCCTCCTCCCAGATGAGGTTGGTCGCATCGCGCGCCTCGGTGAGCACGGTCTCGGCCTCCCGGTAGGCGTCCGTCCGGGTCTGCTCGGCGCCCTCGGCCGCCTCGGTCTCGATCTGGGTCCGCTGCCGCTCGGCCTGCTCCAGCATGTGCCTGGCGTTGCGCTCGAGCTCGTCGGCGCGCCGCTCGGCCTGCCCGGTCACCTGCGCTGCCCGCTCCTCCGCCTGCCTGGTGATCTCGGCCACCTTGGACTCGGCCGTCCCGGTCACCTCGTCGGCCTCGGCCCGGGCTGCCTGGAGCAGCTCGTCGGCCTTGGCCTCGGCCGCCGCGACGACCCCTTGGGCCTGCTCGTGCGCCTCGGCGAGCAGGTGCTCGGCCGACGCCCCCGCCTGCTCGAGGACCTTGGCGGCTTCGGCGCCCAGCTGGGCGAACGACGGCGGCGCCGGGCTCTGGGACTGCTTGATCTCGATCCGCAGCGCATACAGCGCGCGTTCGGCCTTCTCGGCCCGGTCCCGCTCGTGCTCCAGGTCGGCGAGCAGCTCGGCCAGGTGGGCGTCCACCTGCTGACGGTCGTACCCGCGCAGGACCACAGGGAAATCGGGGGCAGGAGGCTCGACCCGCTGCTCCGTCGTCGTGTCCGGTTCGAAGACGCTCACGCAGAACCTCCCTGGATCCGGTGGGGGCGGGCCGACGCAGCGCCGCAGTCGACGCACGGTGTCGCGGGGCGGGGGAAGCGCCGCACGATATCCTACCCTGCTCCGGCACCGAGCGGAAATCCGAAGGCGGCCGCTGCAGCGCCCGCGGCACCGGGACGGCCATGCCATGCGGGCGGCCGCGCTTGCCGGACGGCACGTCAGCTTCCATGCTTATGCCGTTCCCATGACGTTCACCGTCGCGCCACCGCTGGAGCATGCCATGCCCGATATACCCGACCTGCCCGCTGAATCGTTCACACCGACCCGGCGGCGCGGCGGCACGGGACCCGAGACACGCCGCGCCGCCTCCCGGTCCGCCCGCGCGCCCGCCAAGCCCCCGCGGGTGGGCGTCGTGCTCGCGGCGGGCAGGTCGGAACGGCTGCGCTCGGTGACCGGCGGCGGCTCCAAGGCGCTGCTTCGGCTCGGCGGGCTCAGCCTGGCCGAGCGGGCCGTCCGCGGCCTGCTGCAGAGCGGCGTGGACCGCGTGCTCGTCGTGGTCGGACACGACGCCGGGCCGGTGGCCGCGCTCGTCGGACGCCTGGCGCCCGGCCGTGTCAAGGTGGTCCACGCCGACCGCTGGCAGGACGGCAACGGCGCGTCGCTGGCGGCGGCGGAGGGCCCGTTGGCGGGGGAGGAGCTGTTCGCCCTGGTCACCACCGATCACGTCTTCGGCGAGGGCGCGCTGACGCCGCTGTTGCAAGCCGGGGAGCCCGCCGTGCTGATCGACTGCGCCCCCGACGCGGACGCCTGGCTGGAGGGCACCCGGGTGCGGGTCCAGGACGGGACGGCGCTCGCGTTCGGCAAGCACCTGGAGGACCCGGCCATCGACTGTGGCGCGTTCCTGCTGCCGCGGGCCATCTTCGACTGCCAGCGGCAGGCGGCCGCCGAGGCGGACTACAGCCTGGCCGGCGCCGTGACCCGGCTGGCCCAGCTGCGGGCCCTGCGCGCCATCCCGCTGCGCGCGGAGGCATGGTGGCGGGACGTCGACACGCCGGAGGACCTCCGCGTCGCCAAGGCGTGGCTGCGGCGCTCGCTGGTCAAGCACGCCGACGGCCCGGTCTCGCGCCACCTGAACCGCCCGGTGTCGACCAGGGTGTCGATGGCGCTGGCACCGCTGCGGCCCTCCCCGCACCTGGTGTCGGTCGTCGCCTTCACGATGGGCGCGGCGGCCGCCTGGCTGCTCGCCCTTGGCCAGGGCCTGGCCGGCGGGCTGCTCGCCCAGGCCACCTCGGTCGTCGACGGCGTCGACGGCGAGGTCGCCCGGTTGCAGCTACGGGCCAGCCCCAAGGGGGCGATGCTCGACGGCGTGCTCGACCGGCTCGGCGACGTGGCGATCATGGCCGCCCTGGGGCTGTGGGCGCTCGCAGGGCCCACGGACCCGCGCATGGTGCTGGCGCTGACCGCGGCTGCCACCGCGGGGGCGCTGCTGTCCATGGCGACCAAGGACCGGGCCGCCGCGCTCGGGTTGCCGCCGCCGCCCGAGCGGCAGCTCGGCTTCCTGCTCGCCGGCCGCGACGGGCGGCTGCTGCTGGTGGCCGTCGCGGCCGTCCTCGGCCGCCCGGTCGCAGGCCTGGCCGCCGTCGCTGCGACCTCGGCGCTGGCCTTGGCACTGCGGGTGGTGTTCCTGCTGCGCTCCCGGCCGGTCCGCGTCTGAGCGCCGGCCGCCCGTGGACGGTCGAGCCGCCCGGCGCCCGCTGGCCGGCGGGCTACTCGTCGCCCGGGCGGGCGCCGGCGGGCAGCGCCGGCCGCTCGTCCGGCCTGGCGGGCAGGATGGAGGTGGCCGTGCCGGCGCGCAGCTCGTCGACGGTGCGGATGGTGGCGAGCAGGCCGAACAGCCACGCTGCGCCGAGCGCCATGCTGCCGAGGGCGTCGGCCAGCCAGTTGGCGCCGAGGTAGACGCGGGACACGGCGACGAGGGCGATGAGCACGACCGCCGCAGCCCAGACGGCCACCTTGCGCTGCCAGCTCGGGCTCGCCGCCGCGAGCAGCGCGGCCAGCATGCCGTAGACGGCCGCCGCGGCCGTGGCGTAGCCGGACGGGAAGGAGAACCCGGCGGCGTGCACGAGGGCCTGCGTGGCCGGCGGCCGGGGCCGGTGGGTCAGGCCCGCGACCAGCTGGTGCAGGACGGCCGCGCCGAGGTACGCGGCGGCGAGCAGGGCGAGCGGCCGGGGTGAGCGTGTGCGCCACCAGCCGGCCAGGCCGGCGGCCAGCACGACGCCGGCGAGCACGGCCGGATGGCCGAGCGCGGTGACGGCCCGCATGGCGCTGGTGAGCCAGGCCTCCCGGTGCAGGAGGAAGAAGCGCTCGGCCGGCCGGTCCAGCAGACCGAGCTCGTCGTGGCCGAGGACGTCCTGCACGACGGCGCCGAACGCCCAGCCCGCGCCGGCCAGCGCCAGGATGCTGACGGTCAGCGACAGGCCGAGCGCGCCGCCGGGCCGCAGCCGCCGGGCCAGGAAGGCGAGCTGGCGGCGATAGCGCGCCCACAGCCGGGCCAGCCAGGGGCGGGCGAGCTGGCGGTCGACGGCGGCCCGGACCCGTTCGGGGTTGCGGGCCAGCCAGCGGGCCGCCAGGGCGACCAGCCCGATGCACACCACCAGCAGGAGCAGCAGCAGGCTCGCCCGCTTGGCGACCGCCTCGACGTGCCGCCAGCTCGTCCCGGCCACGTAGCCGAGCAGCACGAACCCGCTGGCCCACAGGGCACCGCCGGCGACGTTGTTCACGGCGAAGGTGGGGTAGTGCAGCCCGGACATGCCGGCCAGCCCGGGGACGAGCACCCGCAGGGCGGCGGTGAAGCGGCCGAGGAACACCGCCTTGCCGCCCCGCGCGGCCAGGTAGCGCTCGGCCCGGTCCAGGTGCTCGGCCTTGACGAAGCGGCCGATGGAGCTGTCGAGCATGCGCCGGCCCCAGCGCCGGCCCACCAGATAGCCCACGGTGTCGCCGACGACGGCGCCCGCCACCGCGGCGACGAGGACGCCGGTCAGGCTGGCGCGGCCCTCGAAGGCGAGGACGCCGCCAAGCAGCACGGCGATCTCGCCGGGGAACAGGAAGCCGACGAAGGCCGAAGCCTCGAGCGCCGGCAGCAGGAACACCACGGCCAGGACCGCCCAGCCGTGCAGGGCCAGGATCCGCTCCACCACCTGGCCCATGGTCAGCCCCGGGCGCCGCGGCCCGGCCGGCGTCCGAGGCGGGCGCCGCTCGATTCCGCCATGTCCGGCCTCCTGCTGGTACCACTACAGTACACGGGCGGCCGAGGGTGCCGGCGGATGCCCGCCGCGGCCGACGCGGGTTGAGCCTGTCGGACGGCTGCGGCAAGATAGCCGGCCGGTGCCGGTCTTCGGAGAACCTTGGGTGGGTCGAGCAGTGCGCGAGCAGTCCCGCAGGCGACCTGCGGCACGCCGCACGTGCCGGCTTGCCGCGGTGCTGCTGCTCGCCGCGGCAGGCGCCGGGTGCAGCGGGGGGAAGCGGGCGCCCGGCGCCGACCCGGCCATCCTGGGCGCCGGCGCGCAGGCGGTGACCACGGCCGCCCCGACCACCACGGCCGCCCCGACCACCACCACGGCGCGGCCCGTCCCCGCCCTCCCACGCGGGGGCTACCAGATCTTCCCCCGCTTCCGGGTCGTCGGGTTCTACGGCATGCCGGGCCTGGACGCGCTTGGCGCGGGGCCGCCGGACCTGGTGGCGCAGCGGCTGGCCCGACAGGCCGCCCCCTACACCCAACCCCGGCATCCGGTGCTGCCGATGTTCGAGTTGATCGCGACGATCGCCCATCGCACGCCCGGACCGGACGGCATGTACCGGACCCGCCAGGACGACGGCGTGGTGCGGCGCTACCTCGAGGCCGCCCGCCGCCACAAGGCCCTGCTCGTGCTCGACATCCAGCCCGGCCGGGCGGACTTCCTCAGTGAGGTGCGGTACTGGGAGCGGTTCCTGCGCGAGCCCGACGTCGGCGTCGCCCTCGATCCCGAGTTCAGCATGCGGCCCGGGCAGGTTCCGGGCCGCCAGCTCGGCCACACCGACGCGGCGGCCATCAACCGCGCCTGCGCACACGTCAGCGCCATCGTGCAGCAGTACCGGCTGCCGCAGAAGCTGCTCATGATCCACCAGTTCGAGCCCAGCATGATCACCGATCGGGCCAGGGTCGGGCTGCAGCATGGGCTCGCGATGGTGTGGAACGCCGACGGGTTCGGCACCCGGGCGCCCAAGCTGAAAGACTATGCCGCCTATGCCGCCGACAAGCGCTTCCACCTCGGCCTGAAGCTGTTCTACCGGCAGGACGACGACCTCATGCGGCCGAGCGAGGTGCTGCGGCTGCACCCGGTCCCGAACGTGATCAACTACCAGTGACCATGCGCCGCCGACCGGTCGCCCCTGTGGTGGTGTGGCTCGCGCTTGCCGCGGTGGTATGGCCGGTGCTGGCCGGCTGCTCGGCCGGCGGCCGGCGGGAGCGGCCGGCGGCCACCGCGCCCACCGTGATCGCGGCGCCGGCCTCGTCGTCGCGCCCGGCGCCGTCCCAGACGACCGCGACCGTCGCCCCGCCGCGGCCGCGGAGCGACACGCTCCGGCTGGCGCTCGAGCACACCATCGCGGGCCGGATCTCGCCGAAGTCGGTGGCGGCGTCCGGCACCGGGCTCGTCTTCGCCCAGAACATGATGTACCGGCACACGGTCACCGTGTACGACCGGTCCTACCGCCTGGTCCGCACCATCCCCGACGCGGTGCGGCTCGCCGACTACGGCATCCGCGGCGGCACCGTGCGCGGCGCCCCGGTCGAGGCGGCGTTCTCGCCGGACGGGCGAGCGGCCTACGTGTCCAACTACTCCATGTACGGCCCCGGCTACGGCCGGGAAGGCCACGACGTCTGCTCGCCGGCCGACCGCTACCCCGGCAGCTTCGTCTACCGCATCGACACCGCGCGGCTGGCCGTCGACCGGGTCATCCCGGTCGGGTCGGTGCCCAAGTTCGTCGCCGTGACCCCGGACGGCCGGCTGCTGCTGGTCAGCAACTGGTGCTCCTACAGCCTGAGCGTCGTCGATACGCGCAGCGGCCACGAGCTGCGGCGCCTGCCGCTCGGCGCGTATCCGCGCGGCATCGCGGTCGACCCGGCCGCCCGCACCGCCTACGTCGCGGTCATGGGCTCGCGTGACATCGCCATCGTGGACCTGCGCCGCTTCCGGCTCGGCTGGATCCGGGGCGTGGGCAGCGGCCCCCGGCATCTGGTCATGGACCCGGCGGGCCGCTACCTGTACGTCACCTTGAACGGCGAGGGGACGGTCGCCAAGGTGCGCCTGGCCGATCGTCGGGTCGTCGCCAGGCGGGCCACCGGCGGCGCGCCCCGCAGCATGACCATCGCCCCCGACGCCCGCTCGCTGTACGTGGTCAACTACCGTTCCAACAGCGTGAGCAAGCTGCGGACCGGCGACCTGCGGGTCGTCCAGACGGTCGCCACCAACCCCAGCCCCATCGGCATCACCTACGACCCGGCCGCCGCGCGCGTCTGGGTCGCCTGCTATTCCGGCAGCATCCTGGTCTTCCGCGACCGCTAGCGGCCGTCACCTTCGCCACCTGGCCAGCCTCTTGCCCGCCGGCGAGCGGTCGGCAAGGATTACGATGACCTCCACCCTGAGGAAGGTGATGCCCCGTGACGGCGGGCCTCGACGCGGACGGCGCCCTGCCCCCGGACCGGCAGGCCGAGCATGCACGGCTGGTCGCCGACGCCTCCCCGTTTCTCGCGGCCGAGGGCTTCAGCAACCGGCGGATCGATGAGCTGGCGTCCGCCTTCCTGGCCCGCGGCCTGGGCGACCGCGGCGAGGACTTCGCCGACTGGGCCCTCGGCGAAGGGCGCCTCGGGCCTGGCGAGTACGCCTGAGCCTGACGGCAGGCAGCGCCAGAGCGGACGGGCAGGGAGCCGACCGGTGAGCGAGCGGGACCGGTTCACACCGGAGGAATGGCGGACACTGCAGTTCGCGCCGTTCTGGATGTTCAGTGCCGTCGTCGGCGCGTACCGGCGCTTCGACCCGCGGGAGTATCAGGCCTTCGTGCGCTGCCTGGAGGTGGCCACGATGGCCGAGGGGCGGCTCGGCCGCGAGGTGCTGACCTCGGTCGTGGCCGACCGTGGCAGGCTGACCGCGGAGTACGGAGCCGACGAGCGCACGATCGGCGTCGGCCTCGGCCAGGTGGCTGCCGTCCTGCACAAGGCCGCGCACGACGAAGCCGTGCTGTTCAAGCGCATGCTGGTCTCGGAGATCGGCGAAGGTGTCGCCAGGGCGAGAGGGCGGTTCGGGACCGAGGTGGGCGAGGAGGACGCCAAGTCCCTGGGGCTGGCCGCCCAGCTGCTCTACTTCGACTTCGACTTCGATTTCGACCCTGCCGACGGGTGATCGAGGGCCTGCGCCGGGCAGGAGGCCGCTTCGGCGTCTATTCGAACTGGCTGAAGGAGATCCGCCAGTCTTCATCAGTCTTGTTGTCGATTGATAGCCGCCATGTGTAACGGCCAGTCCGAAGAGGCAGGATGCCGAAATTGATGGCTAGAGGAACATCCAGAGGTGTACCGGGCCTTAACCCCGGAGGGCGTCCAACCTCGAACTTGCCTTCAATTCGGAGTGGTTACACACCATTTGGCCCAGGCACCTCCACCAGATCGCCGTCCTCATTCAACAGCTCTATGGCCCATGAATGTGTTCTGTTCGCTTGATCCCAAGGAACTTCAAGCTTCATTACCAGCGCCTGGGGGCTAACGCCGATTTCCACGCAGCGAATCCGACCCTACTTCGACCGCAGCCGCCGGGCATCCCGGTGCGTGCATCCTCGCGGCGCCAGCGGCCGTGGCCTCCGGGCCCAGTCAGGAGCCTGGCGAGATCGCTGACGGGAAACATACCTGCCCGCTTGCGGTTCCCGTAGCGCGCAGCCCGGCCGCAGGTATCACCATGCCAGCGCGGTGCGCGGATCGACGGCGGGCAAGCGATCACGGCACCGAGCCTACCCGTCCCAGGGCCGGCGGCTCCAGCACGACCATCGGCAGGGGCCGCCGTGTAGTCAGCGCAATCGGCCCTACCCGGTCCACCCTGCGTGGGCGCATCGCCTTGCCTGGCAACGGGTCGGATCTCCCAGCACCGGCTTTACCTGGGTGCCAAGGAGCTGCGTGGAAATCGGCGCTAA
>JBIOYL010000439.1:0-3243 GCA_044870185.1 Actinomycetes bacterium | reverse complement strand
CCGACGCCCCACGGCAGGATCGACTCGTTCGCCCGGCGCAGGATGTCGCTGGGCTTGCCGTCAACGGTCGACGCGCAGCGCAGCGTCGCCCGCACCAGGCCGGTCAACGCGGCCGCCTCGACGCCCTTGCCTCGCACGTCGCCGATCACCAACGTCCAGCCTCCGTCCCGGCCACGGAAGACGTCGTAGAAGTCGCCGCCCACCTCGCTGCCATCCCCGACCGACCGGTAGCGGGCCGCGATGTCGAGCTCGGGCACCTCGGGCAGGGTGGGGGGCAGCAGGCTGCGCTGAAGCGTCTGGGCGATGTGGCTGCGCTCCCGGTAGAGCCGGGCGCGCTCGACGGCCAGGGCGGCCCGCCGGGCCAGCTCCTCGGCGAGCCGGAGGTCGGCCGGTCCATGCCGGCGTCTGGACTCGGCGTGGAGCATCGTGATCGCACCGAGGGTGCGCTCCGGGGTGCGCAGCGGCACGCACAGCGCCGAGTGCAGGCCGAGCTCCATCCACCGGCTGAGCTGCTCGGGATCGACGGCGCCGGCGGCCAGCAGCTCCTCGGACAGCTCCGGGACGAGCTCCGGGACGCCGGTGCGGATCACGTTGGGCGGCCCGGTCCGGGCGTCGGGGTCGGGCGGCCACCGGCGTGCCATCTCCCAGGCCAGCTCGACCTTCGACGGGTCGGCGTGGGCGACGGCGACCCGCTCGAGCCGCCCATCGGGGCCGGCGAGGTCGACCACGCACCAGTCGGCCAGCTCGGGGACGGCGAGCTGGGCGACGGTGGCGAGCGTGTCCTCGTAGTCCAGCGACGACATGAGCAGCTCGCTCGCCGTGGCCAGAAGCCGCTCCCGGTCGGCCGCCCGGCGGCGCTCGGTGATGTCGTGGAAGATGTCGACGGTGAACTGCACCCGCCCGTGCTCGTCGAACACGGGCCGCGCGGTCACGATCGACCAGCGCAGCTCACGGGTGCCCACCTTGCGGAAGCCGAGCACCGTCTCGGGCGGATGCTCCCCCAGCAGGGCGAGGCGGCCGGGCAGCCGCTCGACCGGGAACGGCTCGCCGCTCTCGTCGAACAGCTCGAACCCGCGCATGATCTCCCCGATCGGCGTCGCCAGCAGGGCGCCGACCGAGTCGAAGCCGATGGCGCGGGCGGCCGCCTTGTTGGCGTACAGCAGCTCCCCCGACGGGCCGAGCACCGTGATGCCGTCGGCGACGCCCTGCAGGATGATCTCGAGCTGGTCGCGGGAGAACCGGAGCTGCGCCTCGGTGCTGCGCCGCTCGGTCACGTCCTCCAGGACGACCACCATACGGCCAGACCCGTCCGGCAGCGGGCTGCAACGCGCGGCGGCGAGCAGCGTGGTGCCGTCACTTCGGCGCAGGGGGAGCTCCCCGGCGAACGTCGCGCCGTCCGAGATGGCGGCCGTGAGCAGCTCGGCGTTCTGGTCTGCCCGCCCGGCGGGCGCCAGCACGTCGCCCAGGAGGCGGCCGGCGGGCACCGTCCGGCCGCTGCCCGCAGGCCCTGCCCGTCTGTTGCCGGCGCAGATCATCCCGCCCTGGGCGGCGAGCCCTGCCCGCCCTCGGCCGGCGAGCTCGACGGCGGCCCGGTTGCACCAGGAGATGGCGCCGGTGCGGTCGGTGACGAAGACGGCCTGGCCGACGGCGTCCAGCAGGTGGCTCTCGGATGACAGGCTGGCCTCCTCCTGGATCGGCGCTGTGGGCGCCTCACTATGCGCCGTCTGCGAGGGCGGTTGCTAGCTCGCCTCGCCGGGCCGGTCGACCGCCACCATCGTGACCAGATCGCAGGCCCGCACGAGCGTCAGCATGACGGCGATCGGCGGCGCGTCCAGGCTGGCGGCATACCGCCGCGTCGGCTGGTCCGACACGAACGTCTCGCCGAGGTCGACCAGCAGCCGGGCCCGGCCGAGCAGCGGCCCGTCGCATGCGAGCGTCCCGTGGTCCCACACCGCCCTGACCTCCTGCCCGCCGAGCAGCCCCTCGACGGCGAACCAGGCGATCGGCCAGGCCGGCGGTCGGCCCTGCTGGGTGGCCTCGCGCCGGGCGCACCACAGTCGCAGCTTGTCCAGGAGCCGGTCCATGGCGGCGAGCAGGCCTTCGGTCTCCTGCCGGGCCAGGGTCACCCGCTCGGCCAGGCCGGCCGCCACCGCCACCGCCCGGGCGGCCTGGGCCCGCAGCCGGTCCTGGCGAGCGGCGACCGCCGCCCGGTCAGCCGGCATCGGGCGCTCGCAGCTCGCACCATACGACCTTGCCGTCGCCGACGACGGCGTCGGCGCCCCAGGTGGCCGCGATGCCCGCGCCGCTGTCGTCGCCTGCTGGACCCATGAGCGCTCCTTGCCGGTGCCATCATCGTCGCTCTGGACGGCCGAGCCAAGAGCCAACATGGCCCGAGCTGGTAGGCTCTCGACATGAGCGCAGCCGAGGACAGCGTCGTGGTGGTCATCGAGATCCCCAAAGGGTCGCGCAACAAGTACGAGTTCGACCGGCGCACCGGGCGGATCCGCCTGGACCGCATGCTGTTCAGCCCCGTGCACTACCCGACCGACTACGGGTTCGTGCCGGACACGCTGGCCGAGGACGGCGACCCCATCGACGCGCTCGTGCTGCTCGGCGAGCCCACCTTCCCCGGCTGCGAGATCGAGACCCGCGTGGTCGGGCTGCTGCACACCACCGACGACCAGGGCGTGGACGTCAAGCTGCTCGTGGTCCCGCTGACCGACCCAACCTGGAACCACATCCACCGGCTCGACCAGGTGCGCCACGAGCTGCTCCGGGAGATCGAGCATTTCTTCAGCGTGTACAAGACCCTGGAGGACAAGACGGTCACCGTCGAGGGCTGGGAGCCGGCCGAGTCCGGCTGGCACGCGCTCGCCGACGCGAGGGACCGCTTCCGCGTCAGCGCCGAGTAGCCGCCGGCCGCTCCCTGCTCGACACGGCCCGCAGGTGGCGCCCGCTTCGGGCAATGATCTCCCTGAACCTCGGTCAGCGCGCCATCGTCTTCAGCGGCACCGCGTAGGGGTTGTAAGCGGCGTGACGCGCCAATGACGCAGCTCAACAGGCCGCTGACCTGCGGGGTGTCTGCCCGAAGGGATTCGAACCGTCGACCCTCATGCCGGTTCGATGCGGGGGTATTCGGGCTGCCACATGGCCTGGAGGACCTGCTGGATCGGGTCGTCGAGCTCGACCTGGGCCAGGCCGTCGGCCGCCGCCGCTTGGGCCACGGCCAGGGCGACGGTTGCC
>JBIOYL010000438.1:0-9562 GCA_044870185.1 Actinomycetes bacterium | reverse complement strand
CCCCCCCCCCACGCCCAGGTGTCCCAGCTCGCCTCCGGCAAGGTGACCTGGAAGGTGACGGTGCGGGACCTGCCCTATGTGATGGCCCGCAGGCTGGACGGGGCGACCACCGTGTCGGCCACCGTGTTCGCGGCCGAGGCGGTCGGCATCGACGTCATGTCGACCGGCGGGATCGGCGGGATCCACGCCGGCGGCGCCGACGTCTCGGCCGACCTGCCGCAGCTCGCGCGCTCCCGCATGGTGGTCGTGTGCTCGGGATCCAAGCACGTGGCCGACACCAAGGCTACCCTTGAGTGGCTGGAGGCCAACAGCGTGCTCGTGGTCGGCTACCAGACCGACCGCATGCCCCGGTTCCTGGCACGCGGGGAGCATCCGCTCGAGCACACCGCCGACGACCTCGGCGAGGTGGTCGACCTGGTCCGGGCCTGCAAGGTGCTCGGCGCACCCGGGGCACTCGTGGTCGTCCAGGAGCCCCCGGCCGAGGTGGCCATGGATCTCGACGAGCTGAACGAGCTCGCCGAGGCCGGCAGGCAGGCGGCCAACGCCGCCGGGGTGGTCGGCAAGCAGCGCACGCCGTACGAGCTGGACTGGCTCCACCGCCGCACCGGCGGGAGGAGCCTGGCCGCCAACCTGGCCCTGCTCGAGGCCAACGCCGCCCTCGCCGGCCGGATCGCCGCCGCCCTGGCCGCCGCCTGACAGCCGGTGTTCCGGGTCCGCCCGCCGGCCGCGCGGGCGCTTCCTCTGGTCAGCTGGCGGCTCCTGAACCGTCCGCCAAGGCTCAACCGTGGCGGGCCGGGGCGCCGTCGGGAGCGGGCGTGACCGTCACCTTGACCCGCTGGACGTCGTTGTCGGCGTAGCCGCCCAGGTTCCACTGCGGCTGCGTCGGCTGTTGACGGCCGGTCGCGTCGGTGGCCCGGCAGCACAGCTCGTACGTGCCCGGCGCTTGGGGATGCCACGTGGATGACCATGCCTGCCAGGCGTGCGCTGCCGGCGGGTCGGCGAGCTCGGCGGCCTCCCAGGTCCGTCCGCCATCCACGCTGACCTGGACGTCCACGATCGGCCCCCAGCCCGACCAGGCTCGACCCTCCAGCCGGCAGGGGCCAAGCTCCAGCAGCCGCTGCCGGGACAGGAAGTCCGGGATACCCGGTGGGACCAGCAGCGACCGCGGCGCGATCCTGGTGACCGGCTCGCCGGGCTCCTCCGGGAGGAGGCGGTAGCGGTAGGCCCTGACCTGCTGGTAGCCGTCGAACGGCCTGGTGACCACGGTGATCCGCTCCAGCCATTTGACACTGGTCATCCCATACCAGCCGGGCACCAGCAGCCGGAGGGGAAAGCCGTGCTGAGGCGGCAATGGCTGCCCGTTGACGGCCCAGGCGAGCAGGACCTCCTCGCGGCGGGCCTCGGCCACCGAGAGGCTGCGCGCATACCGCTGGTCGACACCCCCCTCCACGCCTCGGTCCAGCCCGACGAACACCACCTCCACCGCCTCGTCGGCGATCCCGGCCTCCTCCAGCAGCGGCCACAGCGGCGTCCCGGTCCACGCAGCGGTCCCGACCGCCTCCAGCAGCCACGGCTGGCTGACCGCGCGCGGTGACAGCCGAGCCCGGCCGTTGCCGGCGCACTCCATCGTCACCGGACGGGTGACCGCCGGACGGGCCTGGACGTCGTCCAGCGTCAGCGTCAGCGGACGGCGGACCGACCCGTCGATCCGAAGCCGCCACCCGCTGGCGTCGACGGCGGGGATGTCGTAATGGACCAGCAGGTAGTGCAGGCCGATGGGGGTGACCGGGTAGCGGAGCGCCTCCAGCGGCATGCCGTGGTTCCGGGCGGCGAGCTGGAGCTCCTCACGGGAGATCTGCTCCGAGGCGGTGACGCCTGGGGGCAGATCGCTGATCGAGCGGCTCATGCTGGCCTCCCTTGTCGCTCACGGCAGCAACGCTACCTCAGCCGCCAGACCTCATCCAGGACGCCACGCGGGCACGGCGGCCAACTGCCCGACCTGGAGCGCTTGCTGCAGCAGCCCGACGCCGCTCCCGCCGATCTCGAAGCGCTCGTAGGGGCTTGGTCGGCGTTCCCGACCGGCGCTGCCAGATACAGGCAGCTTCTGCCAGTGTTGGCCGACCTCGCACGGCCTGGTGACGGCCTGACCGGGCTGGGGAGAGCCTTCGTAGCCAAGGGTCGCCTGGGCAGGATGAACAAGGCCCGGCGGTTCAGCGCCCCACGACGGCGAACAGCTGCCAGGTTCCCTGCACGCCTTTCAACGGCTGCGCGCCACGGTCGGCCAGGACGACGTCGGCTCCCACCACCAGGTCGTGCACGGTCCTGGTGGTGAGGATCTCCCCTGGCCCGGCCACTCCCATCACCCGAGCCGCGATGTGTACGCCGATGCCGCCGACGTCGGCGCCACGCAGCTCGACCTCGCCGGTGTGCAGCCCCGCCCGGATGGCGACGCCGATGCCGCCAAGCTCCTCGCGGAGGGCGCCCGCACAATGGACCGCCCGCCCGGGCCCGTCGAAGGTGGCCAGGATCCCGTCACCGGTCGTTTTGACCAGCTGGCCGTGGAACTCCCCTACCAGCCGGCGGGCCAGCTCATCGTGCACCTCCAGCAGCCCGCGCCAGCGCCGGTCGCCCACCCGCAGCGCCTCCTGGGTGGAGGCGACGATGTCGGTGAACAGCACCGTCGACAGCACGCGGCTGGGCGTGGCGGTGCGCCGGACGGCGTCGGCAAGGAACCGGTCGATGTGCTCAAGGGCGAGCCCTGGCGTCTCCCAGACCAGCGTCACGTCGGTCCCCGGCAGCTCGATAAACTTCGCGCCCCGGATGTGCTCGGCCAGATAGCGGCCGTGCTCGATGGGCGGCAGGGCGAACTCCTGCCGGTGCAAGATCAGCGTTGGCGTCTGGACCAGCGGCAGGATGGGACGCACGTCGGCCGCCACCATGGCGCGCAGGAACGCCTGGGCGGCCCTGGGGCTGACGCCTGCGCGCAGCACCTTCGCGAACCAGCGGCGAAACCGCTCGTCGCCCGCCCGGCTGGGCACCAGCATCGCGGCCAACGCTTCGGTGCCCCACAGCTGGTCGAGTTGGGCGACAAACGCCTCGGCGGCGTCTGCGGGGACCCCGATCGGGTAGTCGTCGGCGGCGAGGAACCTGGCCGTGGTGTGCATCAGGACCAGGGCGCTGGTGCGTTCGGGCCTAGTCCCAGCAAACAGCATCACCGCCGGGCCAGCATCCAGCTCGGCTAGCAGCGCGGCCCGCTCGGAGCCGACCTCGTCCAAGACCGCCGACAGCTCGTCGGCGTAGGACTCCCACGGCGGCATCGAGTCGGCCGGCTGGGGGTCTGAGGCACCCTTGCCACGCCGATCAAACAGGATCAGCCGGGAGAACGACGCCAGCGTCTGCAGGAACAGCGCGATCCCGGGATCCTCCCAGGCGATGTCGATGTGGCCGAAGCTGGCGGGGCCATCACCAGGTCGGGTGGCCCCTCGCCGAGCACCTGGTAGGCGATCCGGTCTCCTCCCAGCCGCGCGTACCTCGTCTCAGGCGGCACCGCTCCCCCTCCGACGCGGAAAGCGCCGATGAAACCGTACGGTCGCGTGCATCTTCAGCCAGTAAGGGCGACGAGGTCCAGCCTCGGGCGCGGCGTGCGCACCACGGCAAGGGAAGGCGCGCGCGGCCGCACTGGGCTCCCGCCGTCTGCTGAACGGCGTAAGTCGGGCTCGGAACCAATGACCCAGCGTTGCCGCGATGGGTGGCTGGCATAGGTCAGCGCCGGCCACCGGCGGCTGATGACCGTGGACGAGGACGCGAACCACTGCTTGGGGCACGGCGGTACGCCAGCGAGTGGCTCGCCGCCCAGACCTCCGACGAGTCCACGCGCGAGGCGACCGAGAGCCGCCTTCGCGTACATGTCTATCCCTACCTCGAGGACCGGGAGCTTGGCACCATTCGAGCCTCCCCCGTCCAGCGGGCTGCGGCAGGGCGAGGTCTTCGGGCTCGCGGTCGATGACATCGAATTCCTCGGTCGGACGCTGCACGTCGAGCGCCAGGTCAAGATCGTCCGGGGCCGGCTTCTCCTTGCCCTGCCGAAGGGGTGAAAGACCCGGGGAGATCCCGCTTCCGGAGACGGTGGCGACCTGCCAACGAGTGAGCAGCGAACGCGACAGGCCGTCGACCGCGCGCTCACAGGTCCTGCAGCGACGGCCGACGGCCTGGCCACGGCCGGGAGGCGCACCTAGCCTGCGTTTGCGCTGGTCAGCAGCTTGTGTTGCCTAGATGTCGTAGTACAGGGCGAACTCCCATGGGTGCGGGCGCAGGCGGACGGCGTCGATCTCCTTCTCGCGCTTGTAGGCGATCCAGGTCTCGATCACGTCCGGGGTGAACACGTCGCCTTCGAGCAGGAACGCCTCGTCGGCCTCGAGCGCGGCCAGCGCCTCGTCCAGCGAGGCCGGGACCTGGGGGATCTCGGCCAGCTCCTCGGGGGGCAGGTCGTACAGGTCCTTGTCGAGCGGGCCGGTCGGCTCGATCTTGTTGCGCACGCCGTCGATGCCGGCCATCAGCATGGCGCTGAAGGCCAGATAGGGGTTGCAGGACGGGTCGGGGATGCGGAACTCGACCCGCTTGGCCTTGGGGCTGCGCGAGTACAGCGGGATGCGGCAGGCGGCCGAGCGGTTGCGCTGCGAGTAGACGAGGTTGACGGGCGCCTCGAAGCCCGGCAC
Source organism: Actinomycetes bacterium (assembly GCA_044870185.1). Classification (GTDB taxonomy): domain Bacteria; phylum Actinomycetota; class CALGFH01; order CALGFH01; family CALGFH01; genus JBIOYL01. The sequence goes on along the minus strand of JBIOYL010000438.1, from coordinate 4,847 downwards.
CAGCCGGCGGTAGCTGTTGGTGGTCGGGTTGGAGAAGGCGGCCAGCGCCGGGGCGTGGGCCAGCAGCCCGCCGATGTACCAGCGGCCGACGTCGGACAGGCCGGCGTAGCCCGACTCGTCGTAGAACAGGGGCACGCCCTCGCTCCACAGGCTCTGGTGGGTGTGCATGCCCGAGCCGTTGTCCTCGAAGATCGGCTTGGGCATGAAGGTGGCCGTCTTGCCGTGGCGCCGGGCCACGTTCTTCACGATGTACTTGTAGAGCATGACCTTGTCGGCCATGCGCAGCAGCGTGTCGTAGCGCATGTCGATCTCGGCCTGGCCGGCGGTGCCCACCTCGTGGTGGTGCACCTCGATCTCGATGCCGGCGGCCGCCATGGCCAGGATCATCTCGGAGCGCAGGTCCTGGTAGTGGTCCATGGGCGGGACCGGGAAGTAGCCCTCCTTGTAGCGCGGCTTGTAGCCGAGGTTGCGGCCGGCCTCCTCGGCACCGGAGTTCCAGGCACCCTCGACCGCGTCGACGAAGTAGAAGCCCGAGTGCTGGTTCTGGTCGAAGCGGACCGAGTCGAAGACGTAGAACTCACACTCCGGGCCCCAGTAGGAGGTGTCGGCGATGCCGGTGCCCGCCAGGAACGTCTCCGCCTTCTGGGCGAGGTTGCGCGGGTCGCGGGTGTAGGGCTCGCCGGTGACCGGGTCCTCGACGAAGCAGTTCAGGACCAGGGTCGGGTGCTTGGTGAACGGGTCGATGACGGCCGTCGCGGGATCGGGCACCAGGATCATGTCCGACTCCTGGATCTCCTGGAATCCCCGGATCGACGAGCCGTCGAAGCCGTAGCCCTCCTCGAACCCCGCTTCGGTCAGCTCGTGGGCGGGGATCGAGAAGTGCTGCATCAGGCCGGGCAGGTCGGCGAAGCGGAAGTCGACGATCTGGACGCCCCTGTCCTGGACGAGCTTGAGCACATCTCCGATGGATTCCGTCACGCGGACGCCTCCTTGGCTCGGGGGTGTTCGGGCGGCTGCCCGATCCCAGCGACGTTACTGGGACGGCTTTGCCGTCCGGTTGCTGTCATGTTTCACCGGGGTAAACGGCATGGCGCCGGCGGCTCGGGCCCTCCTGGGCCATGGATCACCTCGGGGACACCGGCTCATGGCTCGACCACGTTGGTGAAGTCGTAGCGCTTGGCGCCGGCCGCGATCGCCCTGGGGTCCATCCAGTGCAGCAGCGGGGTGCCGTGGGGCACGTTGCTTGCGTCGTCGACGCCGCGGGTCACCACCACCTCGTAGACGGTGCGTGGCCGCGGCTCGGCGCCGAAGCGTACCTGGGCGTGCCCGCGCGCGTCGGCGCCGACCGCCCCGGCCAGCACCCACTGGTCGCGGTTGTGCAGGAAGACGAGATAGCGGTCCCGGCCGGCCACGGGCGCCAGGCCGTCGAGCGAGACCACCGACAGCCAGCCCGCCCGCCGGAACGCAAACGACCCGGTCACACCGCCGGCCGAGGGGGGCCGCTCCGGCGGGAGCCGGTGGGTGATGCGGTCGGGCGCGTGCAGTACCGCGGCCGCCTGGCGCGCATGCCGGGCCGGGTCGAGCTGGGCGGCGGCCCGCAGGCCCAGCCAGGCCGCCAGCGCGGCGGCCAGGACCACCGTGAGCGCGAGCCGCGTCCGCCTGGACAACGCCACCCGCGCCTACCGCCCCGCGCTTGCCTGGGCGCGCGCCCAGGCGGGCAGCTGGCCGCGTTGCCTGGCGACGGCCGCCTGGTGCATCCGCCCGGCGTGGTAGCTGGAGCGTACCAGCGGCCCCGACTCCACATGGGCGAACCCCAGGCCCTCGGCGAACGCCTTGAGCTCGGCGAACTCGTCGGGATGGACGAACCGTTGTAGGTTCAGGTGCTCGCGGGAGGGCTGCAGGTACTGGGTGATCGTCACCAGCTCCACCCCGACCGCGCGCAGGTCACGGAGCGCCTGGGTGACCTCGGCGCGCTCCTCGCCCATGCCGAGGATCAGGTTGGACTTGGTCGCGCTGCCCTCCGGCAGCCAGGCTCTGGCCCTGGCCAGCAGCTCCAGCGAGCCCGCATAGGTGAACCCGGGGCGGATGCGCTTGTACAGCCTGGGCACGGTCTCGAGGTTGTGGCCGAGCACGTCGGGGGTCGCGTCGACGACCTGCCGCAGCGAGCTGGCCTTGCCGCGGAAGTCGGGGATCAGCACCTCCACCCCGCAGCCCGGCAGCAGCGCCCGGGTCTGGCGGATCGACTCGGCGAACAGCCACGCCCCCCCGTCGTCCAGGTCGTCTCTGGCCACGCCGGTGATGACCGCGAAGCGCAGCCCCATGCGGGCGATGGCATGGGCGACCCGGCGCGGCTCGTCGGTGTCGTAGCCTTGGGGCTTGCCGCTGTGGATCTGGCAGAACGGGCAGGCGCGGGTGCAGTGCTCCCCGCCGATCAAAAAGGTCGCCTCGCGTGCCTCCCAGCACTCGAAGATGTTGGGGCAGCCGGCCTGCTCGCACACGGTGTGCAGCTCGGCGTCGCGCATGAGCTGCTTGAGCTCGACGTAGTTCGGGCCCATGGACGCCTTGACCTTGATCCACGGGGGTTTGCGGGCGAAGGTCGCCTCGGTGGGCGGCGGGGCCGGGGTGCGCGGGAACACCGACAGGGTCCGCACGCCGGGGGGGATGACAGGCTCAGGCATAGGTCGCCTCCGGGACCGAGGGCGCGGCCGGGCCGGTTGCCGGGCTGGTTGCCGGGGCGGCCGCCGGGTCGGCCGCCGGGGGCCAGTCCTGCGCCGGCAGGTCCAGTGTCGCCACCTCGACCGGGATCGGCTCGCGCCCGAGCCGCTCGGCGAGCCGGCGCTCGACCAGCGGGAGCGTCTCGGCCACCGTCACCTGGCGGCCGAGCAGGCTCGACAGCGAGCAGGCCCGTTTGTCCGGCATGCCGCAGGGGACGATCGCGTTGAAGCGGGCCAGGTCGGTCGAGCAGTTCAGCGCGAAGCCGTGGCTGGTCACCGCGTGGGCGACGCGCATGCCGATGGCGGCCAGCTTGGCGTCCCCGACCCAGACGCCCGTCAGACGACCCGACTCGCCACGCGCGGCCAGGCCGAAGTCGCCGGCCACCGCCACCAGGGCGTCTTCGACCGCGCGCACGAAGCGCCAGATGTCGGGCGTGGCGCCGAGGTGGGTGATGGGGTAGCCGACGAGCTGGCCGGGGCCGTGGTAGGTGACCTGGCCGCCCCGATCGGTGTGCACCACCTCGGCGCCCTGGGCGGCCAGCGACGCGGCCGGCACCAGCACGTCGCCGGCCTGCCCGCGCTTGCCGATCGTGTACACGTGCGGGTGCTCCAGCAGCAGCACGGTGTCCGGGACCCGGCCGGCCGCCCGGCGCTCGGCCAGCGCCCGCTGCCAGGCCCAGGCACGCCGGTAGCCGACCAGCCCCGCCCGTACGGTCCATAGCGGCTGCATGTCCTCAGCCCTCCGCCGGCAGCCCGAGCTCCCGCTCGAAGTCGCCCGCCTCGAGAACTTCCTTGACCCTGACCAGGAAGCGGGCGGCGTCCGCCCCGTCCAGGACACGGTGGTCGTAGGTCAGCACCCCGTACATCATGTGCCGGACGGCGATGACCTCCCCCAGCTCGGGGTCGTCGACCACGACCGGGCGCCTGACGATGGCCGGGGTGGCGAAGATGGCCGCGTTCGGCTGGTTGATGATGGGCGTGTCCCAGACGGTGCCCACGCTGCCGGTGTTGGTCACCGTGAAGGTCGAGCCGGCCAGCTCGCCCGGGTCGATCCTGCCCTCGCGGGTGCGCTTGGCCAGGTCGGCGACGGCGCGGGCCAGGCCGGCCAGGTTGAGCGCGTCGGCGTTGCGGATCACCGGCACGAACAGCCCCTTGGGGGTGTCGACCGCGATACCCATGTTCACGTCCTGGTAGACGTGCAGGTTGAAGTCCTGGTCGAGGGACGAGTTGGCGCGCGGGTAGGTGTGGATGGCCTCGATCACGGCCAGGATCGCAAACGGCAGGGGCGACAGGCTGACACCCTCGCGGGCCTTGAAGGCCGCCCGGGCCCGCGCGCGCAGCCGCATGACCCTGGTCATGTCGATCTCGACGGCGGCGGTGAGCTGGGCGCTGGTCTGCAGCGAGGCGACCATGCGCTCGGCGATGATCCTGCGCAGGCGGGTGGCCGGCGTGACCTCCTCGCGGATGCCCTTGGCGAGCGGGACGGCCGTCGTGGGCGGTGGCGCCTGCCTGGCTGCCGCTGCCCTGCCCTCGGCGGGAGCCGCCCGCTCGGCCGTGGCCGCGGCGCCCTTGCCGTCACCCCCGGGCGCTGCCGCCGCTGGCCGGGCCGTGCGCCGCTCGAGGTAGGCCTCGATGTCCTGGCGGCGGACCCGGCCCCCGGACCCGGTCCCCTGGACCTGGGACAGGTCGACGTCGTGCTCGCGGGCCAGCCGGCGCACCAGCGGGGAGACCACGCCGGCGCCCTTGCCGTCCCCGGTCGCACCGTCGCCACCTGGGGCGGCCGCGGCGGCCGCGGCGGCCGGCTCGCGTTCGGCGGCCTCGGCCGGCTCGCGTTCGGCCGGGGCGGCTTCGGGCTGCTCGGCCTCCCCGGCCGCTGCGGCCGCGCCAGGCGTGGCCTCGGCTTCACCGGGCGTGGCCTCGGCCTCGGTGGCGCCGGGCGTGGCCTCGGCTTCGGCCGCGCGGGTGCCGGCGGCCGCCGCGCCCGCCAGGCGGGCGCCGGTGCTGATCACGGCCAGCTCGGCACCGACCTCGACGGTCTCGTCCTGCTTGGCTTTGATGGCGGTGAGCGTGCCGCTGACCGGCGAGGGCACCTCGGTGTCGACCTTGTCGGTGGAGACCTCGAACAGCGGCTCG
>JBIOYL010000437.1:0-3135 GCA_044870185.1 Actinomycetes bacterium | reverse complement strand
GCGGCCGAGAGCCGTGTCAGCCAGGCCGAGTTCCGCTGTGTCGCCTGTGGGCATGCCGCCCACGCCGATGTGGTGGGCGCGGTGAATGTGTTGCGGGCAGGGCTTGCCCGTCAGGCCGCGCACGCGGCCTGAGAAGCTGTCGCCTTCAGGCGACAGAGGAGTCACCCGGAGGTGGAGGTGCACACAGCATGAGGGCGGAGCCGGCCGCGGCGGCGGAGCCGGCCGCGGCGCGGCCGGCGGCCACCGTCGCGCTCGTCCGCGACACGGCCGGCGGCCTGGAGGCCTACGTGCAGCAGCGGCCGGCGACCATGGGGTTCGCGGCCGGGCTGTGGGTGTTTCCGGGCGGCTCGGTCGACGCGGCCGACGCCGACCCGGCGATGGAGGCGCGCTGGGCCGGCCCACCGCCGGCCGCCTGGGCCGAGCGGCTCGGCCTCGGGGTCGAGGCGGCCAGGGCGCACGTGGTCGCCGCCTGCCGGGAGACCTTCGAGGAGGCGGGCATCCTGCTCGCCGCCCGTCCCCCAGCGCCCGGCGCGACGCCGGCCGCCCACCTGGCCCCGGCCGCCGGGTCGGCGCCGGACGGGCGGCTCCCGGCCCCGGGCGCGCTGGCGGCCGCCCGCCGTGACCTGCTGGCCGGCAGGGTCGGCTTCGCCGCGGTGCTCGAACGGCTCGGGGTGGCACTCGACAGCGGCCGGCTGCGCGCCTGGGCGTGGTGGGTGACGCCCGAGGCCGAGCCGCGCCGTTTCGACACCCGCTTCTTCGTGGCCGGACTGCCGGCCGCCACGCCGGTCACCCGCCACGCCGACGAGGCGGTGCACGAGCGCTGGGTCGCCCCGGGCGCCGCGGCGGCCGACCGGTCGATGCTGATGCTGCCGCCGACCCGGCACACGCTGCGCTCGCTCGGCCGGTTCGGCTCGGTGGCCGAGGTCCTGCACGCCGGCGACGACCGGCCGATCGAGCGCATCATGCCCGTCCTCGAGCGCGGCGAGCTGGTGATGCCGTGGGGCGAGCGCGAGCCGGTGCCGGCGCCACCGTCGCCGACGGGCGGCCCGGATGCCTGATCCGGCGAGCCCGCAGGCTGGGGGAGGCCGGGCGACCCCGGCGGCATCCTCCGCGCGGCAGGGCGCCCCGGTCGGTCGGGTGGTCGAGCGCTGGAGCCAGCGGGTCGTCCGCGTGCTGGCCCCCAACCCGTCGCTGCTCACTCTCGAGGGCACCAACACCTATGTGGTGGCCGAGCCGGACGCGCGCACCGCGGTCGTGATCGACCCGGGCCCGGCCGACGACGAGCACGTCCGGCGGGTGGTCCGGGCCTGCGGCGGCCGGCAGGTCACGCTCGTGCTGCTCACCCACACCCACCTCGACCATGCCGAGGGCGCGGCGGCCTTCGCCGACCACGCCGGCGCGCCGCTGGCCGCCCTCGAGCCGGGCTGGGCCACCCCTGGCGCGCCGGCGCTGGACACGGGAACGCCGGTCCGGGCGGGCGGCGTGGCCCTCGTGCCGATCCCCACCCCCGGCCACGCCGCCGACCACTGCTGCTTCTGGCTGGCCGCCGACCGGGCCATCTTCACCGGCGACCACATCCTGGGGCGCGGCTCGACCGTGGTCGAGTGGCCGGGCGGCGACATGGCCGCCTACCTGGCGTCCCTGGAGGCGCTGCGCCGGTACGGCGCGGCGCGCCTGTACCCGGGCCACGGGCCGCTCGTGGCCGACGCGGCCGCCAAGATCGACGAGTACGTCGCCCACCGCTTGGAGCGCGAAGGCCAGGTGGTGGCCGCGCTGGCGGCCGGCGACCGCACGCCCGCCGAGCTCGTGGCCCGGGTGTACGCCGACGTCGACCCGGCGCTGCATCCGGCCGCCGAGCTGTCGGTGCGCGCCCACCTCGTCAAGCTCGCCCGCGAGGGGCGGGTCGCCGAGGCCGCCGGGATGTTCGCGCTCACCCGCCGCGGCTGACCGGCGCCGACGCGGCGACCGAGCGGTGCCGCGGCTGGCCCGTGCCGTCGTCCTCCCGGCTGACCGGCGCCACCGTGGATCGGGTCAAGGCGTCAGCCGGCGGCCGCCTCGGCGGCCCAGCGGCCGAACGCGCCCCAGAAGGGGTCGAGGCCAGGGTGGGTGAGCGGCCGCTCCGCACCGGCCTCGTCGACCAGGATCAGGCCGGCGCTCGCGTCGGTGACCTCCCCGACCGTGGCCGCCTCGATGCCCGCCGCGGCCAGGGCGGCCAGCAGGCCGTCGGCGTGCTCGGGGCGGACGGTGGCCAGCAGCGTGCCCTCGGAGATCGACACGTACGGGTCGATGCCGACGTGGTCGCACACCGCCCGCACCTCGGGGCGGACCGGGATGGCGGCGAGCTCGACGCGCAGGCCGACCCGGGAGGCGGCGGCGACCTCGGCCAGGCCGCCGAGCACCCCGCCCTCGGTGGCGTCGTGCATGGCGGTCACACCCCGCGCGCGCAGCCCGTAGCCGGCCGCCACGCGCGCCTCGGGCACGACCGTCATCTGCTCGAACAGGGCGTCGGCGGCCTTGGCCAGGTCGTGGCCGACCCCGGCGGCCAGACGCTCCGGGAAGGTCGCGGCGAACAGGGCGGTCGCCTCGATGGCGGCGCCCTTGGTGACGACCACCTGGTCGCCCGGCCGGGCCATCGTCGGGGTGACATAGGCGTCTTCGGGGCCGATCGCGGCGCAGGTCGCGCCGCCGACCATCGGCCAGTTGCAGCCGTCGTAGCGTGCCGTGTGCCCGGTGACGACCGCGATGCCGAGGTCGGCGCAGGTCCGCGAGAACGCCCGCCACATGGTGGCGAGATCGCGCTCGGAGAGCTCGGGCGGCAGGTTCAGGTCGACGCTCATCCAGCGCAGGGGCAGGCCGCTCGTGGCCGCGTCGGAGGCCAGGATGTGCACGGCGAACCAGGCCGCCCGCGCCCAGCCGTAGGCCGGCACGATGAACACCGGGTCGGTGGTCAGCGCCATGGCCACCCCGGGCGCCACCCGGTACACGCCGACGTCGACCCCATGCTGGGGGCCGACCAGCACGTCGGCGTCGGCGGCACCGAGGTGCGACAGGATGTCCTGGGAGAAGACCTGCGACGTGACCTTGCCGGTGACCTGCTCGGGCATGGGCGCTCCTTGGCTGGCGGGAAGGGGACGG
>JBIOYL010000436.1:0-5936 GCA_044870185.1 Actinomycetes bacterium | reverse complement strand
GGCTGCGCCAGCCGATCGCCGGCCGCCGGCTCGGGGCGCCGGTCGGCTCGAGCCGGATGCCGGCGCCGGCCAGCGCGCGCCGCACCGCGTCGGCGACGGCGTCGGCCTTGTCGACGCCCGGGCTCGCGGAGCGCAGGCTGACCCCGTTCGGATAGCCGGCGTCGGCGAGCAGGCGGCGGGCGCTGGCCGGGTCGGCGTGGCCGTCGGCCGACTGGTAGCGCCTGCTCTGCTCGAAGCCGGGCATCGTCGGGGACAGGATCGTGGCGGCCGGGTCGCCGGCGAACGGGCCGCCGCGCGCGTACCTGACCTCGAGGCGGTCAAGCGCCCAGTTGACCGCCTGGCGCACCCGCCGGTCGGACGTCGGCCCGGCCCCCGGGCCGGCCGCCAGCGCCAGGTATCGTAGGCACCCGGTCGTCATCAGGGCGAACCGCCGCGACAGCACCGGGTCGGTCGCGAGCTGGTGCAGCAGGCGGTTGGGCGGCTCGCTGTCGAGCGACAGGTCGGCCTGGCCGGCCTGGATGCGCCGCTGGATCGTCTCCGGGTCGAGGCCCTGCTCGATCACGATGCGGTCGAGCCAGGCGGGGCGGAGCGGGTCGCTGCGCGCATCCCAGTTGGGGTTGCGGACCAGCTCCAGCGACCGCCCCGGCGTCCAGGCGCCGACCATGTAGGGGCCGGTGGCGGCCGGCCGGGCGGCCAGGCCGGCAACCGTTCGGGCCTCGGCGGGAACGGGGGCGAACGGCGCCAGGGCGAGCCAGGGGGGCACCGAGGCGGACGGACGCTCGAGGGTGACCCGCAAGGTGCTGCCGCTGGCCGCCAGGCCCGAGATGGTCCGCGCCCGCCCGGCCCCGTAGTCCCGCGCCCCGGCGATCTGGTCGGCGAAGAAGCGGCCCGGCCCTGCCCCCGAGGCTCCCTTGCCGTACAGCCGTTCGACGGCGGTCACGAAGTCGGCGGCGGTCACCGCCCGGTTCACCGGCGGCCCGTACCTGACCCCGGAGCGGATCGTGAACGTCCAGGTCCGGCCGTCGGCCGGCCGGATGGCCGGGGCCGCGGCGAGGTCGGGCACCGGCTCGGCCTGCCGCTCCGAGCGGGTGCGCAGGTCCCAGGAGTACAGCGTGCGGGCGTAGGCGCGGGCCAGCGTGGCGGCCAGGCCGGTCGAGGCGAGCGCCGGGTCGAGCGGGCCGGTGTCCCCGGCGTCGACGACCCGCAAGGTGCCGCCCCGCACCGGCGCCGGGCGTGCTGCCCCGCCGCCGGTGCACGACGCGGCGACCAGCGCCATGACGCAGAGCAGCCCGGCCGCCCCGATCCTCCGCCGCGCCACGCCACCTCCTCTTCAGGCCCCTCCGGCCCTTATTCGTAGCGGAGGGCGGCGATCGGCTGCATGCGGGCTGCCTTCCGCGCCGGGTAGACGCCGAAGAAGATGCCGACGGCGACGCTCACCCCGAAGGCGAGCGCCACCGACCAGACGGTGATGCTAGCCGGGATGGGGGTGAGCTCGCCGATGACGAGCGCGGCGGCGATGCCGAGCACGATGCCGGCGAACCCGCCGCTCACGGTGAGCGCGATCGCCTCGAACAGGAACTGGCGCAGCACGTCGCGGGTGCGGGCGCCGACCGCCTTGCGCAAGCCGATCTCGCGGGTCCGCTCGGACACGCTGACCAGCATGATGTTCATCACCCCGACGCCGCCGACCAGCAGCGAGATGCCGGCGATGGCGGCCAGCACGAGGGTCAGCACGCTCAGGATGCGGCCGATCACGCCGAGGATCTGCTCCTGGGTGAGGACCTGGAACTCCTGGTCGGGATGGGCGCTCTGCACCGCCCGCCGGACGATGTCCTGCTCGGCGGGGATGTCCTGAGGGCTGGTCGCCTTGACGGCGATGGCGTCGACCCGGTTCACCCCGAACAGCCGCTGGGCAGCGGTCACCGGGATGAACACCTCGAGGTTGCGGTCGACCCCGAGCGTAGTGCCCACCCGGTCGAGCACCCCGATGACGCGGAAGCGGGTCCCCCCGATGGTGACCGACTTGCCGAGCGGGTCGCGGTCGGGGAAGAGCTGCTCGGCCGGGCTGGCCCCGAGCACGGCCACGCGCCGGCGGGCCTCGACGTCGGTGGCGTTGAAGAAGCCGCCCCGCGCCACCGTGCGCTCGAACACCAGCGGGATGGTCTCGGTGGTGCCGTTGACGTTGACCTGGGCGCGGCGGGTGCCGGCCCTGACCACCTCGCCGGAGGCCAGGGTGGCGGCCACCCGGCGAGGGTCGCCGACGGCGTCGCCGACGCGGCGCACGTCGGCCAGTGACAGGCGGCTCACCGTCGGCGCCGAGCCGAACGAGAAGCTGCCCGGGGCGACGAACACGATGTTGGAGCCGAGCGACTCGATGCCGCTCGTCACCTCGTTGCGGGCGCCCGAGCCGATGGCGACGAGCAGGACCACGCTCAGCACGCCGATCACGACCCCGACCATGGTGAGGACCGAGCGCAGCTTGTTGGCCCGCAGCGCGTCCCAGGCGACCAGGACCACCTCGACGAGCCTCACGCCCGGCCGCCCTCCCGGGCCCGGCCGCCCTCTCGGGCACGGCTGCCGCCTCTGGTCCGCTCGCCCTCCCAGGGCTGCTCGTCGTCTCGAGCCGGCCTGCCGGCTCGGGCCCGCTCGTCGTCTCGGGCGCGCTCGGCAGTTCGGGTCCGCTCGCCTTGGCGCGCTGGCGGGCTGGCGGGGCCGACGGCGGGCTGCTCCAGGCGCCCGTCGCGGACCACGACCATGCGTCCGAACCGGCCGGCCACGCCCGGGTTGTGGCTGACCACGACCACCGCCACGCCGCGCTCGACGTGCAGGCGGGCGAGCAGCCCGAGCACCTCGTCGCCGGAGCGCGAGTCCAGGTTGCCGGTCGGCTCGTCGGCGAGCAGCATCTGCGGCTCGCCGACCAGCGCCCGGGCGATCGCCACCCGCTGCTGCTCGCCGCCGGAGAGCTGGGAGGGACGGTGGCCGAGGCGCCGGCCCAGCCCGACCGCCTCGAGCGCGGCGGTCGCCCGCCGGCGGCGCTCGGCCCGGCCGACCCCCCGGTAGACCAGCGGCAGGGCCACGTTGGCCACGGCCGAGGTGCGGGGCAGGAGCTGGAAGTTCTGGAACACGAAGCCGACGACGCGGTTGCGGACCCGGGCCAGCTCGTCGTCGCTCAGCGTGGCCACGTCGCGGCCCTGGAAGGCCAGCGTGCCCGAGGTCGGCCGGTCGAGCCCGCCGAGCAGGCCGAGCAGGGTCGACTTGCCCGACCCGCTCGGGCCCATGATGGCGAGCGAGTCGCCCGGCCAGACGGCCAGGTCGACGCCGTCGAGGGCGCGCACCTCGACGCCCTCCAGGCGGTACAGGCGGCGGACGTTGCGCGCCTCGACGACCGGGGGCGGCCCGTCCCGGGAGGCGGTCATGCGCCCGGGTATCCCTGGCCGTCCCGCAGGCGCTCGGCGCCCTTGACCACCACGCGCTCGCCGGCGCCGACGCCCGAGGCGATGGCCACCCGGTCCTCGCCCTCGGCGGCCACCCTGACCGGGCGCAGGTGGACGTGGCCGCCGGAGATCACGTACACGGCCTGGCCGCCCACCCGGCCGACCAGGGCCGAGCTCGGCACCGACAGCGCGTCGACGGCCCGGCGGACCTCGATGGCGGCCGTCGCCGTCATGCCCACCCGCGGGACCGGCGAGGCGGTGCCGTCACCGGCGCCGGTGGCCCGCCCGAGGGTGAGATCGGCCTCGTAGGTGACGCCGCCCGAGGCCGACCGATTGGCCGAGGGGGCGATGGCGACCCGGCGGACGGTGGCGGCGAACTGCACACCGGGGAAGGCGTCGAGCTCGACCAGGGCGCGCTCGCCGGCGCGCACGAGCGCCACGTCGGTCTCGTCGACCTCGGCGGCCACGGTCAGCGCGGCCACGTCGAAGACGCTCGCAACGGTCTGGCCGGCCACCACGTCCGAGCCGACCCGCAGGGGCGGTCCGCTGCCCTGCCCGCCGCCCGCGCCGGCGAGGGCGCCGAGCGCCTGCTGGGCGCCCTCGGGCAGGCTGCCGAGCGTCCCTGCGGCGGCGGCCGCCGGCAGGCCGGTGCCGGCGCCGCTGCGGCCGAGCTGCACGGTACCTGAGATCGGGGCACGCAGGGTCAGGGCGTCCTTCTGCTGCTGGGCGAGGGCGAGCGCAAGCTGGGCCTGGCTGCGCTGCGCGGCGGTGGCCGCGTCGAGCGACTGGCGCAGCGCCTCGGTCTGGCCGCTCACCGCGGCCGCGGCCGACTTGGCCGTCTGGTCGGCCTGGACCTGCGCCTGGGCGAGCTGGGCCTGCGCGCTGTCGAGCAGCCCGGCGACCTGGTTGCGCTGCGCCGCGGGCAGGGCGGTCAGCATGGCCCGCAGCGCGGCCAGCACGGTGCTGGAGGTGGTGGTCACCTGGGCCTGGATGAGGTTCAGGGTGCCGAGCGCCTGGCCGGTGGGCAGCGTCGGGATCACGGCGCCGAGCGACGAGGCCGACTGGACGGCGGCCTGCGCCTGGCGCAGCGCCGCGTCCACCTGGCCCGAGGAGAGCTGGGCGACGACGTCGGCCGCCTTGACCTTGGCCCCGTCGGCGACGAGCTGGTCGATGCGGGCGGATGTGGGCGCCTTCAGGTCGGCCTGGGCCGACGGCTGCACGGTGCCGGGGGCGTCGACCCGCTCGACCACGTCGGCCGGCCGGACCGTGTCGGCGGCATAGCGCTTGTCCGGGCCCGGGCTGCACGCGGCGAACGCGAGGATCGCGACGAGCCCGACGCCCAGGAGCGCGGCGACCGAGCGCCGTCCACCCCGCATCTGCCAACGTCCTCCCACCCGCGCGTCCTGCCGTCAGGCCAGCATAGTGGCGCCGTGGAGGTTGTGCGGGCGGCGCCGGCCGGCGGCCAGGCCGAGCGCTCGGGCGGCCGCGGCGGGCGGCTGCAGCGGCCCGGCGGCTCGGCTCCCGCGCCTACCGGCGCACCAGGTTGGACAGGAAGAAGTAGAGGTTGGCGGGGCGCTCGGCCAGGCGGCGCATGAAGTACGGGTACCACTGGGTGCCGTAGGGCACGTACACGCGCAGGCGGTAGCCCTCGCGCACGACCTGCTCCTGGAGGTCGCGGCGGACCCCGTAGAGCATCTGGAACTCGAAGGTCGCCCGGTCGCGCCGGGAGCGGGCCGCGAGCGTCTTGGTCAGCCGGACCAGCGCCGGGTCGTGGGTGGCCACCATCGGGTAGGGGTTGTGCTGGACCAGCGTGTCGAGCAGGCGCGCGAAGGCGGCGTCCACGCTGGCCTTGGCGGGGTAGGCGACCTCGGCCGGCTCCCGGTAGGCGCCTTTGACCAGCCGCACCGGCACGCCCCACCCGTTCAGCCGGTCCAGGTCGTCGCGGGTGCGGTACAGGTAGGCCTGCACGCACACGCCGACCGAGTCGTAGGACTGCTTGAGCGCGCGCACGGCCTCCAGCGTACGGTCGACGTAGGCGTACGCCTCCATGTCGACGCCCACCATCGCGCCGACCTCCTTGCCGCGCGCCGCGACCTTGGCCGCCTCCTCGGCGGCGAGCCCGGGGGAGATGTCGAGCCCCAGGGCGGTGAGCTTGACCGAGATGTTGGCGTCCAGGCCGTCCTGCTGGATGCGGTCCAACGCGGCCAGGTAGGCGGCGGTCGCCTCGTGCGCCTGCGCCTCCGACTCGGTGTTCTCGCCCAGGTAGTCGAGGGCGACCGACACTCCCCTGCCGTTCAGCTCACGGACCAGGCGCTCGCCGTCGTCGAGGGTGTCGCCGGCGATGAACCGCCCGGCCACCCGCCGTGCGATGGGGTTGTTGGTGACCTGCCGCTTCAGGGTCGGCGACCCGGCGGCCTTCAGCAGCGTTGCCTTGAGCACGCCCCACCTCGCTTTGCGAGAGCAACCTCGACGGCCCCCCTTTTGAGGAGGCCGCTGGACCCT
>JBIOYL010000435.1:0-9044 GCA_044870185.1 Actinomycetes bacterium | reverse complement strand
GCGGGCGGCGCCACCGGCGGCGGCGCCGCCCGCCCCCTGAAGGCGCCTGAGCTGGCCGTGGAGCAGGCCGGAGGGCCAACGCGCGATGGGTGAGGCACACGATGCGTGAGATGTACGAGATCCGCTACCGGTTCGGGCCGCTGGAGCGGCGCGGGCTCATCGGCAGCCTGCGCCCGGGCCAGATGGTCGTGCTGGCCGTCACGCTGTTTTGCACCATCGTGGTCGTCCAGGCGCTGCGCAGCGGCCTGGGCCTGGCCATCGGCGCCTTCATCCTGATGCTCGGCGGCATGGGGACGTTCCTGCCCTTTGGTGGGCGCACCCTCAACGAGTGGACGCCGGTGGCGGCCAGCTTCCTGTTCCGCCGGGCCCGCGGCCGCCACCGCTACCGGTCGGGCGCCAACCAGACCGGCACCAGCTTCTCCCATGGCGAGATCCCGGTCGCCCTGCCCGAGGCCATCGGGCGGGTCGAACTGCTCGCCATCCCCTTCCGTGGCGCCGAGCTCGGCGTGCTCGCCGACCGTGCCGACGGCAAGTTCATGGCCACCATCCAGGCCCGCGCCCGCTCCTTTGTGCTGCTCGACCCGGCCGACAAGGCCCACCGCCTGGCCGCCTGGGCCAGCGTGATCTCGTCGCTGGCCCGCGAGGGCAGCCCGATCTCCCGCGTGCAGTGGATCGAGCGCACCGTGCCGGACGACCGCAACGGCCTGGGGCGCTACCTGAGCCGGGCGATCGACCCGGGCATCACCCTGGATGCCGCCTCCCTGCAGAGCTATCTGCGCCTGACCGAGGCCGCCGGCCCGGTCACCGAGCAGCACGAGCTGTATGTCGTCCTGCAGCTGGACGCGGCCAGGGCCGGCCGGCTCGTCAAGCAGGCCGGCGGGCGTGACACCGGCGCCTGCGTCGTGCTCGCCCGTGAGCTGGAGACCTTCGCCCGCCGCCTGGAGCAGGCCGAGGTCGAGGTGATCGGCGCGCTCGGCCCGCGCGCGCTCGCCAAGATGATCCGGCTGGCCTTCGACCCGCACGCCCGGGCCCGGCTGTCCCGCCTGGCCTCGACCGACCCGGGCCGCCAGGACGGCGTCAGCCCCCGCAACGCCTGGCCGCAGTCGACCGAGACCACCTGGACGCACTACCGCACCAACGACGTGTACCACTGCACCTTCTGGATCGCCGAGTGGCCGCGGCTGGACGTCGGCCCCGAGTTCCTCGCGCCGCTGCTGGTGCAGACCCACGCCATGCGCAGCGTGTCGGTCACGATGGAGCCCGTGCCGCCGCTGAAGGCCATGCGTGCGGTCGGCTTCGCCAAGACCGCCGACGTGGCCGACGAGGAGCTGCGCCAGCGCCTCGGCTTCCTCGGCACGGCCAGGCGTCGCAACCAGGCCGAGGCGGTGGCCCGGCGCGAGCAGGAGCTCGCCGACGGCCACGCCGACATCCGCTTCTCCGGCTATGTGACGGTCACCGCCGACTCGCCAGAGGCGCTGGCCAGCGCCTGCGGCGAGATCGAGCACGCCGCCGCCCAGGCCCGGCTGGAGCTGCAGCGCTGCGACGGCGAACAGGACCTTGCGTTCACCTTCGCGCTGCCCTTGGCCAGGGGGCTGAAGTGAGAAGGAAACCTCGCCACGCCGCGCACCGCATCACCACGGCGCACCTGCAGGCCGCCTACCCGTTCATGTCCGAAGGCGGACTTGGCAGCGACGGCGTCTATATCGGCCGAGACGTCTTCGGGGGGAGCTTCGTCTTTGACCCGTGGGCGCTGTACGGACGGGAGATCACGGGGCCGAACATGCTCGTCATCGGCCAGATCGGCTATGCCAAGAGCTCGCTCGTCAAGTGCCTGGACGAGGCCACCGAGGTGATCGACCCGCGCACCGGCGTGCCGCGCTCGATCGGCGAGGTGTGCAAGGACCCCGAGGTCACGAGCGTCCTCACCCTTGACGACCGGCGGCGGATCGTGGACGCGCCGATCACGGCCAAGGTCGACGCCGGCCTGTCGCCGTGCCTGCGGGTGACCTTCGCCTCTGGCCGGTCGGTGACGACCACGCCCGAGCATCCCTTCCTGATGCCGGACGGGTGGCGCCGGGCAGACAGCGTGGCGGTGGGGGAGACCGCGGCCGTCCCGGCCAGGCTTCCATTCCCCGACGAGCCGGTCCGCATCCAGGACGAGGAGGTCGACGTCCTGGCGGCCCTGCTCAGCGAGGGCTGCCACCTGCCTTGCCAGACCGGCGGGGCAGGGTTCACCTCGGCCGACCCGGAGGTCATCCCCGAGTCGGTCTACCGGCTGCCCCCCGACCAGCTCGCCCGGTTCCTGGCGGTGTTCTGGATGGGCGACGGCAGCGTGGGCGTGAGCGGCGTCACCGTGACGCTCGCCCCGGAGCGGACGGTCAGGCAGCTCCAGCACCTGCTCCTTCGCTTCGGCATCCAGAGCCGGGTGCGTTCCCACCCGACTGCCCACGACGGCAAGCCGTTGGCCGCCTGGGACCTACGTGTCCACCCGCATTGCGAGCAGGCCTTCCTGGACGCCATCCCGCTCTGGGGCAGGAAGCGGCAGCGTCTGGCGACCATGTGCGCGGCACGCCGCAGACCACCACAGTCCGACGTCGGCGCGCCGTCGGTCTCGCCAGGGTCCCGCGACGAGCCCGACGGCTGGCTGCCCGACTCGGATATCTTCTGGGACCGCATCACCTCGGTCGAGGACGTGGGCGAGCGGCACGTGTTCGATCTCACGGTGGAGCCGACGGCCTGCTTCGTCGCCGGCGACGTGATCGTGCACAACACGTACGTCTGGCGGCAGATGCTGTTCGGCCGCACCGCCTGGGTCGTCGACCCCAAGGGCGAGTACGAGACCCTGGCCGCCCTCTGCGGCACCGAGCCGATCCGGTTCCGCTCCGGGGGCAGCCTGCGGCTCAACCCGCTCGACCCGATGATCGGCGGGACCGCCCAGCTCGCACTGCTGCGCTCGATCAGCGGCGTGATGCTCGGCCGCAGCCTGCGGCCCGAGGAGGACGCGGCGCTGGAGCGCGCGCATGACGAGGCCGTGTTCCGGGCGGCCGAGCGGGGCGGGCAGGCGACCGTGCCCGAGGTGGTGTACCGGCTGCTCGACCCGTCCGAGGGATCGGCCGCCGAGCTGCGCACGACCACCGTGCGGCTGGCCGAGGACGGCCGGCAGCTTGCGCTCGCGCTGCGGCGCATGGGCGCCGGGGACCTGCGGGGGATGTTCGACGGGCCGACCTCGCCCGGGCTGAACCTGTCGGGCCGGCTGGTGGTGTTCAACCTGCGTGAGGTCGCCGACGAGGCCCGGCCCATCCTGATGGCCTGCACGGCCGCCTGGCTGCAGGGCTCGTGGGCACGGGAGGACGGCGTCCGGCGCATCGTGGTGCTCGACGAGGCCTGGGTGGTCCTGCGGCATCTGGCCATCGCGCGCTGGCTGCGGGAGAGCTGGAAGCTGGCGCGTCAGTTCGGGGTGCAGAACATCGCCGTCATGCACCGCCTGTCGGACCTGACCGCGGCCGGCGACGCCGGCAGCGAGCAGGTCCAGCTCGCCAAGGGGCTGCTGGAGGACTCCGAGACGCGGGTGATCTACCGCCAGTCGCCCGGTGAGGTCGAGGCGGCCCGGGAGCTGCTGGGCCTGACCCAGACCGAGGTCGACCAGATCCCGATGCTGGAGCGGGGCGAGGCGCTGTGGCGGGTCGGTCGGCGCTCGTTCATCGTGCAGCATCGGCTGGACCCGCTGCTCGAGCGCGAGCTGGTCGACACCGACCACAACATGGTCGCCCAGGGCGGGCCGTGGGTGGCCAGGACCCCCGAGCCGGCGGTCGCCGGGATGGCCGGCGCCGAGCCCGGTCCGGCCGGGGTCGCCGGGTCCGAGCCCGGCCCGGCGCGGCCGGCCGCCCCGGAAGCCGGTCCGGCCGGCGGGGACGGCAGCGGCAGGCGGGCGGTGCGGGCGGCTGCGGGCGACGCGACCGGGCCGGGCCAGCCGGGCGGAGCCGGCGCCGCCGGGCCGGGCCAACCGGCCGGGGCCGGAGCGGGCCGGAACGCCGCCGGCCTGGCGCTGCCCGGCGAGCAGGCGCCGTCGACGCTGGCCGCCATGCCGTCCCAGAACGGCGCGCCGTCGACGAACGGGGAGCGCCCCCGGTGAGCTCCCGGCTGCCCCGCCCCGTGCGGCCGGCGGTGCGGCGCGGCACGCCGGTGGAGCAGGTGCTGATGGCGCTCATCCTGGTCGTGCTGGGTGCCGGCGGCGCGCTGTGGCTGACCGGCGAGCTGGCCGCCCTGCTGCACAGCGGCCACCGCCCGCGTCTGGCCATCAGCGACATGGGCAACGTGCTGTTCAACGTGCCGCGGCACTGGAACAACCCGGCGCTGGCCTGGCCCAAGCGCATCCAGCCCATGCTGCCCGGCCCGGTCGGGTTCTACCTGGTGTTCGCGCTGGTGCTCATCGTGTTCGCCACGGTCGTGGTGCTCGGCTCCTCGGTCCTGCAGCTGGTGCGGCGCCGGTACTTCCGGGTGGCCGCCCAGCCGCCGCTGCGCCCCCCAGCGCCGCCCCGCAGGCCGGCGTGGGCCAGCCCGCAGGCGGTCGAGCGCCTGGTGGTGCGGGGCCCGACGCGTGGGCGCGTCGTGCTCGGCCGGGTGCACGGCCGGCTGCTGGCCGCCGAGCCGTGCCGCTCGGTACTGGCCCTCGGGCCGACCCGCAGTCAGAAGACGGCCGGTCTCGTCATCCCCGCCATCCTCGAGTGGCAGGGGCCCGTGCTGGCCACCTCGATCACCGGCGACCTGATCGGCGCCACCATCAAGCGGCGTTTCGAGGTGAGCCCCGGCAGAGTGTTCGTGATCGACCCGACCGGCCAGACCGGCCACGACCGCAGCGACTGGAGCCCACTGGACGGCTCGCGGACCTGGGACGGCGCCCACCGCATGGCGTTGTCGCTGCTCGCCGCGCACCAGCGCCAGCCGGGCGAGCCGGACACGCTCCAGCCGACCGCGCCCGGCCTGCTGGCCGGGCTGCTGCTGGCCGCGGCGACCTCGGGCCGGTCGATGACCGACGTGGTCCGCTGGGTGCAGCGCCAGGACCACAACGAGGTGCAGTCCGCGCTCCACGCGGCGGAGGAGCCGGCGGCGCTGGAGGCGGTCGAGTCGGTGTGGCGCATGCCCGAGCAGCGCCGCAGCTCGGCCTATGCCACCGCCCTGGGCGTCGTGGGCGTGTACGCCGACCCGGTCATCGGCCGCTCGGACGCGACCAACCTGCTCACCGCCGAGCGCCTGCTCGACGGCCGGGCGGGCACCGCCTACGTGTGCGCCCCGGCCCAGCAGCAGCGGCGGCTCGGCCCGCTGCTGAGCGCGCTCGTGCAGGAGGTCGTCGACGCCGCGGTCGAGCGCGCGACCAGACTCGGGCGCCCGCTCGACCCGCCCCTGCTGGTCGTGCTCGACGACGCCGGGCACGTGGTGACCCTGCCCCACCTGGACTGGTACGCGGCCACCGCCTGGCGCCACGGGGTGCAGCTCGTCACCGTGTTCCGCGACCTCGGGCAGCTGCACGCCCGCCACGGCGAGCTGGCCGAGATCATCGTCAACAGCCACCACGCCAAGGTGTTCATGAGCGGGATCAGCGACCCCGGCACCCTCACCTACCTGTCGTACCTGACGGGTGACGAGTCGATCCGGGCGCTGCCCGCGGCCGCCCCGGTGCCGGCGGACCAGCCGGAGGGCGCCGAGCGTCCGGCGGCGCGCCCCTTCCTGCCAGGCGACGCCCTGCGGCGGGTCGCGGCCGGCCAGGGGCTGCTGCTGTACGGCCACCTGCCCCCGGCCTACCTCAGCCTGCGGCCCTGGTTCAGCGACCGTCGGCTGCGCGAGCTCGCCGAGGCCGCCCGGACCGGGGTCCGCTGAGCCGCCCGGACCGCAGCGGCCGGCGGGTGCGCTCGGCGGCCACCGGCTCCAGCGGCCTGTCCGGCCCGCCCGCCCGGCCTCGCCCGGCTCAGCGGCCGGCCCGGCTCAGCGGCCGGCCCGGCCGGTGTGGTCCAGGGCGAGCTCGGCGAGCGCGGCCACGGTCCCGGCGAACCCGTCGACGTCGCGCTCGCCCTCGCCGTAGGCGCCCTGGCGGCGGCGCGCGTCCACGCCCTCGAGGATGACCGCCAGCTTCCAGTAGCCGAACGCGACGTAGAAGTCGAGCTCCGACAGGTCACGGCCGGACGCCCGGCCGTAGGCGGCGGCGAGCTCCGCCCGGGTGGGGAAGCCCGGCAGGGCGCTCGGCGCGCGCCCGGGTCCCAGCGGGAAGGCCGCATCGCCCGCCTGGCTCCAGTAGACGAGCAGCAGGCCGACGTCCGCCAAGGGGTCGCCGAGCGTGCACAGCTCCCAGTCGAGGATGGCGGCCAGCGACCCGTCCGAGCGCAGGATCAGGTTGTCGAGCCGGTAGTCGCCGTGGACGATGCCCGCCCGGCCCTGCTGGGGGATGCGCGCGGCCAGCCGCCGGTGCACCTCGCCCACGGCCGGCAGCTCGCGGGCCGTGGACTGCTCCCACTGCCGCATCCAGCGGCGGAGCTGGCGCCCGATGTAGCCGTCCGGGCGGCCGAGCTCGCCGAGGCCCACGCCGGCCGGGTCCAGCCCGTGCAGCACGGTGAGCGCTTCGACCAGCTCGTCGGCGATCCTGCCGCGCTGGTCCTCGGAGAAGGCGGCGGCGGTGATCGCCTGGTCGCGGGGCACGACGCCGTCGACGTATGCCATCACGTAGAAGGGCGCACCGGTGACCTGCGGGTCCGGGCACAGCCCCAGCGGCCGGGGCACCGGCACCGGGGTCGCCGCGAGCGCGCTCAGGATGCGGTGTTCGCGCTGTATGTCGTGGGCCGAGGCGAGCACGCCCGACAGTGGCGGGCGGCGCAGCACCCAGGTCGTGCCGCCGCGGTCGACCACCGTGTAGGTGAGGTTGGAGCGCCCGCCGGCGATCATCGAGAAGACGAGCGGCGGGCGCACACCCGGCAGGTTGGCGGCGAACCAGCCGGTCACCGCGGCCCGGTCGATGCCGGGCACGTTGACGTCGGCGCTGCCGGGCGCCGTCGCGCCGCCGGGGACGGGCGCTGTCGCGCCGCTGCGGCCGGGTGCTGTCGCGCCGCCGGGGCCGGGCACCGTCGCGTCGGCCATCACGCCTCGGGGTCGCGCTGGACCGCCTCCGCCACCGCCTTGGCGACCGCGGTGGCCACGCCCTTGTCGAACACGCTGGGGACGATGTAGTCGGGGCGGAGCTCGTCGTCTCCCACCATGCCGGCGATCGCGCGGGCGGCGGCCACCTCCATGGCCTCGGTGATGTGGCGCGCCTCGGCGTCCAGCGCGCCGCGGAACACCCCGGGGAAGGCGAGCACGTTGTTGATCTGGTTCGGCTCGTCGCTGCGGCCGGTGGCGACCACCGCGGCGTGCTCGCGGGCGCCGGCCGGGTCGACCTCCGGGTCGGGATTGGCCAGCGCGAACACGATCGCGTCGTCGGCCATGGTGGCGATGTCGGCCGGCTCGAGCAGGTTCGGGGCGCTCACCCCGATGAACACGTCGGCACCGGCGACGGCGTCGCGCAGCGTCCCCGCGCGCCGCTCGGGGTTGGTGTGCTCGGCGACCCAGCGCTTGCTCGGGTCGAGCCCGTCACGCCCGTGGTGCAGGATGCCGTGTCGGTCGCAGGCGACGATGCCGGTCGCGCCTTCTGCCTGGAGGATCTTGATGACGGCGACCCCGGCCGCGCCCGCCCCGGACAGTGCGATGCGGACGTCTTTGAGCTCCTTGCCGACGCAGCGCAGCGCGTTGGTGAGGGCGGCCAGGACCACGATGGCGGTGCCGTGCTGGTCGTCGTGGAAGACCGGGATGTCCAGGCTCTCCCGCAGCCGCCGCTCGACCTCGAAGCAGCGGGGGGCGGCGATGTCCTCGAGGTTGATCCCGCCGTAGACGGGGGCCAGCAGCCGGACGGTGCGGACGATCTCGTCGGTGTCCTGGGTGTCCAGGCAGACCGGCCAGGCGTCCACCCCGGCGAACTGCTTGAACAGCAGCGCCTTGCCCTCCATGACCGGCAGGGCGGCTGCCGGGCCGATGTTGCCGAGCCCGAGCACGGCCGATCCGTCGGTAACCACCGCAACGGTGTTGCGCTTGATAGTCAGCCGGCGGGCGTCCTCCGGGTGCTCGGCGATGGCCAGGCACACCCGGGCCACACCAGGCGTGTAGGCCATGGACAGGTCGTCGCGGGTGCGCAACGACACCTTGGAGGCGACCTCGAGCTTGCCGCCCAGGTGCAGCAGGAACGTACGGTCGCTGACCTTGTGGGTCGTGACGCCGTCCAGGCGGCCGACGGCCTTGGTGATCTGCTCGGCGTGGTCGGTGTCACGGGCGTTGCAGGTGAGGTCCACGACCATGCGGTCGGGGTGGGACTCGACCACGTCGAGGGCGGTGACCGTGCCGGCGGCCTCCTCGACGGCGGTGGTGATCCGTCCGAGGCCGCCCGGGTCCGAGTCGAGCTGGACGCGCATGGTGATCGAGTAGGAGGCGTTGGGGGCGGGCATGCCGTGGCTCCTTGTCGCTGGGCGGTCGTGCGGCGCTGCCGAGCGGCCCGGGGCTGACCGCGCTGGAGCCGAAGGGTACCGCGTGGACGCGTGCGAGCGGGGCATGCGGCGGGTCAAACGATCTCGGCCCTGCCGGACATCGGTCAGCGATGCGCAGGACGCGGTGGCCGAGGTGTTCCTGACCGCGTGGCGCCGGCTGGACGAGCTGCCGAGGGGGACGCGGCGCGGGTGTGGCTGTACGCCTCCGGGTGCTCCCGTTCGGCTACGTCGCCCACGACGGGGCGGCCGACCCGGCCGCCCCGCTGCAGGCGGCGGTGACCGTCGACCCCGACGGCATCATCCGCGAGCTCACCGTGACCTGGGGGACCCGCGTCTCGGCGTGGAGGTACACGGTCACCTATTCGCACCTGGGGGAGACCCGGCTCCGGCCGCGCCCGCCAACGCGCCCTCCATGCGCGACCGCCTGCGCGCCGCCAGGTCCCAGCCGGCGCGCAGCAGCAGCTAGGCACACCTCCAGCGCGGGGCCGG
>JBIOYL010000434.1:0-33668 GCA_044870185.1 Actinomycetes bacterium | reverse complement strand
CGGCCAGCCGGCAGGTCGCCCAGCTCGAGCAGGCGGAGCTCGTGACGCGCGCGCTCGACCCGGTGGACCGGCGGGCGGCCGTGGTGCGGCTCACGGGCAAGGGCGAGCAGGTCCTGGGCAAGGTGCGTGCCGCGCGCCGGGCCGGCCTGGGCAAGCTGCTGGCCGGCTGGTCGGAGGAGGACCGCCGCCAGCTTGCGACGCTGCTCGCCCGGATGGTGCACGAGATCGAGCTGTCGACCGGAGAACGCCTATGACCGCCACCGCCACCGAGCAACGCAGTCGGGGTCTGACACATCGTCAGATCCTCATCGTGTTCAGCGGGCTGATGCTCGGCATGCTGCTGGCTGCGCTCGACCAGACCATCGTGGCCACGGCGCTGCCGACCATCGTCGGTGAGCTCGGCGGGCTGAACCACCTTTCCTGGGTGGTGACCGCCTACCTGCTCGCCTCGACCACCTCGACCCCGCTGTACGGCAAGATCAGCGACCTGTACGGGCGCAAGGCCATCTTCCAGGCGGCGATCGTCATCTTCCTGGCCGGGTCGGTGCTGGCCGGCCTCGCCCACAGCATGGGCCAGCTCATCGCCTTCCGCGCGATCCAGGGCCTCGGGGCCGGCGGGCTCATGGCGCTCACGATGGCGATCATCGGCGACATCGTGGCGCCCAGGGAGCGCGGCCGCTACCAGGGCTACCTGGGCGCCGTGTTCGGCTTCGCGAGCGTGGCCGGGCCGCTGCTCGGCGGCTTCTTCGTCGACCACCTGACCTGGCGCTGGGTGTTCTACATCAACCTGCCCATCGGCATCGTCGCCCTGCTGGTCACCAGCGTCGTGCTCGACCTGCCCTTCCGGCGCGTCCGCCATGCCATCGACTACCTCGGCGCGGCGTTGCTCGTGGCCGCGGTGACCTGCATCCTGCTCGTGACCGTCTGGGGTGGCACCAGCTACGCCTGGGGCTCGTCGACGATCATCGGGCTCGGCGTGGCCGGCCTGGTCCTGCTGGCCGCCTTCGTCTGGCAGGAGCGGCGCGCGGCCGAGCCCGTGCTGCCGCTGCGGCTGTTCCGCAACCCGGTGTTCGACGTGTCGGCGGCGGCGCTGTTCATCGTCGGCGTGGCCATGTTCGGCGCCATCGTGTTCCTGCCCGTGTCGCTGCAGATCGTGACCGGGGCGAGCGCGACCAACTCCGGCCTACTCCTGCTTCCGATGATGGTCGGGATCATCACCTCGTCGATCGTGGCCGGGCGCCTCATCAGCCGGACCGGGCGCTACAAGGTCTTCCCGGTGATCGGCACGGCGGTCATGACACTCGGTGTCCTGCTGCTGTCGCGCATGGACCCGCACACGACGAGGCTGGAGACCACCGTCGACATGGTCGTGCTCGGCGCCGGGATCGGCCTGGTCATGCAGGTGCTCGTGCTCGCCGTCCAGAACGCCGTCGACCGGCGCGATCTGGGCACGGCGACCTCGGCGACCGCCTTCTTCCGGTCGATGGGCGGCTCGTTCGGCGTGGCGGTCTTCGGCGCCATCTTCACCAACCGCCTCGCCTACTACCTGCCGCGGTTCCTGCCGGGCGCCCGCCCGGCCGGGTTCGATGCCAGCACCCTACAGGGCAGCCCGAGCGCGATCCGCAAGCTGCCCCCACCCGTCTACGACGCGGTCGTGCAGGCCGTCTCCCACTCGATCCACCTCGTGTTCCTGGCCGCGCTGCCGGTCGCCGCGGCCGCCTTCGTGATCGTGCTGTTCCTCAAGGAGCGGCCGCTGCGCGAGTCGGCCCACATCGGGGCCGCCGAGCCCGACACCGAGGGTGCGGCCGCCGAGACGGCGACGGCGCCCGAGATCCTGTAGGCGCTCAGCGGAGCGCCCGGGCCGGGTCCGGGGGCCGGGCGGCTGCCATTCCAGCGGTGGCGGAGGCTGAGGGGTTCGAACCCTCGAGGAGGTTGCCCCCCTACACGCTTTCCAGGCGTGTGCCTTCGACCGCTCGGCCAAGCCTCCGCGCGCAGTGTACGCGAGTCGGCGTGGTCCTGGTCCGGCGGCTTGCCGAGGTCACCGACGCCTGAGCTGAGCACGCCGCCAGGTGGGTGGGTCTTGACGCACCCGCCCGGGCGATCTACGGTTCGTATCAATAGTATGCTTATTTATAGGAAGTGCAGGCGCCCTGGCCGGGAGCGGCCCAGCCCGCGTGCGGACTCGGAGCCCGCCGCCCCGACGGTCTCGCTCACCGGTGTGACCCGGATGTTCGGTGTGCTGCCCGCCGTCGTCGGTGTTCACCTTGTTGTCCAGCGCGGAGAGATCGTGCTGCTGCAGGGTCCGAACGGGGCGGGCAAGAGCACGCTCCTGCGGGTCATCGCCACCGCCCTGTCACCCACCTACGGGAGCGGGTCGGTGCTCGGCTTCGACCTGGTCCGCCAGCGCGAGGAGATCCGGCGCCGGACCGAGCTGCTCGGCCACCGCACCCGGCTGTACGAGGAGCTGAGCGCCGCCGAGAACCTCCGCTTCGCCTGCGCGCTGTTCGGCGCCGATGCACGCCTGGTGCCGGGGACGCTGGCCAGGGTGGGCCTGGTCGGCGTCGCCGATGAGCGCGTGGGCGGCTTCTCGCAGGGCATGCGTCAGCGGGTGGCGCTCGCGCGGGCGATGCTGCGCCCGGCCGAGCTGCTGCTGCTCGACGAGCCCTACGCGGGCCTCGACGAGCAGGCCAAGCAAGTCGTCGACGAGGTGCTGCTGGCGGCCCATGCGGCCGGGCGGACGGTCATGCTGGCCACCCACGACGCGACCCGGGCGGGCCTGGCCACCAGGACCGTCGGGATGGAGGCGGGACGCCTGCGTGCCGGCCCCGCACCGGCCGCCGGCCGGGCGGTGCCGCGATGACGCTGCTGCGCCTGGCGGGGGCGATGGCGGCCAAGGACCTTCGCATCGAGCTGCGCGGTCGCTACGCGGTCAGCATGGCCCTGCCGTTCGCCGCCACGCTGCTCATCGCCTTCGGGCTGGCGCTCGGCCCGGGCCTGACGCTGCTCGAGGCGACGGCGCCCGGACTGCTGTGGCTCGCGGCGCTGTTCGCCGCGGTCCTGCTGGCCCGCAGGGCCTACGAGTCGGAGACCCAGGACGGAGCGCTGGAGGGGCTCGTCCTGGCGCCGGTGGACAAGGCCGCGGTGTTCATCGGCAAGGCGACCGCCATCGCCGGCGGGTTGCTGGCCCTGGAGGCCGCCGTGCTCGCCATGGTCGTGGTCCTGTTCGGACTGCCGATCGGCGGGAACGGGAGGGACCTGGTGGTGCTGGCGGCGACGCTCGTGCTAGGCACGGTCGGGCTCGCAGCCATCGGCAGCCTGTTCGGGGTGCTCGCCGTGGTCCCCCGGGCGCGCGAGGCGGTGCTGCCGCTGCTGGTCATGCCGCTGGCCACGCCGGTCCTGCTCGCCGGGGTCAAGGCGACCGCCCTGGCCGCGGCCGACCGCCTCGCCCAGGCCGGTTCCTGGCTCGGCCTGCTGGTCGCCTTCGACCTGGTCTTCGTGGCGGCCGGCACGCTGGTGTTCGAGCACCTGCTCGAGGACTGAGGCGTTGTCCTCGTTCCCCTTGACGGCGCCGGGGCTTGGTGGCAAAGTCTCCTATCACTAATTTTATTATTTATAGGAGTCGCTGCTGAGGAGGCGGTGGCCAGATGGCGGAGACCAGCGACACGAGCGGCGACCGGCCAGACGCCACCAGATCGACAACGGACGCGACCAAGGCGAACGATGCGGCAGGGGACACCACCCCGCTCGGCCGCTCCCGGGGGCCACTCACCATGGTGGGCCTGCTGCTGCTCGTCGTCGTGGTCGGCGTGCTGTTCAGACTGTCAGGGCCGTCGTCCGCGCAGACGCCACGGCGACAGCAGGCGGCGGTGGGCGGCGACGACGCGGCCGCGCTCCTGGCCGAGGGCAAGCAGGTCTTCCGCTTCGACACGTTCGGTGACCAGGCCTTCTGGGGCGACACGCTGCAGCTCCACAAGGCGATCGAGGGCGGCCGGCTCGGCGGCGTGGGCCCGGGCGTCAGCCCCAGGGCCGCGCTGGCGGTCGGGCTGAAGGTCGACGTCGACGCGCTGCCCGACGCGGTGCAGCAGGCCCTCCAGCAGGGCAAGGTGGACCTCGACGACCCGGCGGTCACGCTCGCGCTGCTCAAGCTGAACGCGGTCGTGGGCCTGACCGGCTTCTTCGACTCGGGCGGCAGCCTGCGCTCGGTCGGCATCCAGTGCGCCCTGTGCCACTCCACCGTCGACGACTCGTTCGCGTCCGGGATCGGCCACCGGCTCGACGGGTGGGCCAACCGCGACCTGAACGTCGGCGCGATCGTCTCGCTCGCGCCGAACCTGCAGCCGGTCGCCGACTTCCTGGGCACCAACGTGGCCACGGTCAAGAAGGTCCTCGGCGCCTGGGGGCCGGGCAAGTTCGACGCCGAGCTGCTCTTGGACGGCAAGGGCTTCCGGCCGGACGGCAAGACCGCCGCGACGCTCATCCCGCCCGCCTTCGGCCTGGCCGGGGTGAACCTGCACACCTGGACCGGGTGGGGCTCGATCCCCTACTGGAACGCGTTCGTGGCCAACATCGAGATGCACGGGCAGGGCACGTTCTTCGATCCACGCCTGGACGACCCCACGCAGTTCCCGGTGGCCGCGCGCCACCGGCTCGGGCACCTGCGCAGCTCGCCCGACCTGATCACCGCGAAGCTGCCTGCCCTGCACGCCTATCAGCTGTCGCTGCCGGCACCGACGCCGCCGGCCGGCTCGTTCGATCCCGCCGCCGCCGCCCGCGGCAAGCTCCTGTTCGACGGCAAGGCGGAGTGCTCGAGCTGCCATGTCCCGCCACTGTTCACCGAGCCAGGCTGGAACCTGCACCGGCCCTCGGAGCTCGGCATCGACAGCTTCCAGGCCGACCGGGCGCCGGACCGCCGCTACCGCACCGCGCCGCTCAAGGGCCTGTGGACGCATCAGAAGGGCGGGTTCTTCCACGACGGGCGCTTCGCCACCCTCACCGACGTGGTCGACCACTACAACGACGTCTTCCAGCTCGGCCTGACACCACAACAGAAACAGGACCTGGTCCAGTACCTGCTGTCGCTCTGACCAGCCGTCCGGACGACCTGATGGCTGAACTCGGCGGCGGGCCGGGCGGACGGCCCCGTCCCGCTTGGAGGCTGCGATGAAGCTCGGCGAACAGATCATGGCCAGGGCGACCAGTCGTCGCGGCGAGCGGCTGCTCGGCGGGGCGGCAGGCAGCGCGCTGGCCGCCAGCGCGGTGCTGTCGCTGGCGGTGGCGCCGCCCGACGCCTCGCAGGGCGACGTGCAGCGCCTGATGTATGTCCACGTCCCCTCCGCCTGGCTGGCCTACCTGTCGTTCACCGTCGTGGCCGTCGCCAGCGTCGCCTACCTGCTGACGGGCAGGACGCGCTGGGACCGCCTGGCCGCCGCATCGGCCGAGGTGGGCGTGCTGTTCACCGCACTGGCCATCGTGCTCGGGGCGCTGTGGGGCAGGCCGGTCTGGGGCACCTGGTGGACCTGGGACCCGCGCCTGACCACGACGGCGGTCCTGCTGTTGATCTACCTCGGCTATCTGGCGTTACGGCGGATGGCCGACAGCCCGGCGCGCCGCGCCCGCTGGTCGGCCGTGGTCGGCGTGGCCGGGTTCGTGGACGTGCCGATCGTGCACATGTCGGTGCTCTGGTGGCGCTCCCTGCACCAGGAGCCCACCGTGCTGCGCCCGGGCGCCCCGACGATCGCCGCGAGCATGCTCGTCACGCTGCTGGTGGCCGTCGCCGCGTTCACGCTCGTCTTCGCGTACCTGGTCGCCGCGCGGCTGCGGGTCGGCCGTCTGGAAGAGCGGGCGGCGGTCGAGGGGCTGTCCGCGCGGCTCGGCGCGCGGGGGGTCGACATGGGCGCGGGGAGGTGAGCTCGAATGGACCACCTCGGCTACGTGGCCGCCGGGTACCTGCTGACCGCCGCGACCCTCGGCGGCTACGTCCTACGCCTTCACGCCAGGGCCCGGCGAGCGCGGCGGCGGACGGCCGCCCTGACGAGCCGGGACGAGGGCAGCCGGTGATGGGCAGCCGGGTGCCGGCCATGCGCCGGACCAGGACCAGGAGGGTCGTTGCGCTCGCGGTGATCGTCGCCGGCCTGGGCTGGGTCGCCGCCAACGGGCTCTCCTCGAGCCTGGTCTACTACCTCACGCCGAGCGATCTTCTGGCCAGGGGGCAGGCGGCGGTCGGCGTGCAGGCGCGCCTCGGCGGCTACGTGCTGCCCGGCTCGGTCCAGCATGGCAGCTCCTGGATCCGCTTCGTGGTCACCGACGGCTCGACCCGGATGAGCGTGGTCGACAGCGGCGGGGTGCCGGCGCTGTTCCGGGCCGGCCAGGGGGTCGTGGTGGAGGGCGCGCTCGCAGGTGACGGCGCGTTCCACGCCGACACCGTGCTGGTCAAGCACAGCGGCGTCTACAGCCCGCCAACCCACGGCCAGGTCCCCCGTTCGGCCGACATGGACACGGGCGGCTAGGCGTGGACCGGCTGGGTCGCTTCGCGCTGCTGCTCGCCCTGACCCTGGCCGCCTACGGGCTGGTGGCCGCGCTGGCCGGGGCGCGCAGGCAACGACCACGGGCGGTGGAGAGCGCCCGCACCACCGCCTACGCGCTGCTTGCCGCGGTGGCGGCCGCCAACGGGGCGATGCTCGCGGCCATCCTGACCGACGACTTCGCGCTGCGCTACGTGGCCGAGAACTCCAGCCGCGCCACCCCCGTCTTCTTCAAGGTCCTGGCGCTGTGGTCGGCCGACGACGGCTCGCTGCTGCTATGGAACCTGGTGCTGGCCGGCTACCTCGCCGCGGTCGCGTTCCGCTTCCGCCGCTACCGGCCCGACACCCTGCCGTGGGCGCTCGCGGTCATGTACGGGGTCGCGGCGTTCTACCTGCTGCTCGTGTCGGGCCCGTCGCGGCCGTTCGCGACCCTGGCCGCCCCGCCACCGGACGGCCGCGGCCCGTTGCCGCTGCTGCAGAACCACCCGCTGATGGCCGTGCACCCGCCCTTCCTGTACCTGGGGTTCGTCGGGTTCACCGTCCCGTTCGCGTTCGCCATGGCAGCACTGCTGTCCGGCGGACTGTCGGACCGCTGGGTCAGCCTCACGCGGCGCTGGACGCTTGCGGTCTGGTGCTTTTTGACCGTCGGCCTGCTGCTCGGCGGGCTGTGGTCGTACGCGGTGCTCGGCTGGGGCGGCTACTGGGCCTGGGATCCGGTGGAGAACGTCGCCTTGCTGCCCTGGCTGGTCGCCACCGCCTTTCTGCACTCGGTAATGCTGCAGGAGCGGCGTGGGATGCTGAAGGTGTGGAACCTCGCCCTGATCGTGGGGGCCTTCGCGCTGACCACGTTCGGCACGTTCCTGACCCGCGGCAGCATCCTGTCGTCGGTGCACAGCTTCGCCCGCTCCGCGGTCGGCCCGATGTACCTGGGCTTCCTGGTGCTGGTGCTCGTCGGCGGGTTCGGGCTGACCGCCCTGCACGCCGGGCGCCTGCGCACGGCCGGGCAGATCGACGCGGCCCTGTCGCGCGAGGCGGCCTTCGTCGGCAACAACCTGGCGCTGCTCGCGCTCACCTTCGTGGTGCTGCTGGGGACGGTCTTTCCCCTGCTCGTCGAGGCGACGTCGAACCGGCAGGTGACGGTGGGCGGCCCGTACTTCCGCCACACCACCGTCCCCGTCCTGCTGCTGCTGCTGTTGCTCACCGGCGTGGGCCCGCTGCTGTCCTGGCGGGGTGGATCGCCCGAGCGTCTGGCCGGGCGCCTGCGGCTGCCGCTCGGCGCCGGTGCCTCCGCGACGGTGGTGCTGGCGTTGGCCGGGCTGCGCGACCTCGCCGCGGCGGCGGCGTTCGGGCTGGCCGCGTTCGTCGCGGTGGCCAACGCCGCCGAGCTCACCCGCAGTGTGCGCGCCTCGGCAGCGGCCCCGGCCGGCAGCCGGCGAGGTCCGCAAGCGATGCTGCGCGCCGCGCTGCGCGGCCGGCGGCGCTACGGCGGGCTGGTCGTGCACATCGGCCTGGCGCTCGCCGCGGTCGCGATCACCGCCTCCTCGACGTTCGCCCGTCAGGCCGAGGTGACCCTGTCCCGCGGACAATCCACCGCGTTCGCCGGCTACCTGCTGCGCTACGACCGCCTGCGCACCCTGCACCAACCCCAGCGCACGGTGCTCGTGACCGACGTCGGCGTCGCCCGCGCCCGGGACGGCCACGGCCTGGGCGAGATCGACCCCTCGCTGAACCTCTACCCGGCCGCCGCCGAGCCGATCGGCACGCCGTCGATCCGCCACGGGCCCCTGCGGGACCTGTACGCCTCGGTGCTCGGCGTGGACCAGGGCGGCGAGCAGGCCACCCTGCGGTTCTTCCTCAACCCCGGCGTGAGCTGGCTGTGGGTCGGCGGTGCGGTCATGGCCGCCGGCGGCCTGCTCGCCGCCTGGCCGGGCAGACGCCGCGTGGCCGCGGCAGCACCGCCGGCGCCCCGGCGGCCACGACGCCGACAGCTCGCCCAGGCAGGCCGGCGATGACCGGCACCGGCAGGATGCTGCGGCTCGGCATGGTCGTCACCGGGACGGCGCTGGTGGCCGCGCTGCTGTCGTTCGGCCTCGGCCGGGACCCGAGCGCGATCCGCTCCCCGCTGGTGGGCCGGGCCGCCCCCGACTTCACCCTGCCCACCCTCGACGGCGCCCGCCCGATACGCCTGGCCGACCTGCGCGGCCAGGTCGTCGTGCTCACCTTCTGGGCCTCGTGGTGCACCGAGTGCCGGGTCGAGCAGCCGGCCCTCGACGCCGCCTGGCACCGGTTCCGCGACGCCGGGGTGGTGCTGGTCGGGGTCGACTTCCAGGACAGCCCACCCGACGCGCTCGCCTACGTCGCCGAGACACACACGACCTGGCCGGTGGTGGCCGATCCCGGCGCACGCACCGCCCTGGCCTACGGCGTCTACGGCATCCCCGAGAGCTTCTTCATCGGCCCCGACGGGCGCGTGGACGCCAAGCGTGTCGGCGCGCTGCGCTACGATCAGCTCGTCCAGGAGGTCTCCCGGTTGCTGCCGCAGGGACCACGATGAGCGCGGCCGGCCGGCGCGCCGACGATCGCCGCCGCGGTGCCACGCCGAACGCCAGCCCGTTCCCGGCTCGGCTCGTGCGGGCCGCAAACCGGCTGCCGCCCGGTCTGGCCGGGGTCCTGCTGCTCGCGGCGGCCGCGCTGCTGGCGGTCGGGCTGCGCGGACCCGCCCCGGCCCGCACGCCCACCGACGCCGCCCACGCGATCGCCGCCGGGCTGCGCTGCCCGGTCTGCCGCGACCTGTCGGTCGCCGACTCGCCCGCCCCGCTCGCCCAGCAGATGCGCGCCACGATCGCCCACGACCTCGCGGCCGGCAAGACGCCAGCCCAGATCAGGGCGGCGTTCGTCGCCGCCTACGGCGAGTCGGTCCTGCTCGCCCCGCCCCGGCGCGGCCTCGGCCTGGTCGCCTGGGTCCTGCCGGTCCTGCTGCTGGCCGGCGGCCTGCTCGCGACGCTGGTCGCCGTTCGCCGCTGGCGCGCCGGGCCGGCCACATTCCCCGCCCCGCCCGGGCCAGAGCTGGCGGCTGGCGGGTCCCGGCTCTCCGGGGCGGACCGGCGGCTGCTCGGACGCGCGCTGGCACGCCTGGACGAGGACGATGCCCCGTGAACGTCGCCGCCTCGTTGTGCATGCTCGCCCTCACGGTGACCGCCGCCTGGGCGGTGCTGCGTCCCTACCAGCACACCCGGGTGGCGGCCCTGGAGCGGCCGGCCGACCCGCTGGAGGACGAGCGCCGCCGCACCCTGCGCCATCTGCACGACCTCGACGAGGATCGGGCCCGCGGCAAGCTCGACGAGGCGCGCCACCGGGCCGCGCGGGCCGACGCCGAGGCCCGGGCGGTGGCGGTCCTGCGAGCGCTCGAGGCCCGCGAGCGCACCGGCGAGCTGGCCGCGGGCCTTCGGGAGGTGCGGGCCGCCCAGCCGCGTGCACCGGCCCCCGTCCCCGGGCGGCGCCGGGCGGTGGCTGCCGGCGTCCTGGCCGGCGCCGCCCTGCTGGCCGCAACGCTCATGCTGCTGCGCGGCGCGGTCGGGGCGCGGCAGGCCGGCCAGCCGGTCACCGGCGCCGGGGCTGGGGTGGGCGATGATCCCAGCTCGCTCGCGTTCGGCCAGCGGCGGGTGCGCGAGCATCCCGGCGATGTCGCCGCCCACCTCGATCTCGGCCAGCGCTAC
Source organism: Actinomycetes bacterium (assembly GCA_044870185.1). Taxonomy (GTDB): domain Bacteria; phylum Actinomycetota; class CALGFH01; order CALGFH01; family CALGFH01; genus JBIOYL01. The sequence goes on along the minus strand of JBIOYL010000434.1, from coordinate 23,431 downwards.
CTGGACGCCGGCCAGGTGAAGCAGGCCACGCTCGAGTACCTCGCCGCGCTCAGGCTCGACCCCAGCAACGTCGAGGCCCACACCAACCTGGGCCTGCTGCTGTTCCAGGCCGGCCTGCCCGCAGAGGGGCTGCGCTCGGTCCAGCAGGCCCTGGCCGTCGACCCGCGCTACCCGGAGGCCCTCTACGCCAAAGGGCTGATCCAGCTCATGGGGATGCGCCAGCCCCGGGCGGCGACCGCCACGTTCCGGGCCTATCTTGCGGCCGCCCCGTTCGGCTCCCACCGCGCCACGGTCGAGCGGCTGCTGCACCTGGCATCGGCATCGGCCAGGGCCGTGCCACCGGCGCCGCCATGAACGCCGTGACCGTGGCCTCGGCCGGCGCGTCGCACCACCACACCCCACTGGCCCTGCTCGACCGGCTCGCCTACCGGCCCGACGAGCTGCCCGCCGGTCTGGCGCAGCTTGTCGCCGCCGCGGGCGTGCGCGAGGCGGTGATCCTGTCGACCTGCAACCGCACCGAGGTCTACGCCACCTTCGCCGGGACGCCCGATGTGGCGCGCCTGGCTCGCTTCCTGGCCGAGGACCGCGGGGTCGAACCCGGCGTGCTCGGCCCGGCGCTGGCACTGCGCACCGGCGGCGACACCGTCGGGCACCTGTTCCGTGTCGCCGCCGGCCTGGACTCCATGGTGCGCTTCGAGATCGAGATCCTGCCGCAGGTGCGGGCGGCCGCCGACGCGGCCCGCGGCGCCGGCACGCTCGGCGTGGAGCTGGACGGCCTGTTCCGCAGGGCCGTGTCGGCTGGGCGGCGGGTCCGCCGCGAGGTGGCGGTGGGCACCCCACGCCGCTCGCTCGGTCGCAGTGCGGTGGACGCTGCCGCGGCTGCGCTCGGCGGTCTCTGCGGGCGGACCGTGCTCGTGCTGGGGACGGGCAAGATCGCCACGGTGGTGGTGGAGCGGGTGCGGGAGCTCGCCGCCACACCGCTGGTGTGCAGCCGCAGCCAGGAGCGGGCCGAACGGTTGGCGGGGCGTGCGGGACGGGCACTGGCGCTGGCCGGGCTGGACCACGGCTTGGCCGCGGCCGACGTGGTGGTCGCCTGCACGGCCGCGCCGCGTCTGCTCGTCGACGCCGGGCAGGTCGGCCGCGTTGCGGCGACGCGGACGATGGCTGGGGCGCCGCTGGTGCTCGTCGACCTGGCCGTCCCCCGCACCGTCGACCCCGCCGTCCGGGGGGTGCCGGGCGCGCTCCTGCTCGACCTCGAGGACCTCGGCCAGGCCAGCCTCCAGGACACCGCCCGGCTCGCCGCGGCGCTGGGAGCGGGCGAGCGCGTCGTCGAGGAGGAGGCGCGGCGCTTCATGGCCTGGACCGCCGGCCGGCAGGCCGGGCCGATCATCGCGGCGCTGCGCCGAAGCGCCGAGGAGCTGTGCGAACGGGAGCTCGAGCGGGCGCTGGCAGGGCGCTCGTCGATCGACCGGGTGGCGGCCGGCGCCGCGCTGCGGCGGGCGGTGGCCAAGCTGCTGCACGGCCCGACGGTCATGGTCAGACAGGCGGCGGCCACCGGCGACAGCAGGCAGCTCGCCGACCTGTGCCGCATGTTCGACCTCGACGCCGCCCAGCTCCAGGAGACCGGCGACGGGACGTCCGGGACGGAGGTCAGCCGGCGTGCGCCTGCGTGATAGCGACACAGCAGCCCGGCTGGCGCTTCGGGCGCGGGCGCGGCCCGGCGACCGACAGGCCGGCCGCACCGAGCGCCGGCAGCAACCCGCTGAGCAGGGCATGGTTCATCGGGCAGATCAGCTCGCGATGCGAGGCCACCAGCTCGGCGAACGGGCAGTTGCGCAGCACGAGTCGGCCGCGGCGGCGCTCGGGGTCGTAGCCGAGCTTCTGCACCGCCTGCTCGGCGAGCCCGAGCGGACGGCCGGTGTCGGCGCCGAGCCGCCCCTGCAGCTCCCCGCCGAGCTCCGCACCCACGCGGGCGGCGACCCGGCGGACGGCGGCCGCGCCGTCCTCGTCGGCCCCCTTTTCCGTCACGGCCGTCGCGAGGATCCGTCCCGCCAGCGGATAGCGCGTCGCCGACAGGGACACCGCGATGCGCTGCGCCGCGGCCCGGTAGAGCTTGGCGGGACGCCCCGCGCCCCGCCCGCTGCGGCCGGTCAGCCGGCGGTACTCGACCGCGAGCAGGCCAGCCTCGGCCATCCGGTCCAGGTGGAACGCTGCAAGGTTGCGCGAGATCCCAGCCGCCCGCGCGGCCTCGTCCCTGCCGACCGCCCCGTCGGCGTCCTGAATGTACTGGTAGAGCCGCCAACGAACGGGCGCCAGGAGCAGCGAGATCGCGCCGAGTTCCTGGTTGTCTTGCATGGCGGCCTTTCCCGGATGCACTGGCACGTGATCTCGGGTCATGGCGCTGCACCAGCGAAGCGGCTGGCACGGTCAGCGGGCGCCCTGCGCGACCGGCTGCGCTGCTCGTGCGGCAGCTCTCATGACCTACGCAACCGATTGTGACAGACCACCTGTTGCCCGGGCTCGGCCATACAGGCACCTCGCCAGCCGGTCGGAAGTGCAGCGCAACGGTCGTGCCCGCAGGCGGCGGCAGGGCACCAGGTGACATGGTGCCCCACTCTTCGCGTTCCTGCGGTGGATGCGGCAAGGCAGGGATTCGAACCCTGGGAGCCCTTGCGAGCTCAACGGTTTTCGAGACCGTCCCATTCGTCCGCTCTGGCACCTTGCCGTCGGGCAGTATAGCCAAGCCGCCCGGCCACCGCCCCGGCCGGCCACCGCCGCCGGCGGCCCGGCCACCGCCGCGGCCTGGTAATCGCTGCGGCCGGGTCACCGCCCCGGCCGGCCACCGCCACAGCCCGGCTACCGCCGTGACCGGAAGAACACCCGCAGGACCTCGGCGCATTCCTCGGCCAGGATGCCGCGGACGACCTCGACCCGGTGCGGCAGGCGGGGGTCACCGACGAGGTCCCACAGCGACCCCACGGCGCCCGCCTTCGGGTCGTCGGCGCCGAACACGAGCTGCGCGACGCGGGCCTGGGCGAGCGCCCCGGCGCACATTACGCACGGCTCGAGGGTCACGACGAGCGAGCAGCCGTCGAGTCGCCAGGTCCCAAGCGCCCGCGTGGCCGCCCGCATGGCCAGCACCTCGGCGTGGGCGGTGGGGTCGCCGGTGAGCTCGCGCCGGTTGCGGTCCCGACCCAGCTCGGTCCCGTCCGGCCCGACGACCACCGCCCCGACCGGGACGTCGGCGTGCCCGGTGGCCGCCCGAGCCTCCTCGAGCGCCACCCGCATCCACCGCTCGGCGTCGGCGTGGTTCATGGGGCGGTCGCCGGGAACGCCCGCGGGGTGCCGGCCGGCGCCGGCCCGGCCGCCAGCGCGATCGGGGATTGTGGACAACATCCTGATTCCCTTCTCCAACCCGGGTACATACAACGGGCGCAGCCAGGCCGCCGAGCGGCCCGCCGCGAGCACAGGGGCGGCCCGCCGGGCAGCACAGGGGGAGGCCATGCCCACCGTAGGCCAACAGGAGACCGGGGAGCTCCGCACGGGCTCCCCGATGACGCGGAGCGAGCGGGTCGTCCTGGCCGTCGCGTTGGTGGCGACCCTGGCCACCGCCGGCCTGCGCCTGCTCGGCGCCGGCGACGTCCTGGTCTTCGCCGTGTCGGCGATCGCGCTCGGCACCCTGGCCGCCGTGGTCGGCGACGCCGTCGACCAGCTCGGCGGGCGGCTCGGGGCGGGCGCCACCGGTGTGCTGCAGTCAGCCCTCGGCAACCTGCCCGAGCTCTTCGTGGCGGTCTTTGCGCTGCGGGCCGGGCTGGTCGCGGTCGTCCAGGCCGCCCTGATCGGCTCCATCCTGGCCAACAACCTGCTGGTCCTTGGGCTCGCCTTCCTGATCGGCGGGCTGCGGCACGGCACCCAGCGGTTCGCCAAGGAGCTGCCGCGTCTCGCCGCCACGCTGATGACGCTCGCGGTGGCGGCGCTGATCATCCCAACCCTGGTCAACGGGCTGCACACCCCTGCGGCCGGCCATGAGGAGGCGCTGAGCATCGCCACGGCCTTGCTGCTCCTGCTGGTGTTCGCGTGCAGCGTGCCGTTCTCGCTCCGGGGCGCGCCGGTCGTCGAACGGGACGGCGGGGGCGGCGAGGGGCCGGCGGACGCCTGGCCGCTGTGGCTGGCCCTGACCGTGCTGGCCGTCACCAGCGTCGCGGCCGCGTTCGTGTCCGACTGGTTCGTCGAGGCGCTCCAGCCGGCCATCCAGACGCTGCACCTGTCCCAGGCGTTCACCGGTCTGGTCATCGTGGCCATCGCCGGCAACGCCGTCGAGAACGTGGTCGGCGTCCAGCTCGCCGCGCAGAACAAGGCCGACTACGCCGTCAGCGTGATCCTGAACAGCCCGTTGCAGATCGCCCTGGCCCTGACGCCCGTGCTCGTGCTGCTGAGCTTTGCGCTCGGCACGGCGCACCTGCTGCTCGTCCTGCCGCCGCTGCTGGTGGCGACCGTCGCGCTGGCCACCGTCCTGCCCACGCTGATCGTCTTCGACGGGGAGTCGAACTGGCTCGAGGGAGTGGCGCTGATCGGTCTGTACGGTGTGATCGCGACCGCGTTCTGGTGGGGATAGCCGAGCGGGAGGCGGCGGACGTCGTATGCTGCAGCGGTGCCTCATCGTCCGGTCTCCGGCCGCCTGTCCGTGCCCGCGGCGGCTGTCGTCGGCACCGTCGTCGGGCACTGGCTCGCCTACACCCTGAGCGTGCCGAACGACCGCCTGCGTGCCACGCTGCTCGCGGCGACCGGGCACAACTACTGGGTCGACGCCGTCGCGGCCGCCGTCGTGCTCTGTGGTGTGGCCGTGGCATCGACGGTCGTGCAGCAGTTCCGGTCCGGCCTTCTCGCCCTGGGCCAGCTCGGCTCGCAGGAGCGCCTCACCCGGCTGTGGCGCCGGCTGGCCCTGCTCCAGGTCGGCATCTTCGTCGTCCAGGAGGCGATCGAGCGGAAGGCGTCGGCCGTCCCGGTGAGCCACCTGGTCGCCGACCGGACGTTCCGGCTCGGGCTGCTTGCCCAGGTTGCGGTCGCGCTGGTCGTCGCGCTGGCGCTGGCCACGCTCGGCCGGTGCGCCGCGGCCGCCGGTCGGGCGCTGCGCGCCGCCTGGACGCCGGCGCCGGCGCCGAGTGCGCCCCGCCCGTGGCCGTCCCGCACCGGGCGGCCGTCCCGGCTGCTCGTGGCCGGCCTGGGCGGCCGTGGCCCGCCGCGTTCCTGTTCCTGAACGGCCCGCTTCAGCCCGCCCGGGCCGCCGCACTGCGGCGCCCGGCCGAGGCCGCACCGCCGGCGTGCGGTGCGGCGGTGACAAGGTACGCAAGCCATGGCAGCAAGAAGACCGAGACCAAAGGCCCTGACCATGCGGCGCGGCGCCGCCATGGCCGCCCTGACCATGCGGCGCGGCACCGCCATGGCCGCCCTGGCCGTGCTCGCCGGCCTGTGGCTTGCGGCCGCGGCGGTCCTGCCGGCCGCGGCGCACGCGCTCGTGCGCAGCTCCGACCCGACCGACGGGGCGTCGCTGGCCGCCCCGCCCAAGGCCGTGGTGCTCACCTTCACCGAGGCCCCCGACCCGGCCCTGTCCACCATCCACGTGCTGGACTCCGCCGGGCAGACGGTCGAGGCCGGCAAGGCCGGGCCGGTGCCCGGGCGCCCACTCCAGCTCCAGGTGCCGCTGGGCCCGCTTGGCGACGGCACCTACACCGTCGCCTGGCGGACCGTGTCCCGCGTCGACGGGCACGTGAGCGCGGGGGCGTTCGCGTTCGGCGTCGGCGTGGCCGCACCCGCCGCCCAGCCGGCCGCCGGGACGAGCGCCACGCCACGCACCCCGTCGCCGTCCCCGCTCGCCGTCGGCGGCCGGCTCGCCTTCTACTGGGGGCTCGCGCTGCTGCTCGGCGCGGCCGTGGCCGGCCTGGCCGTGTTCCGCGGCGGCCTGCCCGGCCGGTCCCCGCTGCTGTTGGCCGCCGCCATGGTGCTCGCCGCCGGCGGGCTGGCCGCCATGGCGCTGGCCGAGCGCGCCGACGTCGGCATCCCGCTGGGCAGCCTGCTCACCTCGACCGCCGGCCGGTGGCTGGTGTGGCAGGCGGTCGCGCTCGCGGCGGCCGCCGCCGTGGCCGCGGCGGTCATGACCCGCCCGGACCACCGCGGCCTGCTCGCCGGGCTCGCCCTGGTCACGGCCGGCGCCATGGGCATCCACGTGCTGGCCGGGCATGCGGCCGGCGCGTCGTCGATCCGCTGGCTGAACCTGGCCGCACAATGGCTGCACCTGCTCGCCGTCGGGGTATGGATCGGCGGCATCGCCTGGCTCCTGGCCGGCCTGCGGGGGGCGGCCGCCAAGGCGGCCGCGGCGGTCCGGTTCTCGCGGGTGGCGACCGTCGCACTCGCGGCCGTGGCCGTCACCGGGCTGGAACGCGCGCTCAACGAGGTGGGCAGCTGGCACCGCCTGGTGAGCACCGGCTTCGGCCGCACGCTGGCCGTCAAGGTGGGACTGGTCGCCGTGCTGCTCGGCCTCGGCACCGTCAACCACTTCCGCCTGGTGCCGGCCGGCCGGCTCGGCACGCTGCGCAGGTCGATGCGTGGCGAGCTCACGGTCGCCGTGGCGGTGCTGGTCGCGGCGGCGCTGCTCAGCGAGCTGCCACCGGCGTCGTTCGCGGCCACGGCGCGGCGGCCACCCCGGCCGGCGCCGCCGTCGGTCGTGGTGACCGGCAACGACTATGCGACCTCGGTCCGGGCGACCGTGAGCATCACGCCGGGCACGGCCGGCCCGAACGGGTTCACGGCGAGGCTGGACGACTACGACTCCGGCGCGCCGGTCCAGGCCCGGGCCGTGCAGCTGCGCTTCTCGCTCCCAGCCCGGCCCGAGGTGGGCGCCTCCACCCTCGACCTGGCCCGGGGCGCCGATGGGCTCTGGCACGGCCGGGGCAGCATGCTGTCGATCGCCGGCGCCTGGAGCGTCTCGCTGCTGGTCCAGAGCGCGTCCGGCGCGGTCACCGTGCCGCTGCAGGTGACCGTCCGGGCGGCCCCCTCCCAGGTCAAGGTCTCGCGGGCGCCGGGAGAGCCGCCGCTGTACACGATCACGCTGCCCCCGGGAGGCTCGCTGCAGGCCTTCCTCGACCCGGGACACCCGGGGACCGACCTCGTGCACCTGACGTTCTTCACCGCCGCCGGCGGCGAGCAGCGGGTCGGCCGGATCCGAGTCACGGCCACCGGCCCGGACGGCGGCACGCGCCCGGTCGGCCTGCTCCGCTTCGGCGGCGGGCACTTCATCGGCGACGTCCAGCTCACGCGGGGTCGCTGGTCGTTCCAGATCGACGCGGCGCTGCCCGGCGGCCCGGTCAGCGTCCACTTCGCCCAGGTGATCTCGTGACGGCAGGAGGCGCCACGGTGCAGCGAGCTCGGATCCCCGCCCGGCCCGGCGTCGCGCTCGTGGCGGTCCTGCTGGCGGCCGTGGGGCTCGGCGCCTGCTCGAGCCCAAGCTCGACCAAGCCAAGCTCCCCGCCGTCCAGCACCGCCGCGGCCAGCCGGCCGAGCAGCCCGGCCAAGCTGTCGATCCTTGCCCCGCGCAACGGCCAGCTCGTCCATGGCAACCCGGTCGAGCTCAAGCTCGCCCTGAGCGGCGCCCGCATCGTGGCCACGACCACAACCGCCATCCGGCCGGACCAGGGCCACGTCCACGTGCAGGTGGACGGGAAGATCATCTCGATGACCTACGGGCTCCAGCAACGGCTCCCCACCCTGCCGCCCGGGCCGCACGTCGTGCGGGTCGAGTTCGTCGCCGCCGACCACCTGCCCTTCGACCCGCGGATCCTGGCCCAGGCCGCCTTCGAGGTGCGGTAGCGGTGGCCGACCAGACGGCGGCGCCCCGCCGGATTCCCTTCCCGGCAGGCCTGGCCGCACCGGCGGTCGCCATGGGCGGGACGGCCTTCCTGCTCCTGCGGCCCGCCCTGCTCCTGCGGCCCGCCCTGTTCGGGCGGCCGCTGCCGGTCACCTGGGCACTGGCGCTCGGCTACGCCGCGATGGGCGGCCTGTCGGTGGCCGTGCCGTCCACCCGGCGGGCGGCCGAGGCGCCGGCGGGTCGGGCGGCCCGGGCGCCGGCGGGACGGGTGACGGTGCTCGTGACGGGGCTCGCCGTGGTTGGGCTCGCGCGGCTTGGCGCCGGATCCGCCCCGGCGGTGCGCGCCGGGCCGGCAGCGGTCGCGCTCGCCCTGCTCGCCGCGCTCGCCGAGGAGGCGCTGTTCCGCAGGGCGCTGTTCGACGCCCTCGCCACGTGGCCGGCCGGCCTGCGGGGGAAGGCGCGGCCCGGCGGCGGCCGGCGGGCCGCGGCGGCGCTCGCGGTCGTCGGCTCCGCTACGACCCCCGGCACCTGGACGCGGCCGGGCTCGTCCGGCGGATCGCCGCGACCCGACCCACCGTGCTGTTCGTCGCCTCCTACCTGGCGGACGGCATCGCCCTGCGCCGGCAGCAGGTCGCCCAGCACCTGCGCCTGGCGGCCAGCGTCGGCACCTCCTCCAGCTACTGCCTGGAGGACTTCGGGGCCGCGCTGCGGCGCGACGCGGTCGGGCTATTCGCCTCCGACAAGCCGGACGCGCACGCGCCCAACCCCAACGGGCTGCGGCCCGAGGCGCGCACCCTGCTCACCCGGGCCGACGCCGCCTACCGCACGGCCTACGGCGGCTCGATGAGCGCGGCGGCGCTGGCCGGCTTCTCGGGCACCTGGGCGCTGCTGCGCTGGGTGCTGCCGCACGCCACCTCCATGCGGGTCGAGGACCTGAGCCGGGCGGCCCGCCAGGTCGACATCCCCGACGGCGGCCTGCCCAACGGCGCCGGCGTGTCCTTCGGCCGGCCCCGAACCGCCGTGGCCGGTGCCAACCTGCGAGCGGCCAGCGTGATCTGGGAGTGGACCGGCGTGAACCGCCGGGAGGTCGCCTGGCCGCCCCAGTTCGCCACCGCCCCCATCCGGGTGCTCCCGATCACATGAGGCCACGGTCCCGAGCCATGGCCGCGGGGCTGGCGGCCGCCCTCGCCTACCTGGGCGGGCCGCCTGGAGCGGCCACCTGAGCGTCCTGGCCCGCCGGCCGCTGCTCGACGGGCTCGCCCCGCCGCCCCGCTACAACTGGGTGCATCCGCCGGCGAGCCTGGCCGCCGGCAACAGGCCGCCGTCGGCCGCCCACGTCAAGGTCGCCCTCGGCCCCAACGGCTCGCAGATCGACGCCGTGTCGACCGGCGACGGGCAGGCGCAGCTCCTGCTCGGCACGGGCGCCTTCCCGGCCAGCGCAGGCCAGACGGCGGTCGCCGTCGACGTCGAGCCGCTCGACCCGGCCGGCCTGGCACCGCCCCCGCAGGGCCTGGTGCTGGCCGGCAACGCCTACAAGCTGACGGCCCGCTACCTGCCGTCGGGCCGGCCGATCGGCGCCGTCACCGGGCAGAGCAACCTCAGCCTCGTCTACCCGCTGCTCACCATCCACATCAGCGGTCCGGCCTCGCACGTGCTGCTCGCCTCGCCCGACGGCAAGCGGTGGACCCATCGGCTCGGCAACGACACGCCCGGCACCCAGCAGGTGGCGGCCGGCATCGACCGCCTCGGCTTCTACGTGGTCGCGGTCCCGCCGGCGCCGCCGGTGCCGGCGGGCAGGCGCAGCAGCACCCTTGTCCTGATCGGGATCGGCGTGGGCGCGGTCGTGCTCCTGGCCGCGCTGCTGCTGTGGCGCCGGGCCGATGCCGGAGCGCGCCAAGGGCCGGACCGGCGGCCCCGGCGACCCCGCCCAGGCAGCCGGGCCCGCGGGCCGGCGGACGGGCAGCGGCGTCCCGGTACCGGCGGCACCCGGCCAAGGCCACCGCGATGAGCGAAGCCGGGCGGCGGGCATGCGGCGACGGCCAGCCCTGGCAGGGCGGGACCCAGACGGGCGCTCCCCAGGCGGGCGCGGCCGGGAGGCGGCGGATGGTGGCCTGGGCGGGCGCGGCCGGGCGACGGCGGATGGTGGCCTGGGCGGGCGCGGCCGGGCGGTGGTGGGCGGCCGGGAGGCGGCAATGGGCGGCCCGGCTGCTCGCCGGTGCGCTGCTGGCCGCCGGGCTGGCCGGCGCCGGTGCCACCCCGGCCCTCGCCCACGCGGTCGGCTCCGGCGCGCAGGCGACCAACTACCGCACGCGGGTGCTCACCATCGACCCGCCCACGCCGGCTTGACCGTGCGGGCGCTCGAGCTCGGCAACACGCTGGAGCTGGTCGACGACACCGGCCGGCAGGTGGTCGTGCTCGGCTACCGGCAGGAGCCCTACCTGCGCGTCGGGCCCGGCGGGGCGGAGGAGAACGTCGGCTCGCCGACCAGCCGCGCCAACCGCCTCGGCGGCCAGAACGCGCCCGTGCCCGCCGCCGGCGAGCCGGTCGGGCCGCCCCGGTGGCAGCGGATCGCCGGTGGCACGACGGCCAGATGGCACGACCATCGCGCCCACTGGGTCGGCCCGGCGCCGGCCGCCGTGCAAGCGGCGCCCGGCCGGGCGCAGGTCGTCGTCCCGGCCTGGCGGGTGCCGCTGCGCATCGACGGCCGGACGGTGGTGGTCGCCGGCGACATCGAGTGGGTCCCGGGCTCGTCCCCGTGGCCCTGGCTCGGGCTGGGCGCGCTGCTGTTCCTGGGCGTCGCTCTGGCGGTCGCCACGCGCTGGCGCCGGCCGGCCCTGGTGGCCGCCGTGGCCGCCCTGATCGCCGTCGACGTCGTGCACACGGCCGGCGGCTGGATGGCGTCGACCGCGTCGGTGGTGGCCAAGCTGTATGGCAGCAGCGTGTCGGCGGTCGGCTGGGCGCTCGGCCTGGCCACGATCGACCGGCTGGTGCGCCGGCGTGACGAGGCCGGGCTGCTGTGCGCCTGCCTCACCGGGCTGTTTGTGCTGTTCGCCGGCGGGTGCCCGACCTGTCCTCGCTGTGGCGCTCGCAGGTGCCGTCGGCCCTGCCTCCGGCGGTCGCCCGGGCGACGGTCGCGGTCGCGCTCGGGCTCGGCCTGGCCGTGCTCGGCGTGGGACTGCGCGGGATCCTGGCGCCCAGGCGGGCGGCCGCGCCGCCGACCCGCCCGCCCGAGACGCTCCCGCTTGACGGGCCGCCCCGGGGCCCGCGGCGGCGGCCCGGTCCCCGGTGCCAGGCTGGGCCTCCAGCGCCGGGCCAGGGCCTTCCGACCGCGCCGCGGGCCGAGGGCCTTCCGACCGCGCCGCGGGCCGCCCCGGCGCTATTCGCCCGTGCCGAGCAGGACCTCGGTGGCCTTGATGATCGCCGTCACCGGCTGGCCCTCGGCCAGGCCCAGCCGCTCGACCGAGCTGCGGGTGATCGCGGCCACGAGCTCGTTGCCGCCGACGTCGACCGTGACCTCGGCCATGATCGTGCCGAGCCGGACCGACCGGACCGTCCCCTTGAGCTGGTTGCGAGCGCTCAGCTCCATCGTGCTCCCTCCGATCTCGTCGCGCCCGCCCTGGTGCGGCGCTCCACGGCATCATCGACTCCGGCGGCGGGCACTTCATAGCTCCAGTAGCGACCCGGTCTGGTCCGGCGGCGTTCCAGCGGTTCACCGCCACCCGGCCGGCGCTCCATGCCGGGGCCGCTTCCGCGCTCGTGCCCGGCGTCTCAGGCGGGGTAGACGGCGACCTCGGTTGCCTTGACCGTCGCCCACACCGGACCGCCGTCACCGAGCCGGAGCTCGGCGACGGCTGCCGGGGTGACCTCGGCCACGATCGGCACCGGCCCGGCGACCCGGACCCGCAGCCGGTCGCCGGCGGCGTCCAGCGCCTCGACCCGCCCGGGCCAGACGTTGCGTGGCGTGCCCTCGGGGGTGCGGCGGTGCAGTGCCACCGCCCTGGGATGCACGACCGCGAACACCTCGCCGTCGACCGCATCGGCGGCGACCAGGGTGGCGCCGCCGGCCAGCTCCACCCTGCCCCGCACGGCCCGGCCGCGGAACAGGTTCAGCCCGACCAGCTCGGCCGCATAGCGCGAGCGGGGTCGGGCGCTGACCTCGGCCGGCGTGCCCGTCTGGGTGACCTGGCCGCCCTCCACGACGACCAGCCGGTCGGCCAGCGTCATCGCCTCGACCGGGTCGTGGGTGACCAGCAGCCGGGTGCCGTCGAAGGAGGCGAGGTGGCGGCGCAGCTCGCGGCGCAGCTCGGCCCGGGCGCCGGCGTCCAGGGCGGCCAGCGGCTCGTCGAGCAGCAGCAGCCGCGGGTCGGTGGCGAGGGCGCGGGCCAGGGCGGCCCGCTGGGCCTGGCCGCCCGACAGCGCGCGCGGCCGGACGCCGGCGTGCGTGCCCAGCCCGACCCGCTCCAGCCACCCCATCGCCCGCCCCCGCGCCTGGCGCCGGTCCATGCCGCGGGCGCGCAGCCCGAAGGCGACGTTGTCCACCACGGACAGGTGCGGGAACAGCAGGTAGTCCTGGAACACGAAGCCGATCGGGCGGCGCTCGGTCGGCACCCGGATGCCGGCGGCCGGGTCGTCGAGCACTCGGCCGTCGAGCACGACCCGGCCGTCGCCGAGCGGGACCAGCCCGGCCAGGGCGCGCAGCAGGGTGGTTTTTCCAGCCCCGTTGGGGCCGAGCAGCACGATCAGCTCGCCGCTGGCCGCCGCCACCTCGGCGTCCAGGGTCAGGCCGCCCAGCGTCAGCGCGACCCGGGCGTCCAGGCTCATCGGGTGGGCAGCCAGCGGTCGCGCAGCACGATCAGCACGGCCAGCGAGACCACCAGCAGGACCAGGCTGAGCGCGATGGCGCCGTCGACGTCGCGCTCCAGGGCCAGGTAGACCGCCAGCGGCATCGTCTGGGTGCGGCCGGGCAGGTTGCCCGCGAACGTGATCGTCGCGCCGAACTCCCCCAGCGCCCGCGCCCAGCACAGCGCCACCCCCGCCCCCAGCGACGGCGCGACCAGCGGCAGGGTGACCCGGCGGAAGGTCAGCCAGCGGCCGGCCCCGAGCGTGGCGGCCGCGTCCTCGAAGCGCCGGTCCATCGCCCGCAGCCCCGCCTCGGCGGTGATGACGACGAACGGCATGGCCACGAACGCCTCGGCCAGGATCGCCCCGGCGGTGGTGAACGGCAACGTAAGGCCGAAGGCCCGGTCCAGCCACTGGCCGACCAGCCCGCGGCGGCCGAAGGCGAGCAGCAGCGCCACCCCGCCGACCACCGGCGGCAGCACCATCGGCAGCGTGGCCAGCGCACGCACGAGGCTGCGGCCCGGGAACGACGCCCGCGCCAGCAGCCAGGCCAGCGGCACGCCGAGCAGCACCGAGACGGCCACCGCACCGGCCGAGCAGACCAGCGACAGCCACAGGGCGGTGCGCACCCCGGGCTGGGTCAGCTCCGGCCACAGGCCACTCCACGGGGTCCTGGCCAGCAGGCCGGCCAGGGGGACGGCCAGGAACGCCACGGCCAGGGCGGCCGGCAGCGCGAAGGCCACGGGCATCCCGCGGGGGCCGCTGGTGGACCGCCGCCTGGAGGGGCCGACCGCGGACCGCTCCCGGCGGACGCTGCTCACGACGACTCCCGGCGCATGATGCGCACGACGACTCCGGCGGGCGACGGTCACGACGACGCGGCCGGCAGGAACCCGAAGGCCTGCAGGAGCTGCTGGCCTCGGCCGGAACGGGCGAAGTCGACGAAGGCCTGCGCGGCCTGGCGGTGCCTGCCCGCCTCGACGACCGCGATCGGGTAGGTGGCCGTGACGTTCTGGCTGGCCGGGAGGTCGACTCCGTCGACCGCATCGCCGGCTGCCGTGACGTCGGTGGCGTACACGACGCCGGCGTCCGCCTCGCCGAGGGCGACCTTGGCGACCACGGCCTTGACGTCGTCCTCTAGCGACACCGGCGTGACGGTGACCTGCTGGGCGTCCAGCGCCTGGCGGGCGTAGCGGCCGGCGGGCACGTCGGGCGCCCCGAGCACCACCTTGAGGTCCGGGCGGGCCAGGTCCGCGAGCCCGCGGACCCGCTTGGGGTTGCCCTTGGCGACCACGAGCTCGAGCACGTTACGGGCGAGCACCTGCGGGTCGTCGACCAGGCCGGCCACGGTGGCCATGCTGGCCTGGTCCGCCGAGGCGAACACGTCGGCCGGGGCGCCGCTTTGGAGCTGGGTGGCGAGCGTCTGGCTGCCGGCGAACTCGTAGGTGACCTCGATGTCCGGGTGCGCCCTGGTGAAGTCGCCCTCGAGCTTGGCGAACGCGGCGGTCAGGGAGGCCGCCGCGAACACGGTGATCGAGGTCGACGGCCTGGCGCCGACGGTCGACGGCCTGCTGGCGGCGCCGGTGTGCGCGCCGTGTTGGCCCCCGCACGCCGCGGCGACCAGCGCCACGAGGGCGAGCAGGGCGGTGCAGGTGAGCAGGGCGGCGCGGCGGGGGCGGGCAGGCATGGCGGCCCCTTCCTTCAGGTGGCTGGCAGCTCGATCACAACATCAGGTGGCGGGCAGCTCGATCACGACGGTGGTCGCCTTGACGGCGGCGACGGCCGGGACGCCCGGGGCGAGCCCGAGCTCGTCGGCCGCCTCGCGGGTCATGAGCGACACCACCCGGTGCGGGCCGGCCTGCAGCTCCACCTGGGCCATCACCGTGTCCTTGATGACGCGGGTGACGATGCCGGCGAAGCGGTTACGGGCCGACTGGGCGGTGATGGCCTCGGGCTCGGGCGAGCGCTCGAGGGTGGTCACGAAGCCGGCCAGGGAGGCGCCGTCGATCAGGCGCTGGCCGCCGGCGGTGCGGGAGGTGGCGATGCGGCCGGAATCGGCCCAGCGGCGGACGGTGTCCACGCTGACGCCGAGCAGCTCGGCCGCCTGGCCGATACGATAGCTTGCCATAGGCAAGAGATTCTAGCAGGAAACCTCGCTTGAGCAAGGATTCAAGGACATTCGCCGTGCACGAGCCAGCCAGCGGCGCCAGGTGAGCGCGGCAGGCCGCCAGGAAGGCCGGGGCAGCTTGCCAGGGGCCCGGGGGGAGTCTCAGCCACGGGCCTCAACAGATTCCGTGCGTGACCGTCCCCTAGCGCGCAGGCCCCTGTCCTGCAAGTTGCGGTATCTTCCAACTCATGCGTGAGCCCCACGAGGGAGCGGCCTTCATGCTCGACAGCAGTCGCACGGCTGAGACTTTGGGGCTGAGGTGACGACGAGTCCGGCCCTCCTCGCACTTGGCGTGGAGAACTACTTGTCTCTCCGAGACGTTGACGTTGACCTTGGGCCAGTTAATGTCCTTGTCGGTCCTAACGGCGCCGGCAAGTCCAACTTGCTGGACGTGATTCAGCTTCTTGGGGACTCGGTGAGGGACGACCTATCGCCTGCCATCGAGGCCAGAGGCGGCTTTGACCGCATCTACTTCAACGGGAAGACGTCGGGGCCAATCCGAATCAGGGTCAAAGCCAACGTCACCAAGTACAGTAGTCCAACTGCCCCTGACGAGTACAGCCTGACTCTGTCTCGTGTTAGACAGGGATATGTCCGTCGCTGGGAAACATTCAAGTTCAAGAGGTTCCAAGGGCCCGGCCGACGCATTACCGTACAGGGCACGAGTGTCCATGTAGTAAGCGGCACGAAAAGAGAGAGGGAACTGGAACTCCGTCGTGATACACTAGGGCTCGCAACCTTGCCTCGGCTCTCGCCAAGCCAAGGCGGAGAAGAGATAGGTCGAGTAGCAAGTCTGTTCCGAACCTTTCGCGTCTTCAACGTCAACGTCGAGAACGCAACGCTGCCATCGATGCAAGGCGACAGCGGGCATCTAGAATCAGATGCGAGCAACCTCGCGGGCTTCCTCCAATGGCTCAGCGCCGAGCAGGAAGATGTCTTCGCAGAGTTGGTCAAGGATGCGCGTGAACTGATTCCTGGATTGATAGACCTGAGATTCGTCCCCGTCGGTGGTTCGCTCTTCGCCGTGGCACTTGTACTCGAGGAAACGGGCCTTAGGGACCCAACACCCCTTGCCCATGCATCGTATGGGACGATCAGGATTCTGGCGCTACTCGCCTTGCTCCATGATCCGGAACCACCTTTGCTGACATGCATCGAGGAGATGGATCACGGCATCCATCCCTATGCCTTTGATAGGCTTGTCGACCGGATGCGGATTGCGTCTCGTAAGACCCAATTTCTAGTTGCTACACACTCGCCGGCGCTCGTCAATCGGCTTGAGGCGTCCGAGCTGATCGTTTGTGAGCGAGACGACAATGGTGCGTCGATTATCCCTGCGATTGACTCACGGACGGTGCAAAGAGTCGCGTCGTCAGTAGATGGTGAGCTGGGTCTGGGAGAAATCTGGTTCACGGGCACCCTTGGCGGAGTTCCCACTTAGGTGGGCCGCAGGGGCGGCGCCATTGCTCTCGTCTTTGGCGAGCACACCAATGACACCAAAGCAATTGCTGCCCTCATCGAAGCGTTGTGCCCTCGGCTCAAAGGTCGGGTCGAGACACGAAGAGAACCGCTGCTCCTTGCGAAAGGCCTCCAGTCCAGGAAGTGGCCAAGAAGGCCGAGAAGGCTGCAAGGGCGGTGACGGCTGAGAAGGCGAGAGGGCGCATCGTCTGCATCTTCCTGCACGAGGATGCAGACGCCGTTGAGCCTGCGCACGAGGGACTGTCAAACGCAAAGGAAGCGGCACTTCGCAAGTATGGTCATGAGGTCCACGCCGTCACACCGGCATGGGAGATCGAAGCATGGTGGCTCCTGTGGCCGGATGCGGTTGCATCCTTACGGATGACGTGGAGAAGTCCTCGTGCCCATGTGGGCCGCCGGGTTGGGCTGGTCGTGAACGCCAAGGAGGAACTGCGCCGGCTACTGAGGCCAGCGGGTGCGGGCGCAAACTTTCGGAATTATGAAGAACTCGATTCTCCCGACATCGCGAGGATCATACGAGACCGAAACCTCGCCGACTCGCCAGAAGGACAGAGTGACTCATACGACCGCTTCCGAAGAAGTACCCAGCAGTGCTGTGCCCAGGTCAGGAGTTCCTACAATAGGCTGCCGTGATTGGGAGTAGCCGGAGGACGCCCGGCTCGGCCTGGAGCCGCCCGACGACGCGCGCCTGGCCGGGTACACCCGCTGCCACGCCTGGATCGAGGCCGCCCACCGGCGGTCCCCAGCCGCAACCCGCGGCCGCCGCCGGCCGAGCTCAAGGGTTCCCAAGATGCGGCCAGGCGCTTCGGGACGGAACCGGATGCGGCCGGCCGGTGTAGGAGCGGCGAGGACCGTCCGCGGAGGGCCGACCACTGGACGAGGACAGGCTCGTCGAGCGCGCGCAAGGGGGCGATGTGCGTGCCTACGAGGCGCTGGTCGGGCGCTACCAGGACCTGGCTTACCGGACCGCCTACATCGTCGTCGGGAGCCGGCCCGACGCCGAGGACGCCGCCCAGGAGGGGTTCGTGAAGGCCTGGTCCGCCCTGCCCAGGTTCCGGCTCGGCCGGCCCTTCCGGCCCTGGCTGCTCACGATCGTCGCCAACGAGGCGCGCAACCGGAAGCGGGCGGCGCGCCGCCAGGGCGACCTGGCCCTGCGCCTGGCCGACGACCTGCCGGTGGGTGACGGGGCGCCGCCCCCGGAGGCGGCCGCCCTCGCGGCCGAGCGGCGCCGGCTGCTGCTGGCCGCGCTCGGGCGCCTGTCCGAGGCGGACCGGCAGGTGCTCGCCTGCCGCTACTTCCTCGACCTGTCCGAGGCGGAGGCGGCCGGCGCGCTCGGGTGCCGTCCGGGCACGGTGAAGTCGCGGACGTCGCGGGCGCTCGGCCGGCTGCGGGCCGTGCTGGCCGAGCAGGGGGACGCGGCGCCCGCGCTGGGCCTGCCGGAAGGAGGTGGGCGGTGACCGAACGTGAGCTCGAGCACGTCCTGCGCGACCTGGGCGCCCACCTCGACTGGCCGCCGACCCCGCCGCTGGCCGAGGCGGTCGGCGCCCGGCTGCGCGCCGCGCCGGCCGCGGGTCGCCGGCGGGCCCGCCGCTGGCTGCCGGTCGGGCGCTCGGACCTCGCCGGCCTGCCGTGGACCCCGGGCCGCCGGCTGGCCGTCGCCGCCCTGGCGGTGGTCGTGCTGGCCGCCGTGATCCTGGTGGCCTCCCCGGCCGGCCGCGACGCCGTCGCCGGGCTGCTCGGCTTCCGCAAGGTCAAGATCAAGGTCGGCGGGCCGGCGCCGTCGACGGTCGCCCCGTCGGCGACCTCGGCCACGCCGGGCCGGGCGGCCGGCCTCGGCCTCGGCGAGCGGACCACCCTCGTCCAGGCGGCGGCCAAGGTCGGCTTCCGCGTCCTGGTTCCGACCGCCGCCGGGCTCGGCCGGCCGGACGAGGTATACGTGGGCGAGCCACCGCCGGGCGGCCAGGTGTCGCTGGTGTACGCGGCGCGGCCAGGGCTGCCCGCCAACCCGCCCACCCCGGTCGGCCTGCTGGTGAGCGAGTTCCGCGGCGCCACGCCCGACCCGGGCTTCTTCGAGAAGGTCACCCGGGAGGGCGGCCGGGTGGAACAGGTCGGGGTCGGCGGCGCCCGCGGCTACTGGCTCACCGGCCGCGCCCACTTCTTCCTGTACGTCGACGCAATGGGCAGGATCGACCTCGAGCGGGTGCGGCTCGCCGGCAACACGCTGGTCTGGCAGCACGGCGACCTGATCGTGCGCATCGAGGGGGCGGCCACCAAGGAGCAGGCGCTGCGCATCGCCGAGTCGATGCGCTGACGCTGGGGTGGCCGTGCGGCCTCAGGCGTCGGCGCTCGACAGGTTGTGGCGGATCTCGGTGAGGAAGCGGACCAGCTGGACGCGTTCCTGTGGGCTCAGCGTCTTGAGGGCTCGCCTGGTCAGCCGGCGCAGCTCCGCGTCGATCACCGTCTGCAGGGTCCGTCCCCGGTCGGTGAGGCACAGGCGGACGAGGCGGGCGTCGGTGGCGTGCGGCTTGCGGACCAGCAGGCCCGTGGCCTCCATGCGGGTGGCGGCCTTGGTCACCGTGGGGGTCGCGAGCCCGAGGCGCCGGGCGATCTCACCGGGCGTGAGGCCGTCCTTCTCCCACAGGCACTGCAGGATGAACTGCTGGCCCGCGCGGACGCCGTGCCGGTCGAACGCGGCCTCGGTTGCGTCCTTCATCGCCCGCTTGGCCGCCCAGAAGGCGGCCTGGAACTGCTCGCCCGGCCGATCGCCCACCCGGCCTCCTCCTCGCCACCCGGCCTCCACGACCCGGCCTCCACGACCCGGCGTCCTCTACCACCTGGCGTCTCGTGGTGGACTCCCAGCCCGCGGTCGCGCCCGTTGCCCGGCGGATGCCACGCGCCGGGCCACTCGGGGTTGACAGGAATTTGGTTAGCCGGCTAACGTTAGCGCATATCGTTGCACGGCTAATGATAGCCCATCCCCTGTGGAGGTGCCTGAGATGCGCACGCTCGTGACCGGAGCCACCGGACGGGTCGGCACGCGGTTCGCCCCACGGCTGCTGGAGGTACAGGACGAGGTCCGCGTCCTCGTCCGCGACGCCGACCGGGGCGAGGCGCTGCGCCGGCGTGGCGCCGAGGTCGTCGTGGGCGACCTGCGGGACGCCGACGCGCGGCGGCGCGCGGTGGCAGGCGTCGATGCCGTCGTCCACCTGGGCGCTTCGTTCCGTCGTGTCCCGGACGAGGAGGCGGTCGCGGTCAACCAGATCGCGACCGTCGAGCTGGCACGCGCGGCGCTGCACGCCGGCGCCGGTCGGTTCGTGTTCGTGAGCACCAACCTCGTGTACGGCCCGGGTCGCGGCCGGCCCGCCCGCGAGGACGACGAGCCGCAGCCACCCACCGGAGGCGCCTACCCGGCGAGCAAGGCAGCGGCCGAGGAGGCGCTGCGCGGGCTGTGCCAGACCGACGGGTTGGGCCTGCGGATCCTGCGGATGGCGTTCGTCTACGGCGAGGGCGACCCGCACCTGGCCGAGTCGCTGCTGTGGGCGCGCGCCTGGCCGGCGCACAAGCGGCTGCACCTGGTCCACCATGCCGACGTCGGCCAGGCGCTGATCCGGGCGCTGCGTGCCGGCGGTGTGGACGGCCGCACCTACAACGTGGCCGACGACGCCCCGGTCAGCGCCGTCGAGCTGCATGTGCTCAACCGTGAGCCGGTCGCGGCGGAGCTGGCGGGCCGCACACTCGACGACCCGTGGGAAGGCATCGTCGACACCGCGCGCATCCGGGCCGAGCTCGGGTTCCGCCCCATCTACCCGTCGGTGTACAGCGCGAGGGACGCCGGCGCCCTGTGACGGCGCCGCCTGCTGCCGCCGGTGTCCCCACCGGCCCCGCTGGCGTCCCACCACCGGTCTCGCTCACGGCAGGCGCGCGCGACGCCGACGAGGAGCCGCGCCGCCGAACCGGCCGGCACCTGGACGTCGCCGGCCGGGCGCTGGTCGAGCACGCGCCGGACCAGCCTCGGGTCGCCGACCACGACCGGGTCCACCGGACCCGCATGCCGGCCGCCCGGAGCGTGGCGCCGGCCCGCTCGGCCCGCAGGCCGACCACGTCCGGGACGCGCACCGTCGCCAGGCCGTCGGCGGGCGGCCCGCCCGCATCCAGCCCTGTTGCGGCCGCCAGCGCGCCACCAGCGGACGGCGCGGCGGCCGGCATGCCGCCGGCGGCCGGTGGTGCGGCGGCCGGCGGGGCCGCGACCGCGCCCATCCGGGGTGGCGGCGCGGGCGGCGGCCGGCCGGAACGTGCGAGGAGGAACGCGGCCGCCCCGGTGACGAGCAGGAGCGCGGCCAGGGCGGCCGCCCAGCCGCCGCGCCGCCCAGACCGCTCGACCCGGGCGCCCCGGGCGGCGGCACCAGCCGGGGCGCCGGCCGAATGGGTCTTGGCGAGCCTGGCCACCGGTGCGGCGGCGCTGTGTGGGGCGGCCGCCGGTGGGGCGGCGACCGGCGACCCGGCCACCGGCGGCATGGGCACCGGCAGGGTGGCCACCGGTGCGCCGGCCGCGCAGGTGGCGGCCGCGATCTCGCCGGCGGTCTCGCCGGGCGGGATCCGGGTGCGGGCGCCCAGGCCGGCCCAGGCCCGCTCCAGGTCGGCGCGCAGCTCGGCGGCCGTCCGGTGGCGGTCCTCCGGGCGCTTGGCCATGGCCTTCATGACCATCGCCTCCAGATACGCCGGGACATCCGGGGCGAGCTCGCGCAGCGGCCGAGGACGCTCGTGGACGTGGCGGGAGGCGACGGCCACCGGAGTCGGGCCGGAGAAGGGCGGCTGGCCGGTCAGCAGCTCGTACAGGCAGCAGCCGAGCGCGTACAGGTCGCTGCGCGCGTCCACGGCGCGGCCCTCGGCCTGCTCGGGGGCGATGTACCGGGCGGTGCCGACGACCGCGGTCCGGGTGGTCGACGCGGCGGCCGCCTGCGCGATGCCGAAGTCCACGACCTTCACCCGGCCGTCGGGGGTGAGCATGATGTTGCCCGGTTTGATGTCGCGGTGGATCAGCCCGCGGCGGTGCGCGGCGGTGAGCGCGCCGCACACGTCGGCTGCGATCTTGGCCGCCCGCGTGGGCGGCAGCGGCGCCTCGGCCCGGACCACCTCCCGCAGGGTGCAGCCGACGACCCGCTCCATGACGATGTAGGGCAGGTCACCGGTCCCGGTCCGTTCGACCCCGGTGTCGTAGACGGCGACGGCGTTGGGGTGGGCGAGCGAGGCGGCCGCCTGCGCTTCGCGACGGAAGCGGGCGAGGAACGACGGGTCGCCCGCGGAGGCGGCCAGCGGGACCTTGATGGCGATCTCGCGGGCGAGCATGCGGTCGCGGCCGGCGAACACCTCGGCCATGCCACCCGTGCCGAGCAGCTGGCCGACCTCGTAGCGGCCGGCCAGCAGGCCGGGCATGCTCGTGCTGGATACACTCATCCGGTCGGCCATCGACTCCCCTTCCCGCCTCCGCCTGCCGGTCGGGTGCGGTATACGGGATGCGTGTACGAGCCCCGTAAGGCCGGGACGAGCGCTTGGTGAATGCCGGAACGCCTTTGCCAAACGCCGGCGCCCGAGCAAGGATGAACCAGGCCGGACCGGGCTTGCCCGACGAAGGCAGGGGGAACACGCCGATGCCGATCATGCCGGAAGACGCTCGTGAGCTGTCGTCCAACGACCCGGACCAGACCCCCGCGGCCTCCCGTGGCCGCCGGGAGGTCGAATACGTGAGTAGGGGGCTTGACTGGTTGGGAGAGCATCTGGAGCCGGTCGACGAGAATGCGGTCGACGAGCCAGCCATGGTCGACGAGACACCTGCGGTCGACGCGCCGCCCACGGTCGACCAGCCGGCGGCGGTCGACACGACAGCCACGGTCGAGGGCGAGGTAGCGCCGGCCGCCCCATCCCCGCAACCGACGCGGCAGCTCCCGGCGGCCAGTCGGTCCAGAGGCTGGCCGGCCGCCTCCAGGCCACTGGAGGGGCCACCCCCGAGCGCGGCCGACCTGACCCCCGAGCTGCTGCTGCCCCGCCAGCTCGGCGGGCCGCGCAGTGGCTGGCGACGGCTCGCGTGGCAGCTCACCGGAGGCCGCTGGACGCCACGACCGAGCGCGGCCGAGCGCGCCGCCCGCGCGCAGGCGGCGCGCATCACCACCCCGATCCACGGCTGCCGCCGCGTCGCCGTGATGGCGATGCGCGGAGGGGTCGGCAAGACCACGACCACGGCCTGCCTGGGGGCCACCTTCGCCGGCCGCCGGAACGACCGTATCGTGGCGATGGACGCCAACCCGGATGCGGGCACCCTCGGCTACCGCGTCCAGCGGGAGACGCCCCGCACCGTCAAGGACCTGCTGGCCGACGCGGCCAGCGTCGAGCGCTACGCCGACGTGCGCGCCTACGCCGCCCAGTCGCCGCTGCGGCTCGAGGTCGTGGCCTCCAACAACGACCCCCACATGTCCGAGCCCTTCGGCGAGGAGGACTACCGCGAGGTGGCGGCCGTGCTGGAGCGCTTCTACTCGCTCATCCTGACCGACTGCGGCACCGGCATCCTGCACTCGGCCATGCGGGCCATCCTGGACCTGTCCGACCAGCTCGTGGTGGTGACGAGCCCGACCATCGATGGCGCCCGCTCGGCCAGCCTGACCTTCGACTGGCTGGAGGACCACGACCTGGGGCAGCTCGCCCGCTCGGCCGTGACGGTGATCAACGCGGTGCGCCCGCGGGCGCTCATCAACGTCGGGGAGATCGAGCACCACTTCACCCGGCGTTGCAGGGCGGTGGTCCGCGTCCCGTTCGACCGCTACCTGGAGACCGGAGCCCAGATCGACCTCGCCGAGCTCGCACCCGAGACGCGCGACGCGTACATGGAGCTGGCCGCGACCGTCGCGGACGGGTTCGCCGAGGCGCCCACCGACGGGTTCGCCGAGGCGCCCGCGGCCCGCTAGTACTGTGAGGTAGGCCGCTGGCTGGTCGGCGAGCGGTAGGCGTCCGGGCTCACTCCCGCTGGTTTCCCAGCGGGTGCATCAGTTCCGGTTCGCCGTGGCTGCCGCTTTCACCAGCGGCCCCCTGTCAAT
>JBIOYL010000433.1:0-7680 GCA_044870185.1 Actinomycetes bacterium | reverse complement strand
GGTCGACGCGGCTACGACGCAGGCCGGCCAGCTCACCGAAGCGCAGCCCGCCATAGGCGCCGACCAATACCAGCACCCGGTACTGCGGCCGGATGACCTCAGCCAGGCAAGCAATCTCGGCCGGGTTGAGGTAGCGCATCTCCTCCTGCTCGACCCGAGGCAGGGAGATGCCCCGACACGGTGAGACGGGCAGCATCTCGGCGGCCACCGCAGCCGCCATGACCTTGGCGAAGAGCTGGTAGACCTTGACGACGGTCGCGGGCGCCAGCCCGTGGGCGGTCAGTCCGGCCACCCACGTGCGCACATCGCGCTGGCGATCGCATCGAGCGGCATCTCCCCGAAGTGGGGGAGCACATGCACCCGATACCACGTCCCATCTCGGACCCTGGTCGTCGGCCGCAGGAACAGCGTCGGCCACCACTCGGCGTGCCAGTCGCGGAAGAGCGTGCGGCCGTGCGCCGGGTCGACCCAGGTGCCCTTGAGCTTGGCCGCCTCGACCTCGGTCAGGTACTTCTGCGCATCTGCTCGCCGGGTGAAGCTCTTGGAACGCTCCCGGCCGGCCGGGTCGACGTAGCGGGCGACGTAGCGGATGGTGCCGCCCCGGTTGCGGCGGTCGATGTGCGCCATCGCGGCGGCACCTCCCTTCTCTCCCTCATGCGCCGTCGGGGTACTCCCGGGTCCTGCCGGCCGTGGTCACGGCCAGGTAGGCGCTGTCGTTGTCGCTGTAGCCGCGGCCCACGAAGCTCCAGGTGCCCAGCACCGCACCACCGCAGCCTCTTCGGAGGCATGGCGGCCCCAGGCATCAAGCGGCTCGCCGCCACGCAGCCGCCGGCGGATGGCATGGACCACCCGGGCGCGGCGAAGCGCGGTGAAGGTGGTCGAGTAGCGGCGGCTCCGGGTGGACCAGTGGCCCCGGAACCCGAGGGCGTGCGCCCACTGCCGCAGTCGGAGTGCAGTCAGCCGAGGGTTGGCGCCGAGCTCCCAGCAGACCCGGACCAGCCGGGCCAGGTGGGGGACGGCCTTGAGGTGGTCCAGGTCGTCGTCGGAGTGGATGCGCCGGTCCAGGCCAGCCAGGGCTTCGGTGCTCTTGGTCGCGTACTTGGCGATGTAGGCGGCGACCGCCTCGGCCGACAGCTCGGTGCCGTCGCGGGTGACGTTGCGCACGTCGAGCTGGTCGCCCCAGCGAGCCAGCCGCCCAGGAGTGTCCTTGTCGACCTCGGGGTAGGGGACGGCCACGGTGGCGGCGGCCAGCCGCACGGCCTCGGCCAGCAGCTCGGCAGCGAATCCGGCCGGAGGTGAGGCGACTTGCTCGGGGTCCTCTCGAGGTGGCGCCTGGTCGAGGCGGATGACAGCGTGGAAGTGGACTGCGCCGCGGGCTTGGTACTCGGCCACCTTGGTGTAGCGGACCCGGACCAGCCGCTTGACCTCGGCCTCGCTGATGCTGAGCAGGTGGGCCAGGGTGCGGTAGATGGTCACGCCCAGGGTGCGCCGCACAGCTCCGGCGCCAGGGCGTTCCACAGCGCCAGCCCGGTCCAGTCGAAGCAGTCATCACACAGCGGCCGGCCCAGGGTGCGCAGCTCGGCCTCGGGGTGGCGGTGCCAGCAGGCCACCGGGCGGCCGTGCTCGCACTTGGTCTTGGGGTTACGGGGATGGCAAGGGAGCAGGTTGCCGTTGCCAGGGTGGACGCGCTTGGTGTGGACCGCCCCGAAGGACGGGGCCGTGAAGGTGACGAACAGCCGCGGGTGCTCGCTGACCGTCTCAGGTATGCCCTTACCGCCGCGCAGCCCGGCGGCAATCAGGTGCCAGGCATCGCGGCGGTAGGTCTCGGCGCAGGCCGGGCAGACGCTGGCCCGCCGGTTGCCGCACGCCTTCAGCAGCACCCCGCCCGGCTCGTGCTCGGTGGTGTAGGCCTCGCGGATCTCGCCGGTGCGCTTGTCGGCCTGGTCGATGCGGCCGGTCAGCCGGACCGGGTTGGCGCAGTAGGCGGCCCGGCGGACCTCGCGCTCCCAGCCGGCCAGCCTAGCCGGGTCGGCCGGCGGCTCGGGCAGCTTGTAGGCGGCGGCCAGGTCGGCCGGGTGGTGCCCGCAGGGGCCGGACAGCGGTTGCGGTGGGCACGCGGGCCACCTCCCTTCGGACGAGCTGGAGGAGCGGATGCGCCCGCGCAGGGTCACGCGGGTTGGTACCGGACTCCCGGCGGCGGATCAGCGGCGCCGAACGCGCCGGACGTGCAGGAGGCCGGCATAGCGCTGGCCGTTGCGGTAGTTCCGGAGGCAGACCAGACCGAAGGCAGCCACCGCCAAGGCGAAGCCTGGTTGGCCGGTGGCCAGGGCGTAGGGCAGCCACAGCAGGTAGGCGGCGGCCACGCCCCAGCCGACCGGCAGCCGGTTGCCGGCCAGCCACAGCCCGGCGGCGCCGAGAAGGATGACCAGGATCATGCGGCGCCCTCCCCCTCGGCCGGCTCGCGCGCCTCGGATGGTGGGAGCTGGATCGGCTTGGCCGCCGGCTTGCGCAACTGTTCGGCGCGGCGGGCGAGTGCGGTGAGGTCGTCGTCGGTCAGGTAGAAGCTGCGCATCCGCACCGGCTCGCCGCCCTCGTGCAGCAGGTAGCCGATGCCCCGGTGGGCCGCATCGATCGAGGACGCGGTGTAGCCGGCGGTGGACCAGCCGGCCCCGAGGATCGTGTCGCTCATCTGCGGGGTGGTGCAGCGGAACGCCCAGCGGAAGGCGAACAGGTCGCGCAGGTAGGTCGGGATCGTGTCGCCGCTCGGCTTCTGGGTAGCGGCCAGGAAGATGACCCCAGCGGCCCGGCCGCGGCTCACCAGGTCGCGCATCAGGTTGCCGGCTTCCTTGTCGCCGGTGCGGCTGCCGGTGTTGAGGTAGAAGGCCAGCTCGTCGCAGACGATCACGTGCAGCTTCCAGCCGTCGCCGTGGTGGATCTTGCGTTGGCGGTTGGCGACCAGCATGAGGTAGCGGTCGTCCATCTCCTTGACCAGGGTCCGGAGCACGTCGATGCACTCGTCCTGGTTGGGCCCGACGGTGCGGGCGGCGCAGCCGACCCAGGAGGCCAGCTCGACGTACTTGCCGTCCAGCAGGGTCAGCTCACAGCCAGGATCAAGCGCGGCGGTGGCGGTCAGCATGGACTGGCCGACCGACTTACCCCCACCCGGCTCCCCGCCGATGAGCACGTTGCGCTCGATCAGCGACACGGTGACCAGCTGGCCGTCCTCGTCGACGCCGACCGGCACCGGCTCCCACAGCGACAGCTGCGGCGCAGCCAGGTGCGGCCACGGCAGCGCGGCCAGCTCCGCCAGCGGATCACGGCGCACCACGACCACCCGCGCATAGCGGGCGTTGGCCGGGTCGCGGGCCACCCGGACCTCGCGGACCTCCAGGAAGGCGGCGGTCGTCTCGGCGGCGGCCTCCAGGTCCTCGACCGGCCGGCCCGCCGGCATCCGCACGCGGAGCAGGTCGCCCGAGGGGACGAAGCTGGCCCGGCTGATCCTGGGCAGGCGGTCATTCAGGGTCGCCAGGTCAGCATGGCGGCAGGCCAGGGTCCAGCGGCGCCGCAGGTGCGAGCGGTGCAGGATAGTCGCCAGCCCGTTTCGAACCGGCGGGATCGCCATGAGCGCGGCGGTGGCGGTCAGGATGATGAGGCTCGCCTGCCGGCGGTCGCCAACCTCGCCGCTCAACCACCAGTAGAGGTAGGCAAGCAGAGCGATGCCGGCCAGCTCGACCCGGTAGGCCCAGGCCGGCCGGATCACGGTCAGCATGAACAGGTTGCCGCCGCTGAGGTGGACCTCGGGGCGGGTGGTGACGGGGGCGTGCTCGATCAGTGAGCCGACCCGGGCAGTACGATGCCCACGCATCTGCGGGACTCCTTGTGCTGTGGATGCGACGGGGGCCGGGTGCTTGTCCCACCACGGCCCCCACTTCCTGCGCGGAGCTGGAGAGCTCGGCCTGATCGTGGATTCGCTCTAGGTCTGGGAGATCCACGACCCGACCGAGTAGATCAAGACACTCAGCTCGCCTTGCGCTCGGGCATGGCCGGCTCGATCGCGGTCGCCCGGTAGGCCACCCCGCTGCGGCCGTTCTGGTTCCAGGGGTTGGCGACCAGCTCGGCCACCCGTACCGGCGTGCCCGCCGGCACCGGGGTCGGGTCCGGCAGCTTGACGGTGAGGATCTCCGACCGCGGCCGGCCCTGGTGGTCCTTGAAGAACGCGATCAGCTGGACCTGGGCCAGCATCGTCCCGGTGGCTCGGTCGGCCTTGGGCCGCTTGGTCTCGAAGTCCAGCACCGGCTCGAAGTCGCTGCCGACCGTGAAGGTCATGCCGGTGGTGTCGATCACCAGACGCATCCTGTTTCCCTCCTTCGGGCACGCCAACGTGCCCTCGTCCCGCTTCATGCGGGGAGGTGAAGTGCGGCGGCTTGGTCTGCTCGCTCTCGGCTCGCCTTGCTGACCCCTTGCCCGCCCTCCGTCGGGATGGGTGCCGCCTTCCCTCTTTTGTGGCCCTTCTGCTGTATCCGTGGGTGAGCCGATGGGATGATCGTCCGTATAGCCTTGCTTGTCGGTTCGTTTCGGTCCCGCCGTCGGTGACAGCAGGCGGCAACCAGCAGGCCGGGCCCGGCACCCAGCCAATGCTCGCTCGTGGCCGGCGCGACAGCGCCGGCGTCCAGCCCCCGGGGCGCCCGGGTCCGCCGGTCCTGCTGGTGTTGGTCAGGCTCAGGCCCGACCGGGCAGCGGCGGGCACAGCCCGCCGACGCTGAGCATGGCCAAGGCGAGGAGTGCGTCCGGCGACTTGAAGCCGAAGGCGACCCGGGTCAGCAGCCGGATCTTGGTGTTGACCGCCTCCACCCGCCCGCCTGCCAGCCCCTCGGTCAGCGCAGCCTGGATCCCGGCCCGCTGCTCGGAGATCGTGCGGGCCAGCTTGACGAACGCGGGGATGCGGCAGCGCCGGGCCCAGGCCAGCCACGCCTCCAGCAGCACCGTAGCCCGCGCCCCCTTGAGCGCAAACACCAGCCGAAGCTCCTCCTTCAGCAGCCAGGCCCGGTACAGCCGATCGTTGACCCGGGCGATCCAGGCCAGCTTGCGCCGTTGCCGGCCGGTCAACTCCCCGGGGTGCTTCCACAGCGCGTAGCGCGCCCCCTTGAGCGCACCAGCCAAGGTCACATCCCCACCCTTGCGAGCGGCGTTCCAGACCTCGCGGCGGACCTCATCGAGCGCGTCGGTGGCCCAGCGGACCACATGGAACGGGTCCAGGCAGCGCACCGCGTTGGGGCAGCGGGCGGCCACGACCGTGCCGATCCACCCGGCCGCGTCGGCGGCTTGCCAGCCGGATCTGCTGGCAGCGCTGCTCGCCGAGCAGGTCGAAGAACCGTCCCAGCGTGGCCGCGTCATGGCCCGGCGCCGCCCACAGCAGCCGGCCCGTGTCGTGATCGACCACCACCGTCAGGTAGCGGTGGCCCCGCTTGTAGGACACCTCGTCGATGCCGATCCGCCGCAGCCCCGCCAATGGGTCGATGGCCTGGGTGGCGTCGGCCGCCACCCGCGTCACGATCCGCCCGACCGTACGCCAGGCCACCCGCAGCAGCGCCCCCACCGCCTGCTTGGAGCAGTGCACCGCCAGCCACGCCGCGGTGGCATCGAACGCCAAGGTGTGGCCGGCGCCGTGGCGCGCCCAGGGCACCTGCGCCACCACCACCCCATGGGCTGGGCAGGCCACCCGGGGCGCGTCGGCCTCCAGAAAGGCGCGCACCGTGCCCAGGTCCAACGCCCGCCAGCGGCGCCGCCCCTGGCCTTGGTCGAAGCCAGCACAGCGCCGCCCGCACCGCCCGCAGCGCCGCTTGGCGCCCTTGCGCGGTCGCACCGCCACCACGATCGCGTCGGCGTCCTGGTCGTAGTCGACCTGTTCGATCACGGTCCGCTCGACACCGAGCAGCCGGGCCCATAGCCTGGCACAACGCACGCCGTTTCCTTTCTTGCGGATCGGGCCTTGGACAGCCGGAACCGTAGTCGGGAAGCGGCGTGCCGTCACATCAGGGCCTCAGAGCACCCACGGATCGAGCAGAAGAGCCCGAAATCTGCGCGCGTACTGACCGAGGAGGAGGCCGCCGCGACCCCGGCCGCGCTTCGGGTTTTCGAGCGCGTGGCCGCCGCGGGGTACGACGCGGACACCGTGTGGCTGACGCTGCTGCCCGGATACCCGGACGGCTCCTACGGCTGGGCGCAGGTGGACCGAATGCTCGGCGACGGCCTCGGCCCGCGGCTGTACGTGGAGCCGGTGGGGCAGGGCGACTCGGACAAGCCCCGGGACTACCGGTACTCCACCGTCGAGCGCGCGGACCTGGTCGAGGCGTTGTGGCGGCACCACGGCGTGCGCCGCATCGTCGTGGTCACCTTCGACTACACCTCGCTGGCGCTGCTGGAGCTGCTGCGCCGCCAGCTGGAGCGGACCACCTCCGGCGACACCGCCGCGCCGGTGATCACGGCCGCGTTCATGATCAACGGCGGCTTGTTCGCCGACGCGCACACCCATCCGTGGCAGGGCACGCCGCTGCTGCGCAGCCCGCTGGGCGCCCTTGCGATGCGGGGATGGCAGCGCTCGCCGCGCGGGTTCGCCGCAGGCTGGAAGCGGGCGCGCATGTACTCGCGCGGCTACCGTCCCGCCCCGGACGAGCTCGCCGAGGTGTGGTCGGCGATCACCCGGCGGGACGGAGCGGCGTTCGCCCACAACGCTGCGGGATTCGTCGGCGAGCACCGCCGCCACGCGCAGCGCTGGGACCTGGCCGCGATCGCCCGCGACCTGGACGGCACGGTCGCCCTCTACGTCGGCGGCAGCGAGGAGGACCCCTACGAGCACCGGCAGATCGAAGCCACCCGCGAGCGCGTGCCCCAGGCCAACGTGCTGACCTTCCCCGGTGGCCACCTGATCACCAGCGAGCACCCCGATCTCCTCGCTGCGGCGATCCGCGACATCGCGGCCCGCCACGGCGTGGGTGCCCCGGTCCCGCCCACCGATGACACCGCCCATTGAAAGGAGCGGATCGGTCCGGCGCAGGTCGTGGCGGTCCTCAACGAGCTGTTCTCGGCGTTCGACCGGCTCGCCCAGCGCCACGGGCTGGAGAAGATCAAAACGATCGGCGACGCCTACATGGTCGCCGGGGGGCTGCCGGAGCCACGCCCGGATCACGCCGAGGCGGTCGCCGAGATGGCGCTGGCGATGCAGGCGGAAGTGGCCCGCCGCGCCGATCTCAGCGGCCGGCCGCTGCAGCTGCGCATCGGCATCGACACTGGCCCGGTGGAAGCCGGGGTGATCGGCACGGTCAAGTTCAGCTACGACCTGTGGGGCGACACCGTCAACACCGCCAGCCGCATGCAGTCCCACGGGGTCGCCGGCTGCACCCAGGTAACCGAGCGCACCTACCAGCGGTTGCGGGATGGCTACCAGTTCCAGCGGCGGGGACCGATCCCCGTCAGGGGCATGGGCGAGATGATCACTTACTAAGCCGAACGCTGGTAAGTGGACTATTCAGCGGTGATATAACGCAGGTTCGGGCCGCCAAAGAAGCTACGAACCAGATGAGGGAGCTTCTGCAACCGATGCAGCGCAGCCAGCGCCTTGTGCTTCAGATCCGCGAAGCTATCGATCCCACTCCGGCCGATGCGATCATACTTGATGTTCTT
>JBIOYL010000432.1:0-7249 GCA_044870185.1 Actinomycetes bacterium | reverse complement strand
TTCTGGCTGCGGGAGGGGTGGCGGAGCTTCGACAGGGTCTTGGACTCGATCTGGCGGATCCGCTCCCGGGTCACCCCGAACTCCCGGCCAACCTCCTCCAGGGTGCGCGGATGCCCGTCGGTCAGGCCAAAGCGCAGCTGGATCACCTTCTTCTCCCGCTCACTCAACGTGTGCAACACGCTGTCCAGCTGCTCCTGCAGCAAGATGAAGCTGGCCGCATCCACCGGCACGACCGCATCGGAGTCCTTGATGAAGTCCCCCAGATGGGAGTCCTCCTCCTCCCCGATGGGGGTCTCCAGGCTCACCGGCTCCTGGCTCACCTTCAAGATCTCGCGCACCTTCTCCGGCGAGAACTCCATCTCCCGGCCGATCTCCTCCGGGGTCGGCTCCCGCCCCAGATCCTGCAGCAGCTGCCGCTGGATCCGGATCAGCTTGTTGATCGTCTCCACCATGTGCACCGGGATGCGGATGGTGCGCGCCTGGTCGGCGATCGCCCGGGTGATCGCCTGGCGGATCCACCAGGTCGCATAGGTGGAGAACTTGTAGCCCTTGGTGTAGTCGAACTTCTCCACTGCCCGGATCAGGCCCAGGTTGCCCTCCTGGATCAGATCCAGGAACAGCATCCCCCGGCCCACATAGCGCTTGGCGATCGACACCACCAGCCGCAGGTTCGCCTCGATCAGCTTCTTCTTGGCCAGCTGCCCCTGCCGCTCGGTCCGCTGCAGCTCACGCAGACGGGCCGGGGCGGGCCTGTGGCCGCTGGCGGCCGCCTTGTCCAGCTCGGCGGTGGCGGCCTCACCCTCCTCGATCGCCTTGGCCAGGATCACCTCCTGCTCGGCGGTGAGCAGCGGGACCTTGCCGATCTCCTTGAGGTACATGCGCACCGGGTCGTTGGTCGGCGCCTTGAGGGCCAGCTCCTCGTCTCGGGCCGAACGCGCCTCACGGGCGAACTCCTCGGCGTCGAGCTCGTCCACCATCTCGACGACTTCGATGTTCTCGTCGGCGAGCACCTGGTAGACGTTGTCGATCTGCTCGGCCGACAGGTCGACGGGTGCGAGCGCCTCGATCACCTCTTCGGTGGTGATGAACCCGCGTTCCTTGCCCTTGACGACGAGGTCGCGCACCTCGTCGAGCTGAGCCTCCTTGGCCATGGCCATATGGTCAGGTACCCCTCGTGTCCTGCGGGACGTCGCTCCAGACGTCGCATCGGTCGACCTGCTGCGCTCCGGGGGGGAGCCTGCATCACTGCCCCGGCCGCGGCTCCCGTAGGGCTCGCCGTCGGGCCTCGAGGCGGATGAGCTCTTCGAAGATCCGAGTGTACTCGTCCGGCCGCTCCACCGGGTTCATACGCTGCAATGTTCCCTTGAGCTCGTCGATCACACGGTCGAGGCGAAAGCGCTCGAGCCCGCGAAAGATGCCCCCAGCGTACTCGCGGTCCTCGGTCCCCGCGAACGTCTCGACGGCCAAGCTCCGGATGAAGCGGCGCTCGGTCTCGTTGGCGGCCGCCTCGAGGACCGCGTCCAGCGGCCTGCCGACCCCGCCCGCCTTGGTCAGGGCGGCGAACGCGGCGCTCGTCCCTGGCGTGGTGAACCAGTCGGGCTCCCAGCGGGCGGCCGCCTCCGCCGTCCACTCGGGGTGCTGCAACGCGAACTTGAGCGCCTCGCACTCGGCCCGAGCCTGCGGGCTGCGCGACCGGGGCGGGGCCTTGGCGGCCACCTGCGGGCGCGCCGGCTGGCCGGCGACCATGGCCAGGTACTGGCGCTCGTCCAAGCCCAGGCGCAGGACCAGCGCGCGGGCGTACCCGGTGCGCTGGCCCTCGTCGGGGACGCGGCGCAGGATCGGCACCAGCTCGCGGGACGCCCGGGCCCGGCCCTCGGGGGTGCGCAGGTCGAAGCGGGCCAGGTTCCAGTCGAGCCACCAGCCGACCAGCGGCTGGGCGTCGGCGACCAGCCCGCGCAGCGCCTGACCGCCATGTCGTGCCACGAGCTCGGCCGGGTCGAGTCCCTGCGGCATGGTGAGCACGTAGGCGGACAGGGACGCCTCGGGCGAGGCGATCAGCTCGCCCGCACCCCGGTCGGCCGCCTTGGCGCCGGCGGCATCGGCGTCGAAGGCGAGCACCACCTTGTCGGTGAAGCGGGCCAGCAGCTTGAAGTGGTCGGCGCGCAGCGCCGTGCCACAGGTCGCCACCGCCTGGACCAGGCCGGCCTGGTGGCAGGCGAGCACGTCGGTGTAGCCCTCGACCACGACGGCGAAGCCGCCCTGCACGATCGCCTGCTTGGCCCAGTTCAGCGCATACAGCGCCCGCCCCTTGTGCCAGATCGGCGTCTCGGCGGTGTTCAGGTACTTCGGGCCACGGCCGGGCGGCGGGCGCCCCTCGACTCCCCCAGCCTCCCCGCCCTGCTCCAGCAGCCGGCCGCCGAAGGCGACCGGCGCGCCGGCCACGTCGTAGATCGGGAACAGCACGCGGGCGTGGAAGGTGTCGCGCAGCCCGTGGCGGCCCGCCTTGGCCAGTCCCGCCTCGAGCAGCTCCTCTGGCCGGAAGCCCTTGCCGCGCAGGTGGGCGACGAGCGCATCCCAGGCGTGGGCCGGCGCCCAGCCGAGCGAGAAGCGCTCGGCGACCGAGCGGTCGAACCCGCGCGCGGCCAGGTAGGCGCGGGCGGGCCGGCCTTCGGGCGCCTCGATGAGCCACCGGTGGTAGAAGGCGACCGCCTCGCCATGGGCGGCGACCAGCCGGGTCCTGGCCCCGAGGCCTCCCCGCTCCCCCGCCGAGCGGCCCTCGTAGCGCAGCTCGACCCCGGCCCGCAGGGCCAGCCGCTCGACCGCCTCGACGAACGACAGCGCCTCCTGCTGCATGAGGAAGTCGATGGCGTCGCCGTGCGCCTGGCAGCCGAAGCAGTGGAAGGAGCCGGTGGCCGCGTTGACGGTGAACGAAGGGGTCTTCTCCTGGTGGAACGGGCAGAGCCCGACCATGCGGGCGCCGCCGCCCGGGCGCAAGGCGACGTATTCACCGGTGAGCGCCGCGATGTCGGTCGCCGCACGCACCTCGGCGATCGACTCGTCACGGATGCGGCCGGCCACGGCTGTCCTTCACCTCGCACCTCGAAGCGGTGGGACGACACTGGGGAAGGACCCCGGCGACCAGGGCCGCTGGCATTGTACGCGGCGCCCGGGCCGGCGCAGCACGCCGGGCTCGGCCGGGTCAGGGGGTGTGGTCGAAGCGGAGCAGCTCCTCACACCCCAGCGGGCACCTTGACCGTCTGGCCCACGCTCAGCACCCGGGCGGCGTCCTCGGCCTCCCCCCGCAAGTACTCCTGCCGGTAGGCCATGCCCGGCCGCGGCCGGGCCGGCATGATGATCCCCGCCTGGGCGCCGTCCACCCCCGCCTGCCAGGACCCAGCGGTCGAGGTCACCCGGCCGTGGTCGAACGCTTTGGTGGCCTCGCCCAGGTACCAGACGGTGCCCTGGCGGTCCTGCGCGTACCAGTCGTCGGTGTCTTCTTGCACCTGGCCGTCCTGGGTCAGCCGGTCGTGCACCACGGTGGCGGTGATGCCCAGGATCTGCCTGGTCTGGTGGGTGACGGTGACCTCGATGCGTGCCTGGGTGCCGTCGGCGTCGGTCTGGCGGTAGGTCCAGCGGCTGCCGGGGGGCATCGGCCACCACGGGTTGCTGATCCGGCGGACAAAGCGGGCCGGGTCGACCGTGGCGCCGCTGCCGGGCGCGGGGGTGGCGGCTGGCTGGGTGGCCTGAGCGGCGGCCTTGGCGGTGGTCGTGGCGGCCGGGGGGCTGGCGGCCTTGGGGCTGGCGGGGGTGGGCTGGCCGCGCTCGCAGGCGGCCATGGCGACGGCCAGCAGGACGGTCACAAGGGCAAGGACGACGCGGCGCACACGGGACTCCTTCTGGTCGGGGATCCTGGGTCACAGGAGCAGCGGGATGGCGGGGGCATCGGGGGCGCCGGGGTGGCGGGAGACCCGGGGATCACGGGGGAAGGGGGCTGCTTCGAGGCGAGCTGCGGAGAGCCCGACCATCCCGGGGTTCTCCTCCCGCGCTCACCTGGGGTTGCACGCCCGGCGCGTCCTCAAACCGGGATTCAGGATCCAGGCGGATCGAGGTCGCGCATCGGTGCCGCGGGATGGCGGCGCCAGGCGGCACCGACGGCGCGGCTGGCGGCGTCGGACAGGGACAAGATGCGGCTACCCCGCTGGGATGAGGCGCCTACCCTGGCGGATGGATGACAGCGGGCTGGTCGAGGCCTACGGTGCAGGCATGAGCATGTCAGCGCTGGTCAGATCGGTGATGGCCACAGCCCGGCGGTCGCCGGGGTGGCTGCGTCGCCCGTGGGCGGCCGACCTCGCGGTGGTGTCGATCGTCGGGATCTTCGAGGTCTTCGGGACCTACGAGGCGGCGCAGGGGGGCGGCAACGGCGAGCGGCCACTGGACTGGCTGGCCTGGACGCTCGTGGCGGCCGCCACGGTGGCGCTGGCGGTCCGGCGGCAGCGGCCTGCCGTCGCCCTGCTGGTCACCTCTGCCGCGGTGGCGATCTCCGTCGCCCTGGGATACCCGACCGGCCCGATCTGGGCCACGCCACTGATCGCCCTGTACACCACGGCGGCCACCGGCCGGCGTGCGCTCGCCCTGTTCGCCGCCGCGACGCTGACCGTCACGCTCGTGGTCTGGGCGCTGCTGGCCCGCGACCCGGGCACGCCGGCCGAGGTCGGCCTCTCGGTGCTGATCGTGGCGCTGGCCCTGGCCATGGGGGAGGTGACCCGTGGCCGGCGGGACTATCTGGCCGAAGCCGAACGGCGGGCGGTCGAAGCCGAGCGCACCAGGGAGGAGACCGCGCGCCGGCATGCGGGCGAGGAGCGGCTGCGGCTGGCCCGGGACCTGCACGACATCACCGCCCACATGATCGCGGTGATCGCCATCCAGGCGGGCGTGGCCGAGGAGGCGCTGGACGGCTGCGACGCGTGCGGGGGGCGGGCGCTGGCGGCGGTGCGGGCGATCCGGGAGGCGAGCCGGGAGGCGCTCGCCGAGCTGAAGGGAACCGTCACCACGCTGCGTGAGGGTGCTGCCCCGCGCACGCCGCTGCCTGGTCTGGACCAGCTGGAGGAGCTGGTGGGCATGGCCCAAGGCGCCGGGCTGCGGGTGGAGCTGGCGATGGCCGGCGCGGCCCGGCCGCTGCCACCCGCGGTGGAGCTGACCGCCTACCGGATCGTGCAGGAGGCGCTCACCAACGTGCTGCGGCACGCGCAGGCGGCCAGCGCCACGGTGCGCCTGCGCTATGCGCCGGACGCGGTCGAGGTCGAGGTCGACGACGACGGGCGGGGCAACCGGCCGCCGCCGGCCGGCGCGCCTGGCAGCCGCGGCGCAGGGCATGGGCTGGCGGTGATGGCCGAGCGGGCGGCGGCGGTGGGCGGGTGGTTGGTGGCCGGGCCGAAGCCGGCCGGCGGCTTCCGCGTGCACGCCCGGCTGCCGCTGCGCGAGGGCACGCCGTGACGGTCCGGAGGGGTTCGGGGAACCCCAAGGGGGTGCCCCGATGATCATGATCAGGGTCCTGCTGGCCGACGACCAGCCGCTGGTGCGCGCCGGCCTGCGCACCCTGCTGGACAGCTGCGACGACATCCAGGTGGTGGGCGAGGCGGCCAGCGGCACCGAGGCGGTCGAGCTGGCCCGGCGGGTCCGGCCCGACGTGGTGCTCATGGACATCCGCATGCCGCAGCTGGACGGGCTGGAGGCGACCAGACGGATCGTCGCCGACCCCCACCTGGCCGGGGTGCGGGTGGTGGTGCTGACCACCTTCGACCTGGACGAGTACGTGTACGAGGCGCTGCGCGCCGGCGCCAGCGGCTTCTTGGCCAAGGACGTGGACCCGGCCGAGCTGCGCCACGCGGTGCGGGTGGTCGCCCGCGGCGACGCGCTGCTGTCGCCGGGGGTGACCCGGCGGCTGATCGCCGAGTTCGCCGCCCGGCCCGTCCGCGAGCCGGCTGCCGCCGCCCGCCTGCGGGTGCTGACCGACCGGGAGCGGGAGGTGCTGACGCTGGTCGGGGAGGGGCTGGGCAACGACGACATCGCCGGGCGGCTGTTCATGAGCCCGGCGACGGTCAAGACGCACGTGAGCCGCATCATGGGCAAGCTCGCCGCGCATGACCGCGCCCAGCTGGTGGTGCTGGCCTACGAGACCGGGCTGGTGCGTCCCGGCTGGCTGTGACCGCGCGCACCGGCCTGCATTCCCTGGGGTAGTTGGCCTGCCCCGGCCGGCGTAGCGGACCATCCTCCCTGGTCGGACGACACCTGCGGGTGGCGCCACGTAGCGTCGTTGGCGACACCACGCCGCCTGAGCTGGAGACGGGTGCGCCCAGGTCACGGCCGGACAGGTCCGGCCTGCACGGAGTCGGTCGCAGCGCCGTAGGAAGGGAGACCGGCATGCGCACGGTCGTCGTCACCATACTTGCCCTGATCAGGGGTTTCCTCGTCGGCATCGTGCTGTCGGAGATCATCGGTCTTGCTGGCTTTCTGTTGTTCGATAGCATCGTTGGGTCCAAGCTCCTCCCGATCACGTCCGCGGTGGTGGCCGCCGGGGCGGCCGTCGTCGCGAGCGTGCGGGCGGGTCGCAGAGCAGCCTCGCCATCATCCCGTTGAAGCAAGCGCCACCGACCACCAAGCCATGCGACACGACTCCAAGACCATCATGGCTGGTGGCGTCCATCCCCCGGTGTAAAAGTCGACGGGCGTAGGCTCCCCCGAAGAGCTGACCACTCACGAAGGAGGACCCACGCCCGTGACCCCACGAGTATCGCCCAGCGAGCGCATCCGTGCCGAGCTGGCCGAGCTGATCGCCGCCACCACTACCGGCAGCCTAGCCGACCACTTCGAGGAACTCGCCCGTCTGGCCGTGCGCCTGGCGTTCCAGTCAGTCCTGGAAGCCGAGGTCACCGAGTTCCTGGGCCGCGACCGCTACCAGCGGGGCGAGCGGGAACGCGCCGGCTCCCGCAACGGCTACAGCCCGACCACGATCAAGTCGACCGCCGGCGAGGTCACCCTGGAGCGCCCCAAACTGCGCGGCACCGACGAGGCGTTCGCCTCCCGCCTGCTCGGGATCGGGGTGACCCGCACAGGCGCGTTGGAGTCGCTGGTGATCGCCGGGTTCGTGCGCGGCCTGTCGACCCGCGACGTGGAGGCCAGCCTGGCCGATGCGCTCGGCCCCGAGTCCACGATCTCCACCTCGACGGTGCGCCGCATCTGCGAGGCCATC
>JBIOYL010000431.1:0-6443 GCA_044870185.1 Actinomycetes bacterium | reverse complement strand
GCCGACGACAACGTGGTCGCCGCCCACACGCTGCGCCTGTCGGCCGCCCTGCTCGCCGCCGGCCGGCCCCACAGCGTGCTGCCCCTGCCGGGGGTCACCCACATGACCTCCGAGGAGGTCGTGGCCGAGCACCTGCTGCTGTTCCAGCTCGCCTTCCTGCGCGCCGCCCTCGGCATCGCGCCGGCGGCGTGAGCGGCGTCCCCGGCGCTCAGGCCATCGGGCCGTACAGGGCCCTGGCCCGGCTGGCGATCGGCTCGGGCAGCGCGACCAGCAGCCCGCTGGCCTCCACGCCGACCCGGCCGTCGGGCAGCAGCAGCCGGGCCCAGGCCCGCACCCGCCGCCCGCGGGCGTCACGCAGGCCCGCCACCAACCGCAGCGCGGCGCCGGTGGGCACCCGGTCCCGGTAGCGGAGCTCCATCGTGGCGGTCGCCGCCCAGATCCCGGCCAGCAGGATGGCCGCGTACCCCATCACCTCATCCAGCGCCGCGGCGGAGATGCCGCCGTGCAGCACGTCCGGGTAGCCCTGGTACTCGGGGCGGGGCTGCAGGGTGGCGTGCACCTCGTCGCCCTCCTGGTGGATGTCGTCCAGGTGCAGCCCGATCGGGTTGTCGTCGCCGCAGGCAAAGCACTGCCGCGCCCCAGCCGGCAGCACCTGGTCGCGGCGGGTCGGACGGTCGTCGGCGGGCCCGGGCATCGGCGCCTCCACGCTCCGGTCAGGTCGGCTCGTGGCGGCGGCGGCGCAGCGCACGCAGGGCGGTCTCGGCGTCCCCGACGGGTGCGAGCTCGTCGAGGACCGCGCCGACCGCCTGGGTGCGGTGCTCGAAGTCGAGCCCGGCCGCCGCGGCGGGCAGGGCGCGGGCGCGGCGCCCGGCGCGGTCCAGGGCGGCCGTCGCCGCCGCCTGCACCTCGGCCAGCTCGGGCAGCGCCCAGCCGGGCAGCTCGGCCCGGGCCGCCTCCAGGCCGGCCAGGAACCCGACGACGCCCGCCTCCAGCGGCACCCCTGGCCGCCGCGCCGACGGCACGGTCGCCAGCAGCGCCCGGGCGCCCTCGTCCAGCGCCTGCGCGCAGCGCGCCAGCGACGCCCAGGCCGCCTCGACCGCCGGGGCGGGCGGCCGCGCCCGCCGGCGCAGCCAGCCCATCATCGTCGTCTGCTCACCTCCTCGCCGCACGACCAGCTCGCCGCACGACCAGCTCGCCGTACAGACAGTACCGGACGCAGCAGCGGACGTGGCATCATGCCGCGGGGTGGGCCGCCGGCCGCGCCCGCCTGGCGAGCCGTCCGCCGCGCCAGCGTCGGCCTCCACCGAACCGCCTCACCGAACCGCCTCCACCGAACCGCTCCTACCGAACCGCTCCTACCGAACCGCCTCCACCGACGGAGCCCCGATGCCGCAGCTGTCGCTGTCCCCGCGCCCGGCCGCCGACGCCGACGCCGACCTGCTCGTGCTCCCGGTCGCCGGCGGCGACGACGGACCCCGCCCGTTCCCGGCCACCCGGGATGTCCTGGACCGGCTGGGCGCCGACCTGGGCATGCTCGCCCAGACCGGCGGCTTCACCGGCGCGCTCGACCAGACCCTGCTCGTGCCGGGCTTCGGCGCGATCCGGGCGGGCGGCGTCCTGCTCACCGGCGTCGGCCCGGACGCGGACCGGACCGACGAGACGCTGCGCCGGGCGGCCAGCGTCGCCGCCCGCGAGCTCAAGGGCGGCCGGGTCGCCACCGCGCTGCACCAGGCCGGCGGCGGCCCGGCGGCGCTCGCGGCCGTCGCCGAGGGGTTCACGCTGGCCGCCTACCGCTTCGAGCGCTACCGGAGCGAGCACGACCCGGTCGTGGCCGAGGTGGCCCTGCTGGTCGACGAGGCCACGGCCGACCTGGAGGGCGTCCTGCGGCGCGCCGAGGTGGCCGCCCAGGCGGCCCTGCTCGCCCGCGACCTGGTCAACGAGCCGGCCAATACCATCAACCCGGCCACCCTGGCTGCGGCGGCGGTCCGCGTCGCCGGTGAGGCCGGCCTGACGGTCGAGGTGCTCGAAGGCCAGGCGCTTGCGCAGGGCGGCTTCGGCGGCGTGCTGGCCGTGGGCGCCGGCTCGGCCGTCCCGCCACGCATCGTCGTGCTCGGCCACCGGCCCGAGGGCGCCACCCGGCGCGTCGCGCTGGTCGGCAAGGGCGTCACCTTCGACACCGGCGGCCTGGACCTCAAACGCGGCGAGCACATGGACGGCATGAAAGACGACATGGCCGGCGCGGCGAGCGTGCTCGCGGTCATGCGCGCGCTCGCCGCGCTCGACGTCCACCTGGAGGTCACCGGGGTGCTGCCGCTGGTCGAGAACATGCCCGGCGGGTCGGCCATGCGCGCCGGCGACGTGATCCGGGTCCGCAACCACACCACCATCGAGATCACCAACACCGACGCGGAGGGGCGGCTCATCCTCGCCGACGGGCTGGCGCTGGCCGCCGAAGCCGAGCCGGACGCGATCGTCGACCTGGCCACGCTGACCGGGTCGGCGATGGTCGGGCTCGGCCCGGGCTGCACGGCCGTCATGGGCAACAGCCCGCCGCTGGTGGCCCGGCTGCTGCAGGCGGCCCGGCGCACCGGCGAGCTGGCCGGCGAGCTGCCGCTGGTCGAGGACTACCGCCGCTGGATCGACTCGGACGTCGCCGACCTGCGCAACGCCACCGAGCACCTGGGCGACGCGATCCAGGCAGGGCTGTTCCTGCGCGAGTTCGTGGCCGGCCGGCCCTGGGTCCACCTGGACATCGCCGGCCCGGCCACCGCCAAGCAGGCCTTCTACTACCAGCCCAAGGGCGGCACCGGCTGCATGGTCCGCACCGTGCTCGCCTTGCTGGAGGAGTTCGGCTAGGCAGCCACCACGCTGCGGGGATGGTGGCGGCGGGCGCGGCGGCGGCCGCCGGTGGCCGCCCACACGGCCACCCGCCACAGCGCCTCGGCGACGATCCGGCGGTTCATCTTCGACACGCCGGCGGTGCGCTCGGTGAACGTGATCGGCACCTCGGCCACCTGGAAGCCTTCCTGCCAGGTGCGGTGGACCATCTCGACCTGGAAGCAGTAGCCGTTGGACTGCACGGCCTCCACCGGCAGCGCCTCGAGCACCTCGCGCCGGTAGGCGCGGTAGCCGGCGGTGGCGTCGTGCACCGGCATGCCGAGCGCGAGCCGCACGTAGGCGTTGCCGCCCCGCGAGACCGCCTCCCGCAGCCTGGCCCAGTTCACGGTCCGTCCGCCGGGCACGTAGCGCGAGCCGATCACCAGGTCCGCCGTGGCCAGCCCGTCGAGCAGGGCGCCCAGCCGGTCGGGCGGATGGGACAGGTCGGCGTCCATCTCGACCAGGGCGTCGTAGCCGCGCGCCAGACCCCACGCGAACCCGGCCCGATAGGCGGCGCCGAGCCCCTGCTTGGCGGTGCGCCGCTCCAGGTGCAGCCGGGGCTCGCCGGCCAGGCGCCGCTCGACCAGGCCGGCGGTGCCGTCGGGGCTGCCGTCGTCGACGACCAGCACGTCGGCGCGCTGGTCGGCCGCCAGGACGAGGTCGATGACCTGCTCGACCGAGCCGGCCTCGTTGTAGGTTGGGATGACGACCAGGGCCCTCACCGGCCACCTCGCGTGACCATGCGGGTGACGACGTGCGGCCGGCCGGACGGGGCGTCGGTGGGCGTCTGCGGCCGGCCGGGCGGCGGGGTCGGTGGGCGCCGGCGCGCCAGGCCCGCGGCCAGCATGCTGCCGGCCAGCCCGGCCACGGCCAGCCCGACCAGGGCCGCCTCGACCAGCCGGCCGTCGCGGGCGTACACGGTGAGCCCCGAGCGCGGCGCGACCGCGGCCCGGATGGTCGCCCGCTGGTACAGCCCGGTCTGCTGGCGGGCCACCCCGTCAGGGCCGACCACGGCGCTGATCCCCGACACCGCGGCGTGCACGACCGTGCGGCCCTCCTCGACCGCGCGCAGCTGGCTGGTGGCCAGGTGCTGGCGGGAGCCGGGCGTGTAGCCCCACGAGGTGTTGTTGGTGAGCACGACGATGAAGTGGGCGCCGTCGCGGGCGAGCCGGCGGGGGTCCTCCGGGTAGGCGGACTCGTAGCAGATGAGCGTGCCGAAGCGGACCCCGTCGACGACCATCGGCGCCAGGCGGTGGCCGGGCAGCTTGTCGGCAGGCACCTGGCGATCGGCCGCCGGCACCAGCCGGCGCATCACGTCCCCGCCCGGCACGTACTCGCCGAAGGGGACCAGCCGGCGCTTGGCGTAGCGGTCGGCGAGCTCGCCGCCGGGGGTGAACAGCAGCGCCTCGGTGGCGTAGTGGGCCTCCCCCCGGTCGGTGGTCGCCCCGATCAGCAGCGGCGCGCCGACCGTCCGCGCGGCCTGGCCGATCGCGGCATGCCAGGCGGCGTTGGCGAACGGGTCGTCGTTGGCCGCGCCTTCTCCCCAGACGACCAGGTCCGGGCGCCTGCCCGCGGCCAGCGCCTCGGTCATCTGCAGGTGGTGGGCGAACACGGCCTGGTCGATGGCGGCCTGGTCGGGGCGGTCGTGGCCGGGCGGCACGCTGTCCTGCAGGATGGCCAGGTCCAGCGGCGGGCCGCTGACCGGCGGCAGCGCCGGGGCGGCCAGCCCGGCCAGCACGAGCCCGGCGGCCAGGACCGGCCAGGCCGCCGCGGCGCCCGCCCGGCGCGCGGCGGCCGCCCGGACCGCGCTGGCCAGGGCCAGGTTCACGGCCACGATGACCGCGCCGAGCCCGTAGGCGCCGACCACCCGGGCCAGCGGCAGCAGCGGGCCGCCGGCGTGCTGGCTGAGCGCCAGCAGGCCCCACGGGAAGCCGCCGAGCGGCGCGTGCGCGCGCACCAGCTCGAGCGTGGCCCAGCAGGCGGGCAGGACCAGCACCTGCCAGCCGCCGAGCCGTCTGGTGACGGGCACCAGCGCGAAGAACGCGGCCACGAACAAGGCCTGGGCCGCGCACAGCGCGGCCCAGGCCAGCACGCCGAAGGTGACGATCCAGGCGAGGTGCACGCCGAAGAAGGTGAGCCCGGCCAGGTAGCCGAGCAGCGCCGCCTGCCGCACCCCCGTCGCCCAGGCGACCAGCAGCAGCGGCACCAGCGCGACGAAGGCGACCGGCCCGAGGTCCGGGCCGGGGAATGCGGCCACCAGGGCCAGCCCGGTCGCCACGGCGGCAGCCAGCGCGACCGTCCACCTGGCCGCCCGGCGGCGTGGCGCCGGGCGGCCCGCCGCCGAGCGGGCCGCCGGCAAGCGCAGCCGCAGCGCCGCTGAGCGGCCCGCCCGGCGGGCCGCCGGCCTGCTCAGGCGCAGTCGCGACACAGCATCCGCCGACGATCGGCGAGCTGGCTGCGGTGCTTGACCAGGTAGCAGCTCGTGCACACGAACTCGTTGGCCTGCACGGGCAGCACCTTGGTGGTCAGCGACTCGCGCGCCTCGTCGCGCCCGAGCGCCCCGAGCAGCGCCTCCTCGTCATCCTCGTCGTCGGCAACCGCCGGCCGGTCGGCCTTCTTGGCGATCAGCTCCTCCAGCGAGGCCTCGACCTGCGTCTCCTCGTCCTCTTCCTCTGCTGCCACGATGCGTTCCTTTCGTGCTGCTCCAACCCGAGACCGTCGGATGCTGCGGCGGCATGTGTACCACGACATCCGACATTCGGCCCGACGTCCCCCTAACGTCGCAGCCACCACCCTTGTTCCCCAAGTCGGCCATCGGCCCGCATGCTCGCTGCGGCCGCCGGCGCCGGCCGCCCGCACCGGCCGCCGGGCCGGCGGCCGACGGGCGCGGACCGGCCGGCGGGTGTGGTCCCACGCCATGGAGCGGTCGGCGGTTCGGCGGTCGGCGCAGTATCGGCCAGGCCACCGGAGGTGTCAACGACTTCCGAGCTGCTTGAAGCTCAGCAGACCAGCGCCGCCGTCGAGGTCCGGTGCGGCCCCTTGCGCACCTCGATGGCGGCCGGCAGCAGGTCTTTGACCTCGTCGTCGTGGGTGACCAGCAGCACCTGCCGGAAGCGGCCCTGCAAGGCGGTC
This sequence comes from Actinomycetes bacterium, assembly GCA_044870185.1. Lineage (GTDB taxonomy): Bacteria > Actinomycetota > CALGFH01 > CALGFH01 > CALGFH01 > JBIOYL01. The sequence continues at coordinate 434 of JBIOYL010000431.1, read as the reverse complement.
AGGGCGGCCAGCATGCGCTGACGGCGGTCCCGGTCCAGCGACCCGAGCACCTCGTCGAGCACCAGCACGCCGAGCTCGCCGGCGCTCTCGGCGATCACCAGGCTCACCGCCACCCGCAGCGCCAGGCTGGCCAGGTCGTGCTCGGAGCCGGAGAAGCGGTCGAGCTCGTAGGTGGCGCCCGCGTCGGCGATGCGGATCGCATAGGTCTCCGGGTCCACGACCAGGTCCTGGTACTCGTGGTCGGTCAGCTCGGCGAACAGCCGGCCCGCCTCGGCCGACAGCCGCGAGCCGAGCCGGGAGACCAGGTGGAGCCGGAAGGCGGCCAGCAGGTCGACCAGCCGGGCTAGGTAGGCGGCCTCCTCCTCGAGGGCGGCGACGTGCTCGTGGCGCTCCCGCGCGGCGTCCACGGCGGCCCGCTGGTCGCCGGCACGGCG
>JBIOYL010000430.1:0-13671 GCA_044870185.1 Actinomycetes bacterium | reverse complement strand
GGTCCGCGCCGCCTCCGGCAGCAATGTCAAGCCTGCCACGTACCCTGACAGTGTTCGACCACAGGCGTATCCTGTTGTGAGCCGTATGCTATCTAGGTAGACTACGAGCTATGAGAAGGACTCATGCGCTGATCCAGGTGGCCCTGGCTCTCATGGAGGACCCCGTCGGCCGGCACTGGGGCTACGACCTGTCCAGGCGAGCCGGCGTCCGGTCAGGGGTGCTCTACCCGATCCTCCGCCGCATGCTCGACGAGGGCTGGCTAAAGGACGGATGGGAAGACCAGACCCAGCTGAGAGAAAAGCGGCCACCACGTCGCTACTACGAGCTGACCGACGAGGGCAAGCTCGCACTCGGAGCGCTCCTCCACGACGCCAGCCACGATGCCCGATTCCGTTCACTTGTCCCTAGGCTGACTTGATGGGCGCGGAGCTGCTCGACGCAATCGTGTCCTGGCAGACCTTCGTGGTCGCCCTACTGGTGTTTGGGTTCGCCCCCGGTGCCCTGCTCCGGCTGATCGTTCTTGTGTTTCGCCGCGACGACCCCCGCCGAAGCGAGCTGCTCGCCGAACTTCATGCAGTACCTCGCCTCGAACGACCGTTCTGGGTCGTCGAGCAGCTGGAAGTCGTCCTGTTCGAGGGCATCTGGAATCGCCGGCTTCGTGAAGGAAGCCGACGTGCTGTCGGGCTGGATCAGCGGCCCAACCTGATGGAGCTCAAGCCGGGCGAGTTCGAATCGCTGATCACCAACCTGTTCACCAAGATAGGCCTGGCGACCAGGATGACCCAGCCCTCCCGCGACGGCGGGGTGAACTGTGTGGCCTACGACAGCCGCGCGATCTTCGGCGGCAAGGTCATCATCCAGGTCAAGCGCTACAAGAACACCGTCCCCGTCAGCGCCGTGCGGGACCTGTTCGGCAGCGTCCACAACGAGGGCGCCACCAAGGGCATCCTGGTTACCACCTCGGGGTTCGGCAAGGCCTCGTTCGACTTCGCCAACGACAAGCCGTTGGAGCTGCTGTCGGGCACCAACCTGCTGTACCTGCTCAAGGAGCACGCCGGGATGAATGCCAAGATCGAGCCACCTGAGCACTGAGCCGAGCCAAGGCACGACATCGGCCTCACACATTGGGATGAGCTGACACCCGGGTCCTGATACCCTCACCCGCCCGGGCTGTACGAGCGGGCCTTCACCCCATCCCTGGAGCATTTACGAGCGGCGCGACCTGGAGAAAGGCCGAATAGCACGGCGCGTGACCGTCGATACCTGATAAGGATGAGGTCCCAGGTTCAAGTCCTGGCAGGCCCACCACCCATTCCCGCAGGTCACAGCGCTGCCGGCAGCGAGCCGGGGACGCCCGCTGCCAGCGTGGGCCGCGTCGGGGCCGCACGCCCTCCCCGTCGACACGCCCCATCGGCCCTTGCAGGCTCGCCCACCCGGCCGGCTGCCTCCACGACTACCACGCAGCGTGGTCGCCCACCCAGCCCGAGGACGGCAGCCACGCGGCAGGTGCAGCCACCTCGCGCTGCAGCCTGCTCCCGGGCCCACAGCGAAGCCGCCAGCCATGGGGCGCTCCGCACACGCCGGCCTGGCCTGCCTGGTCGCGCAGCGGGCACGCGCGGCCGCCGCCCGCACCCAACCCGGCCCGGTCCCCCCACCGACCCTCCTGACCACCGCGACCTCGGCAACCTCGCCCGCCGCCAGGCCTCCCGGGCTGTCGAGCGAGCCGCCCGACGGCGCGGCAGCCGCAGGGACCTCGACCCGTGGCTGTGGTGACGGTCGCCTGGCCGCCTCGACCTGGTCCCCAACGCCACCGCCGTAGGTGGGAGGGGACGGCCGCGTCCGGACCGACGGGGGGCGGACACCGGACGGGTTGGACACCGGACGGGTTGGACACCAGCCGGCCGGACGGGTGGACGCCAGACAGTGGACACCGGACGGGTGGACACCAGCCGGCCGGACCGCCGGACCCCGGACGGCGCACCCGGATGGGTGGACACCGCATGCTGGGTGCGGACCGTCCAACGACGCCACGGCTGGCGTCCTGGCAGTACCGGCCGCGGCGGCGGTGTCGGACCGCTGGATGCCGGCTGGACGCTCCGCCGGGCAGACCCGGTGGGGCGAACAACCAGCCAGGACAGCTCAGCAGCACGGACTCCGAGGAACACGACGCCGCGATGGACGCGCCTGGCCACCGCCGCGGCAGTCAGCTGCAGGTGCTACGCCGCCGTCCAGCTGGCGCCTTGGCGCACTGCTGTCCTCGGACTTGATTCGGGTCGAGCGTAGAGCGGCGCAGTGGCTGCCATCGGGTATACGGCGACGCGTGAGAGGGAGCGTTCGAGCGCGAATCGGTACAGCATGTTGCAGGACGGGGGTCTGCTGTGGCGAGGTGAGTAGGCGTCGATGAGGCGTACAGGTACTCGCCTCGAGGTTGGTATTTGCGGAAGTGCTCGACTTGATGAGCGTCATCGGGTCATCGCCGGGCGAGGGTGTGAGGTGGTCCTGATTGGTCAAGGTGCCGACCGCCGAGTCGACCCTTGGCACAGCACTCGCAGTCGGTCTGGGTCTGGGCCGTTGGCTTGCCTTAGTTACTTGGTCCTGAAGAAGTCGCGGCTGAGATAGCGGTTGAGCTGCGGGAACGCCGGTAGGCGGGGTCCGGTTTCGTGGTTGAATGACACCGTTGTGATTCTCCTGCCGGGCCGCGTTGCTTGGAGGTCACCGGTGCTGCGTGAGACCGATCCGCAGACCACGATCTGGGAGCTGCTGCTGCCCGAGGAGGCCAGGCGGCTGCCCGCCGAACTTGTCCGCATCGATGCCTACCTGGACGACGAGCGGTTCATCGCGCCGTGGCGGGCGCTGTTCGACCGCCGCCTTGGCCGGCCGTCGGTGCCGGTGGACACGCTGCTGCGGCTACTGTACCTGAAACACCGCTACCAGCTGGGCTATGAGCGCCTGTGCCGCGAGGTCGCCGACTCGCTGTCGTGGCGGCGGTTCTGCCGGATCCCATTGGATCGGCCGGTGCCGCACCCGACCACGCTGGTCAAGCTGGTGCGCCGCGCCGGCCCGCAGGTGATCGAGCGGCTGAACGCCGCGCTGCTCGGCAAGCTATGTGAGGACAAGCTGCTGCGCGGCCGGAAGCTGCGGTGGATACCACCGTGGTCGAGGCCGACGTCGACTACCGACCGACGCCGACCTGCTCGAGCACGCCGTCCGCAAGCTGGGCGGGCTGGTCCGCCGCATCAAGGCCCGTGGCGCCGCCAGCCGGACCCGGTTCCGCGATCGCGGTCGGGCCGCTGGGTGTCGCATGAGGCAGCTGGCTCGCACCCTGCGCCGGCGCACCGGGGTGGCCATGGGCGAGGTGGACCGGCTGACCGGCGAGGTCGCAGCGATCGCCAGGCAGTCGCGGCGGCAGGTGCGGGTGGGGGCGGGCAACGCCCACCGGACGCTGGCCCGCCGGCCCGATGACGGGCGCCTTGGCCGGCTGGTCGGCGAGCTGGCCGAGACGGTCACCGCGACCGAGCGGCTGCTGGCCCAGACCGACCAGCGCCTGGCTGGCAACCGGGTGATTCCCGACCGGTTGGTGTCGCTGGCCGACCCGGACGCCCGTCCCATTCGTAAGGGCAGCCAAGGGCGCCGACCCAGTTCGGCTACAGCTTGCTGCTGGCCGAGGACGAGCGCGGCTTCGTCGCCGACCACCGGCTGCAGCCGGGCAACCCACCCGACGCGCCGCAGCTGCTGTCATCAGTGGAGCGCGTGGTGGCGGTGACCGGCCGGCCACCCGGCACGGTGGTCGCCGACCGCGGGTTCGGGACCGCCGCCAACGACCAGGCCCTGGCAGCGTTGGGCGTCAAGCGGATCGGGCTGCAGCGCACCGGCACCCCGAGCAGGGCGCGGCCGGCCTTAGCGGAGTCGGCGGTTCCGGCGGTTACGCAACTGGCGGGTCGGGATCGAGGCCCGCATCAGCCACCTCAAGCGCTCCTTTGGGCTGCCCCGGACGAGGCTGCGCCGGCTGGGCGGCGCCCGCATCTGGGTCGGCCTGGGGGTCTTCGCCTACAACCTGCAGCGGATGACCGTGGTCGCGGGCTGACCCGCACGCCGGCCCCGGCCCCGCCGCCGGCACAACACTGGCCCACGCCTACCAGGACTTCTTCAGGACCAAGTAGTTAGACCCGACCGAGCTGTACGTCGTACGGGATGGGCATTCTCCGCCCCGAGCCGTATCCTCCGGGCTGTAGGTTGGCATGGCCGCATGGTAGGGACGAAGCCAATGAAGCTCGCTGCATGAACGCATGGCGACAGCGAGCTGGTAGAGCCGAGCCGGACTCGGGGGGCGGATGATCTGTTCAAGCTGCGGCTTTGAAAACCCTGCCGGACGCAAGTTCTGCTCCCGGTGCGGCAGCTCGCTGGCGCTCAGCTGCCCGTCCTGTGGCGCTGGCGTCGCCGCCGAGGATCGGTTCTGCGGGGAGTGCGGCGCAGCCTTGGGCATCGCGCCGACGGGGACCCAGAGGGAACGGCCCGTCGCCACACCCGTCGCCAAGCCCAGGGCTACCGGGGCCGAGCGGCGGCTGGTCTCGGTGCTGTTCGCCGACCTCGTCGGCTTCACGAGCCTGTCGGAGCGGCGCGACGCCGAGGAGGTCCGGGAGCTGCTGACCCGCTACTTCGACACCGCCAGGCGGCTGGTGGGCCGCTACGGCGGGGTGGTCGAGAAGTTCATCGGCGACGCGGTGATGGCGGTGTGGGGCACCCCGACCGCCCAGGAGGACGACGCCGAGCGGGCCGTGCGCGCCGCGCTTGACCTGGTCCAGGCGGTCGCCTCCCTCGGCGCCGAGGTTGGCGCCCCGGATCTGCGGGCCAGGGCCGGGGTGCTGACCGGCGAGGCCGTCACGCTGGGTACCTGGGAGCAGGGGATGGTCGCCGGGGATCTGGTCAACACCGCCTCGCGGGTGCAGGCGGCCGCTGCGCCGGGTGCGGTGCTGGTCGGGGAGGCGACCCGGCGGGCGACCGAGGCCGCGATCCTCTACCAGGACGCCGGCGCTCACACGCTGAAGGGCAAGGCCGAGCCGGTGGTGCTGTGGCGGGCGCTGCGGGTGGTCGCCGGCCGGGGCGGTGCCCTCAAGGCGCACGGGTTGGAGGCGCCGTTCGTTGGCCGGGAGTGGGAGCTGGGCCTGGTCAAGGAGTTGTTCCACCCCACCGCCGAGGAGGGCAGAGCCCACCTGGTGTCGGTGGTCGGCGTCGCCGGGATCGGCAAGTCGCGGCTGGCCTGGGAGTTCGAGAAGTATATCGACGGGCTGTCAGAGACCGTCTGGTGGCATCGGGGTCGCTGCCTGGCCTACGGCGAGGGGGTGAGCTACTGGGCGCTGGCCGAGATGGTCAGGGGCCGCGCCGGCATCCGCGAAGGCCAGGAGCCCGAGACCGCCCTGGCCAAGCTCAGCGAGGCGGTTGAGCAGCACGTCCCCGACCCGGAGGAGCGCCAGTGGATCGAGCCGCGGCTGGCGCATCTGCTCGGCCTGCAGGAGTGGGTTGCCTCTGACCCCCAGGATCTGTTCGGCGCCTGGCGGCTGTTCTTTGAGCGGCTGAGTGAACAACACCCGACGGTGCTGGTCTTTGAGGATCTGCAGTGGGCCGACGCCGCCCTGCTGGACTTTGTCGAGTACCTGCTGGACTGGTCCCGGAGCCACCCACTCTTTTTAATCACGCTGGCCCGCCCCGAGTTGGCCGAGCGGCGGCCCGGCTGGGCCGCCCCCAAGCCCGGGGTTACCTCGCTGTACCTGGAGCCCCTGTCGCGGGGTGCCATGGCAAAGCTCTTGGACGGGCTGGTTCCTGGTCTGCCCGTGGGACTGCGGGACCAGATCCTCGAGCGGGCCGAGGGGGTGCCGCTGTATGCGGTGGAGACGGTGCGGATGCTGCTGGACCGGGGCCTGCTGGTAGCCGAGGGCAATACCTACCGCCCGGCCGGGCCGGTCGAGGCCCTGGAGGTGCCGGAGACCCTGCACGGTCTGATCGCGGCGCGCCTGGACAGCCTGACCGTGGTAGAGCGGCGGCTGCTGCAGGACGCCGCCGTCCTCGGCAAGACGTTCGCCAGCCGGGCGCTGGCGGCGCTCAGCGGCCTGCCCGAGCCTGAGCTGGAGCCGCTGCTGGCCGGCCTGATCCGCAAGGAGCTGCTGTCCATCCAGGACGATCCGCGCTCACCCGAACGCGGCCAGTACGGCTTTGTGCAGGAGCTGGTTCGCACCGTGGCCTACGCGACCCTTTCCAAGCGGGACCGTGCGGCCCGCCATCAGGCTGCGGCCGCCTGGTTGGAGACCGGCTGGGGCGCCAAGCCGGAGGAGATCGTCGAGGTGGTCGCCGCCCACTACCTGGAGGCCTATCGGGCCATGCCCAGCGCGCCTCACGCCCCCGAGGTGAAGGCCAAGGCGCTGGAGTTGCTCACTCGAGCCGGACACCGGGCGGCGGCGCTGGCCGCCAGCGCCGAGGCCTGCCGCTATTTTGAGCAGGCCGCCGAGCTGGCCGACCAGCCAGCGGTCCAGGCCGAGCTGCAGGAGCAAGCCGGCCAGATGGCCTGGACGGCCGGGAGCGGCGAGCAGGCAAGCGCCCACTTCGCCAGTGCGATGGAGCTGTTCCAGGCGGCGGGCCTGACGCATCCGGCGGCGCGGGTGTCGGCCCGGCTGGCCGAGGTCGACTGGGCGGCTGGGCGGTTGCAGCAGGGGCTTGCGCGGATGGAGGCGGCCTTCGGGGTCCTGGCTGCTGAGGAGCCCGACGAGGACTTGGCCACCCTTGCGGCCCAGCTCGGCCGGCTGCACCTCCTCAAGGGCAAGCTGGACGTGGCCGCCGAGCGGATCGAGGTGGCGCTCGACATCGCCGAGTCGCTCTGGCTTCCCGAGGTGCTCTGCGAGGCGCTCAACACCGAGGGTCTGCTGGCCTCGTTCCAAGGACGCACCGAGAAGGCGCTGGCCCTGCTCACCCATGTCCTGAGGGTGGCGTTGGAGAATGAGCTGCCCGCGGCGGCGCTGCGTGCCCATGTCAACCTCTCGGACTTCCTGTGCCGACGCGACCGTTACGAGGAGGCGCTCGAGCAGGCCCGGCAGGGTTTGGCGCTGGCCCGCAAGATCGGCAACCGCGTCTTTGAGTGCGCCTTGATTGGCGAGTTCACCTACGCGCTCTTTCTCACCGGCCGATGGCAGGAAGCCGCTAGCCTGGCGGCGGAGATCCCCGAGATGCCCGAACACGAGGCTGCCGCGAGCTTTACCGCAGGCCTCCTCGGCGCGCTTCCTGAGATTCACGTCGGTCAGGGAAACCCCGACGAAGCCAGAAAGCTGCTTGCACGCTTTGCGGCCTTGGAGGCCTCCGCAGACGTCCAGGATCGTGCCCTCCATGCCGCCGCCAGGGCGGCGGTACTGCACGCCGAGGGCAGCCATGCCGACGCCCTAGTGGCTGGTGAGACAGCCTTCCAGGTGCGAGGGGAGATGGCGGCCGACCACCAGGCCGCCAAGGCCGGGTTTGTCTGGGCGGTGGAGGCGGCCTTTGCCCTCGGTAACCTCACCAAGGTGCAGGAGCTACTCGCCGCCGTCGAGGCGCTGCCTCATGGACATCGTCCGCCGCTCCTGCAGGCGCAAGCAGCGCGCGTGCGGGCGCGCCTGGCCGCGGCGCGGGGCCAGCGGGACCGCGTCGAGGCCGACTTCAAAGCGGCCGCCCGCAGGCTGCGCGAGCTGGGCGTTCCATTCTGGCTCGCTGTCGCGCTCCTTGAGCACGCCGAGTGGCTTGCTGAGGAAGATGCGCAGCGGGCCGAGCCACTCCTCGCCGAGGCCGGAGCGATCTTCGAGCGCCTAGGTACGCAGCCGTGGCTGGAGCGCCTTGCCCTTCACCCCGCCGCCCCCCAGATGCTGATCGACCTGGACGCAACCTAGCGGGGATGCGACCAAGGTCGTGATGGTCTGCTCGGCGCGCTGCTTGCCGCCCAGGTGGCGCCCAAAGCAACACCAAGGGCTTCGAGAACCCACGTCCATGACCGGCAACGGTAATCAGGTATGAGTTCTTCATCCCGGACGTGGCCGCCCAGCGGGCCGGACACGAAAACCAGCGTTCCCGCTAGGCGCTTGAGGAATCCGGATCGACAAACTGTTGTCTATGCTGCGGCGTCGGCTGTGATGCCGAGATTGGCGAAGAGGGTCTGCATGCCGATGCGCAAGACCTCGTAGTCGCGGTCGATGGCGGTCCAGTGGGCGGGCTTGCGGCCCAGTCGGGGGCTGCGGACACCGGCCAGGATGGGGCCGATGACCTGATCACGGGGGCCAGCAGCGCGGCAATGGTGCGGGCGGCGGATGGGGGGACCTGATAGCGGCGTGCCCGGCCGGGTTTGACGAGCAGATCCTTGCCGCGGAGCTTGCGCAGGTCGTAGGCGGCCTGGCGGATGGTGTAGCCGGTCTGCCTGCCCATCGCCTGCACCTTGGCGGCCAGGTCAGCGACGGTGAAGCCGCCGGGTGCAGCCGAAAGCGCCAGGACCGCCGCCAGCGCGGCTCGGATCCGTGGCTTGTTGAGGTCGATGCCGCCGATGCGACTGAACCTCTTGGGAGCGGTGGGATGGCACGGATCGACCACTATGAGTTCGGCTGGATCGTCGTTGACGGACGCCAGGAGACCAAGGACCTCATCATCCTGCTCGACCGGGTGGTGCGGAACTGGTGGCGCCAGGACGGCCACGCGCTGGTCCTCGACGACCTCGCCGAGGTGCTGGACGAGCTTCCCGACCATCTGGTCGTGGGGACAGGCGCTAACGGCCGCATGTGGCCCGATCCCGACACGCTCCAACGACTCCAGGAGCGGGGCGTGACCGTGGAGGCGCTGACCACCGGCCAGGCCGTCCGCCGGTTCGCTGAGCTCGACCCGGCAGGCACCGCAGCCGCCCTCCACCTCACCTGCCAACCCACAGAGCGAGGAACTGCGGCCTGGTCCCGCTAATCCACGCGGCATCGTCAGGCAGCAGGTCGGCCAGCCGCAACGCCGCGCAGCGGGCCTTCCGCCACCGGAGCGATACCATCGCGCGTGAGGTCCGCTGGACAGTGTCACCGCCACGAGAGATGAACGCATACCAGTGGGCTGATTGAACAAATACCTTCGGCCCTGACGGTCGAGGGTGACCTGGGGAAACGGCGGTTCGCACAGCGGTTCCCTGCATTTAGCTGATAAGGATGAGGCCGCTGGTTCAAGTCCAGCCAGGCCCACAAAACCGGCTTCTGAACAGCGGAAACGCTGGTCGCTCCGCTGCCCGTGCTAGTTCAATCGGATGCATCCCGTGTGGGATGAGGTCTTGAGGGTGCTTCTTCTCCTGAGGCACGACAAGGTGTCTGAGCAGCCGCTTTGCGGTCCCGCTGTCGTTGGCATGCCGAGATGGTCGGTTGCACAGCGGTGTCAGAACGCATCCCGATGCTTTGGACCACGACTGGACTGCGCCCGCCTCCCGCGACAGCCCACAGCAGGTCGACACTCTCACGCCCGCCCGTTTATCCGGGGCAAGTAGCTACTAAAGAGTGCGGAAGTAGCTGGATATTCGAACCGTACCTGACCTGCGCAAACGCCCGCCGGCGAGTCCAGCGTTCAGCTTTCTCCTTGGGTAAGAAACTCACTGCGCGCTCACTCGGGGCGGCTTGGCGTGTTTGAGCCGATACCGCTGGGAGCCTGGCCGAACCTCAACTGCTGTGGCCTGCCCGAACTCCTCTGGAGTGGGCAGGCCACAGGCTTGAGGGCAGCGCAGTCAGCGGGTAGGCCGGCGGCCTACCGCAGCTGCAGGGTGGCGATCTTGTTCGCGGCCATCATGGTGTACCAGGGGTCGCCGTTGGGGGCGACGGTGATCCCGAACGGGCCGCTGCCCTTGACCACCTTGCCCTCGGTGATGACGCCGGCGTTGGTGATGCTGGCGGCGTTGCCTTTGGTCTCCTGGGTGAACCACACGCTGCCGTCGGGTGAGGCGGCGATGCCGGAGGGCCCGGTGTTGGTCACGGGGAACAGCGTCACCGAGTTGTTGGACGGGTTGAGGCGCCCGACCGCCTGGGGCGTGAACCGGGCGGTGAACCAGACCTGCCCATCGGCGGCGACGGTGATGCTGCGCGGGGCCACCGTGGTGGAACCGTCGGTGGTTGGGGTCGTCGTGACGGCCCCGGTGGCCGCGTCGATACGGCCGATGTTGCTGGTGCCGGGTGCGTTGACATCACCGGGCTGGGTGAACCAAGCGTTGCCGGCCACGTCCACGGCGACGTCGGCCGGGTCGGAAACCGGGAACGACGTGAACTGCCCGCTCGAGAGCTGGTAGCGCCAAACCACGTCGTTGTTGAAGTCGGTGATCCACACGTCAGTGGCGCTGACGGCCAGGTTGCCACCCAGCGCAATGGTGTTGGGCATCTGCACCGGTGTCTGGAAGCTCTGGGTCGCCACGTTGAAGCGCATCAGGGTTGGGTCGTTGGAGGTGAGGTAGAGAATGCCGCCTGGGCCCTGGGCGATGTCGGTGATGATGCAGAAGTTGCACCCGTCGGCCACGTCGGGGGCGAACTCGGTGATGCCGCCGGCCGGTGTGATGCGAGCGATCTTGGCGGGCGCGGACGTGAACTCGGTGCCCTCGGTGAACCAGCGGTTGCCGTCCGAACCGTTGGTGATGGCCCGCGGCTGGCTGTTGGCCGTTGGCACCTTGAACTGCTTCAGCGCGCCGACCGGGGCGGCCAGTGCCGCGCTTCCCAGTGACAACACCAGGCCCACCGCAAGCGTCGCGGCCAGCACACGCCCGGCTCTTCGTGACATGAGTCTCACCCCTGAACTGGCCGCACAGGAGAAGGAAGCCCGAGAACCCCGGCGGCCCTAGAGAGGTCCGAGCTGGTACCTCCGCGGCGTAAGCATCCCACGGGAAGGTGCCTGGATCTACCTGACCGATGCATCATGGACGTTCACAGTTTCGTAGCGGAGACAGGACCCAAACCGACATGGCGAATCGAGCCGGCCACACTGAGCAGTCGGCCTGGCCTGGACCTCTTCCTGAGAATTCGTCCAGGGACCGGTGATTGAAGGTCTCAGGGAGAGCCACCTGTGGCTCTGCTGGTCAACGCATTCACACCGCGAAACGTTCGAAGCTGGACGGCGAGTTGGTAGCCTGCACCCGCAAGGTGCCCTCCTTGAGCCGGGACCGCGACCTTCAGACAGCCGCATTCTCCCTGCTTGAGAGGGCTCCTTGCGTAACCAGCAGCATCCGCCAGGGTCGACTTGGCCTGGTGCATGGCCCCCCTCGGGGGAGTGGTGCGGCCGCGCCGATGGGTCAGGTGCGCGAAGCGCATCGCTCGGCGCGGCCGCGTTCTTGGTGGACCTTGGGTCCGCGCCGCCTGCGGCGGCGGTCTCCAGCCTGCCCTGGTTGCCACGCAGGGTGGTGCAGCAGGATCGCGCGCTGCTGGAGCCCTCGACTTGTGCCAGCCTGTGCAGCGCACACCGCGCCGATCCAAGGGGCTGGGCATGAGGTACCGCCGGTTGGGCAGGACGGGACTGCGGGTCTCGGTCATCGGCGTTGGCACCTGGCAGCTCGGCGGCGAGTGGGGACGGCGCTTCACCCAGCAGCAAGTCGACCAGCTGCTCGGACGGGCTTGGGAGCTCGGCGTCAACCTGCTCGACACCGCCGAGTGCTACGGCGACCACCTCGCCGAAGCCCTCATCGGCGGCGCGATCCACCAGCAGCGCGACCACTGGGTGGTGGCCACCAAGTTCGGCCACCAGTTCCACCCCGAGGCCCTGCGGCGCGACGGCCGGTCGCCGGTGCAGCTCCGCAGCGACCACTGGACCCCAACCGAGGTGGTCGCCCAACTCGAGGGGTCGCTGCGGGCGCTGCCGACCGACCACGTGGACCTGTACCAGATGCACTCCGGCCAGGCGGAGCTGTTGGGCCGCCATGACCTGTGGGAGGCGCTCCACCAGCAGGTCGCCAGCGGCAAGGTCCGCCACCTTGGGGTGTCGTTGGGCGGCGGCGACGTCGCCCAGGCGCGGCGTGCCGCCGAGGTCGGCGTCAGCGTGGTCCAGGTCGGCTACAACCGCCTGGACCGCACCGCCGAGCAGGGCGTGCTGGCGGCCTGCTCGGACCAGGACCTCGGGGTGATCGTGCGGGAGCCGCTGGCCAACGGGTACCTGAGCGGCAAGTACCGGCCGGGCGCCTGGGTCACCGCGGCCGATGACTGGCGCTCCGGCCACGACCCGGCCGAGGCCCGGCGCAGGCTGGAGTTGGTGGAGGACCTCCAGCGGACCGAGGTTCCCCAGGGGGTGGCGATGGCGGCGTGGGCGATCGCCTGGTGCCTGCAACACCCCGCCGTCAGCTGCGTGGTCGCCGGCTGCAAGTCCGTCCAGCAGCTGGAGGCCAACGCCGCCGTGGCCGACGTGGAGCTTGTCCGTGACGACCATCCCCGGGCAGCGGCCCCATAGGCGAGGGTTGATGCTTGGAGGACCGCGACTGAGCCCATCACTGCGGCATCCACGGTGCGTTGCGACCAGCTGCTGCGGTGAATCAGGCGGCCCGTCTCGTAGTTATGCGTTATAGGGGTTCTCCGTCCTGCGAGGAGGCAGCATGCCTGAGGTAGCAAGACCACCGTCCCCTGCTGTGGTGCACCCGCTCGGCCGGCTCGGCCGGCTCCGGAGCGTGCTGGCCCTGGGGGTGGTGGCTGGGCTGGTCGCCCTGGCCCCGGTGACCCAGGCCGGCGCGTCGCAACCGGGCAACGCCTACCACCAGACCAACCTGGTCTCCGACCTGCCCGGCCTGGCCCAGCTCACCGACCCCGACCTGGTCAACCCCTGGGGCCTGGCGGCCGGCCCGACCACCCCGGCGTGGGTGGCCGACAACGGCACCGGCAAGGCCACCATCTACCCGGGCTTCGTCAACGGCAGCCCCATCACCAAGGCCGGGCTGGTGGTGAGCATCCCCGGCGGCGCCCCGACCGGGCAGGTCTTCAACCCCACCGGCGGGTTCGTGGTCCGCGCCGGCGACGCCAGCGGCCCCGCGCGGTTCATCTTCGACTCCGAGGCGGGGCTGGTCACCGGCTGGAACCCCGGGGTGCCCCCGCCGGCGCCCTCCACCCAGGCGCAGGTCGGTGCCAGCGTGCCCGACACCATCTACAAGGGCCTGGCCATCGCCACCACCGCGGCCGGCACCTTCCTGTACGCCGCCGACTTCCACAACGCGCGGATCGACGTGTTCGACCAGGGCTTCAACCTGGTGCACCTGTCGGGCAGCTTCACCGACCCGGAGATCCCGTCCGGGTTCGCGCCGTTCAACGTCCAGCAGCTGGGCGGCCTGCTGTACGTGACCTACGCCAAGCAGGACGCCCAGGCGGAGGACGACGTCGCCGGCCCGGCCCTTGGCTTCGTGGACGTGTACAGCACCGGCGGGCAGCTGCTGCGCCACCTGATCGAGCGCGGCCAGCTGAACGCCCCGTGGGGGCTGGTGCTGGCCCCGGCGGGGTTCGGTCGCTTCGCCGGCGCGCTGCTGGTCGGCAACTTCGGCAACGGCCGCATCAACGCCTACGACCCGGGGACCGGCGAGTTCCTGGGGCGGCTGCGGCATGAGGATGGCAGCCCCATCCAGATCGAGGGGCTGTGGGCGCTGTGGTTTGGCAACGGCGTCACCGGCGACCCGACCACCCTGTTGTTCACCGCCGGCATCG
>JBIOYL010000429.1:0-4580 GCA_044870185.1 Actinomycetes bacterium | reverse complement strand
ACAGCATGCTGCGGATCTCGTCGGGGGAGCGGTAGGCGCCGGGGGTGGCCGGCTCGGCCGGGCCGGCCGCCACCAGGTCCGGCGCCAAGCTCGCCTGCGGCACCCGCCGCGGCAACCCCGCCGACGTGAACGAGTAGCCTGGCTCGTCGGGTCCTGGTCGCTCCACAGCCGGTGGCGGGGCGGCCGGTGGCGGGGCGGCCGGTGGCGGGGCCCCGGCGTTGGCCATGTCCGCCCCGGTCGGCAGGACCCGATCGCCCTCACCGTCGTCGTCGCCCTCATCGCGGCGCAACGCGTCGAGGCGGTGGACCCGGGCCCGCGCCGCCTCGTCGGGCGCCTCGGACGCCCACGGTCCCTCGAGCTCGCCGGGCCCTTCGGACGCCCAGGGTCCCTCGGGCTTGCCGGGCCCCTCGGGCTCGGGCGCGGGCTCGCCGGGCTTGGCGGGCACCTCGGGCTGGAACTCGCCGCGCTCGGCGGGCCCCCCGGCCTCGTCGGGCCCCTCGGGCCCCTCGGACCCTTCGGGCTCGGGCACCGCCGCGTCTTCCCAGCGGGGCTCCCAGGCGCCTGGCACCGGTTCCGGCGCGGCCAGCCAGGGCGCCTCCGGCGAGCCGGGCAGCTCCTCGGGGTCGCTCCAGCGCGGCTCGTCCGCCGGGGCCGGTGCGTCCACGCCGCCGGCTGCCGGCCGGCTGGAGAACGACGCGCGGGCGACGGTCGGCCGGGCGACGGTCGGCTCGGCGGCGTCGGAGACGGCAGGCTCGGGCGGCGGGGCCGGGGCTGGGGGCGGCGCAGGGGGTGTGGTCGGGCGGTGGAACCAGTCCGACCGGGCCGCCTCGAAGATCGGCAGCTGCCCGTTGGATGAGAAGGCGTCTGCGGCGGTCGAGCGCTCCGGGAGCGCGCGCGTCTGCCGGTCGATCGCGCCGGCCGGCTTGGGCTCCTCGACGGCCCGCTGGTCGACGAGGTTCGCCGGGAGCATGACGAGCGCGGTCACCCCGCCGTACCACGAGTGACGGAGCTGCACCTTGATGCCGTACCGGGCGGCCAGGCGCCCGACCACGTGGAAGCCGAGCACGCGGGCGACGGCGTGGTCGACGACCGGCGGGTGGGCCAGGCGCTCGTTCGCCTGCATGAGCTCGGCGTCGCTCATGCCGAGCCCGCGATCCTCGATCTCGATCACGTAGGTGTTGCGCACCGCCTCCCCGGCGATCACGACCTTCGTCTCCGGTGGCGAGAATGCGGTCGCGTTCTCGATCAGCTCGGCGAGCAGGTGCACGACGTCGCCGACGGCCGAGCCGGTGAGCTCCACGTCGTCCATGGGGAGCACCTCGACCCGGGTGTAGTCCTCCACCTCGGCGACGGCGGCGCGGACGATCTCGGCGAGCGGGAGGGGCCGGCTCCACCGCCTGGCCGGCTCTGCGCCTGACAGCACGATCAGGTTCTCGGAGTTGCGGCGCATGCGCGTCGCGAGGTGGTCGAGGCGGAACAGGCGCTCGAGCTGGTCCGGGTCGGTCTCGTCGCGTTCGAACTCGTCGATCAGCTTGAGCTGGCGGTCGATCAGGCTCTGGCTGCGGCGGGCGAAGTTGATGAACATGTCGCCGATGCTCTTGCGCAGCGCCGCCTGCTCGCCCGTCACCCGCACCACCATTCGGTGCATGGCGTTGAACGCCCGGGCCACCTGACCGATCTCGTCCTTCGAGGCGAGCTCGACCGGGGCCGCGTCGGCGTCCGGGTCGATCGCCTCGCCGCGCTGGAGTCGGTCGACCATGCTGGGAAGCTCGCGCTCGGCCACGTCGTCGGCCTTCCGCCGCAGCAGCGCGAGCGAGCCGAGCATCGACCGGGCAAGGTAGGCCGACAGCGCGACCGCCGGCACGAGCACGAGCAGCACGACGACGAGGTTGGCAAGCAGCGCCGCCCTGGCGCCGCCGGCGCTCGCCCGCCCGTCCTGGTCGACGTCGGCGGCGAGCCGCGTCTCGGCCTTGCGCAGCAGGTCCAGCTTGGCGCCCATGGCCGCCGACCACCGGCCGGGGTCCACGCTGACCCGACCCTTGCTGCCGTCGTCCAGGGCGGCCTGCCGGAGCTGGGCGGCCTGGACCACGGCCGGTCCGGCCACGGTGCTCGTGTACGAGGCCCACTGCTGGTCGGTCGCCGACTCCCGGAAGCGAGCGAGCTCGCTCTGCTCGACGCCGACCGCCGAGGCCAGGCGCTGGTAGTCGTCCGGCATGACGCGGTCGGCGGCGAGCACGGCGTCCTCGACGCTGCGCTCCTGGCTGGTGAGCTCCTTGGTGCGCGACAGCGCCACGAACGTCAGCAGGTCGCGGATCACCCGCCGGTCGCTCGCCTCGTTGGCGACGGCGGCGCTGAAGTTGAGCAGGTCGCCGATCAGGTCGGTGTACGCCAGCAGCGCCTTGGGCACGGTCGTCCCCGGCTGGTCGATCGCCGCGCGCTCGGCCGGGAGCTTGTCCAGGTCGCCGCGGGCGTCGTGCAGCGCCCGGCGGATGCGAACGCCGTAGCGGCCGGTGTCGAAGCCGTCGATGTCGTCCCGCAGGCCCTGCAGGAGGCGGTTGGTCCGCAGCCGCTGGGCGGTGAGGTCGGGATAGCCGCTGTGCTGCCCGCCGCCGACGTAGCGGGCGGTCTGCTCGCGCTCACGCTGAAGCTGGTCGACGAGCCCGCTCATCGCGGTGGCCAGCGTCGCCGCCTGGTTGACCCGGCGGGCCTCGGAGCTGCGGCGCAGGTTCGATGCGATGCCGATGCCGGCCAGGATGAGCGTGGCCAGGACGGGCAGGATCAGGATGGCGATGAGCTTGGATCGGATGGGGAGGTTCTGGAGCATGACCACTCCTTGACGGCCTGGGTGGTGCGCGGCATCCCCGGCAGGCGGCGGTTCGCGAGGATCGGTGGCTCACGGCGCGCGATCCGGGCCCAAATGCCGCAGCGGGGGCACCGCGAGCAGATGAGTGGTGGCGGCATAGTAGGTAGTGCCTGCGGTCGCGCCAAGAATGACGCAACTCTGACGAGACGCCTGAACGGAGTGAGCACGCCATGGCTGCGCGGCAAGCACGCGATATCACATCGCGTTGCCCGCTCCGGATGCAACTTGCCGGGCATCGCCGCCGCCGGTAGTTGCCGTGGCAACTAGATCGCCGGCTCGTTACGATGTGCACATGCTGGTGCGACCCGACGCCCGGCGGCTGGCCGCCTGGCGGACCTTCGTCGAGGCCCACGCCGCCGTCGTGGCCCTGCTGGAGCGCGAGCTCGCCGTCGAGCGCGGCCTCGCCCTGAGCTGGTACGAGGTGCTGCTGCGCCTGGCGGAGGCGCCCGACGAGCGCCTGCGCATGCAGGAGCTGGCCCGCTGCCTGCCGTTGACCAAGAGCGGCCTGACTCGGCTCGTCGATCGCATGGTGGCCGCCGGCTACATCCGCCGAGAGCAGTGCCCGTCCGACCGGCGGGGCTCCTTCGCCGTCCTGACCCCACAGGGCCGGTCGGCCCTGCGCCGGGCGGCGCCGGTGCACCTGCGTGGCATCCAGGAGCACTTTGCGCGCCACCTCGATGACGACCAGGCCCGCGTGCTGACCGAGGTGCTCACCAGGATCCAGGTGGAGGCGGAAGCGGAGACCGAGCGGACGGCGTCCCGCGGCTGACCCGCCGCAGTCCCGGGCGTCACCCTGGGCGGCTGCGACGCGCAGGCGTCGGCGGCGGTGTGGCGGTCACCGCCGCGGGGTAGATCGCACGCAGACGACAGGCCATGCCCTATCGCGGCCCGGCCGGCAGGAGCGTCCCGAAGCACGGTGATCTCGCCGTTCGGCCCGATCGGCGGAGTAGGAGGGCCGCGGCCGGCGCGGTAAGCTCCCAGCGCCGTGGAGTGCATCGTGGGAGGGGGGAGACGATGCTGACGTTCGACTCGGTCAAGCGCTGGCGGGGGCGGCCCCTGCTCGATCGCGACGAGCTCGAGATCGGCACCATCGCCGACATCTACCTCGACGAGGTGCTGGGCGAGCCCTCCTGGGCGCTGGTCGATACCGGGCCGGGTGGCCGTCTCGCCCTGGTGCCGCTGAACGAGGCGAGGGAGGCGGGCGCCAGGGTAAGCGTCCCCTACGGCAAGCGCATGGTGCTCGGCGCTCCCAGCATGGAGGTCGGTGGCCGGCTCTGGCCGCTGCAGCAGCAGCAGCTGTACGGGTACTACGGTCTGCATCGCCGCTGGCCGAACGACGAGCTCGACGGCGGCAGTGGGGGTCCACCGGCGCTCGTCGTGCGCCTTCCCCAGGTCCGCCGGTAGCCCCCGATCCGTGGCAAGCGCCGGGTCCGCCGTTCCCAGGTCCGCCGGTACCCCCTGTCCGCGCCCCTGGGTCCCCGAGCCCCCGGTCCCCGAGTCCCCCGGTCCCCCGGGGCGCCGGCGGTCCTGCCGGCCCGCTGCCGGCTCAGACCTAGATCGGTGAGTAAGCGTGTGGTCGGGTCAGTTGTCGCTCTGTGAATGGTGGATCCGACTCCAGCAAGCCAGGCTGGGTGGCCGGGCACGCCAGCCATGGGGCGATGCGGCCGCGAAGGTGGGCTGCGGCAGGCAGGCACACGGCCCCAGGGTGTGGGACGAC
>JBIOYL010000428.1:0-12710 GCA_044870185.1 Actinomycetes bacterium | reverse complement strand
CCGATCCGGTACCAGGCCGTGCGCCGTTCCCGGAGCGGGCCGCGGGCCGCTCCCCCGACCGGGCCGCACACCGTTCCCCGACCGGGCCGCGCACTGTTCCCGGACGGCGACCGGCTACCATCTCCCTTGCTCGGCGAGGCTGAAAGGGGCGCGATGGGCGGCGGCATGCGCTTCGTCGGCGTCGACCTCGCCTGGGGCGGCCGCAACCCGTCCGGGCTGGCGGTGCTGGATGAGCGCGGCGCGGTCGTCGCCGAGGGCTGGGTGGGCGGCGACGAGGAGGTCGCCGCCGCGATCGGCGCGCACGACGGCGGCGGCGCGGTGGTCGCCTTCGACGCCCCGCTGGTCGTGACCAACCCGGCCGGCACCCGTCGGGCCTGCGAGGCCGAGCTGCAGTGCCGCTATGGCCGCCTCGGCGCCGGCCCCTACCCGACCAACCTGGCGCTGCTCGGCGGCCGCGTGCGGGCCATGGACATCGTGCGGCGCTCGCCGCGTCCCTACCGTACCGTGCCGGCCGAGCCGGGCCGGGGCGTGGGCTGGTGGGCGATCGAGGTCTTCCCGCACCCGGCCCTGGTCGAGCTGGGCAGGCTGCCGGCCGCCCTGCGCTACAAGAAGGGCCCGGTCGCCGCCCGGGTGGACGGGCTGCGGGCGCTGCACGCCGTGCTCGCCGGCCTCACGGCCGCCGACCCGCCGCTGCACCTGGATGCGGGCGGCCCGCTCGCGGCCGCCGCCGGCCGGCTCGCTGGGCTGCGCGGCCGCGCCCGCAAGCGGTTCGAGGACCTGGCGGACGCGCACGTCTGCGCCTACGTGGCGCTGTGGTGGTGGACGCATGGCCGGGCCCGGACCCTGGTCGCCGGCGACGACGCGACCGGCGCGATCCTGGTCCCGAGGGCTACGTCGTGACGACGGTCTCGAAGATGTCGGTCCGGTTGGTCGGCTGCCCGTCGTTGACCGCGGTGAGCACCGGGACGAACGTACTGCCCACGTGGGCCAGGCCCTCGTAGTCGCCCACGAAGAACCCGGTTGGCCCTCGCGCAGCCGGGGCCTGCTCGATGTCGAACGGGCCGGCAAGGTGGGCCTCGTCGCCCCAGTCGGCCGCGTGCGTGCACCCGGCGGCGCCCGACGGGTGGCAGTGCACGATGAAGTAGTCGGTCGGCACGCCGGGGGCCGGGGTGTTGTTGCGGAAGTCGTAATAGGTCACCGCGACCGTGCCGTCGCCGGCCACGTCGATCGCGGGGATGAACGCCTGCTGGTCAGCCAGCGGGATGGTGGTCGGGGTCTGGTTGACGGGCACCGGTGCCGACCAGGTCCGGCCGTCATCGGTCGACTTCGCCACCACCATTCCGTCCACGCCGCGGAACCGCGAGTCCTGCCAGGCGACGTAGAGCTCGCCGTGTGGGCCCACGGCCACATCGTTGACCGATGCCTCGGCTCGGATCGGGTTGCCGGTGTCGGGGTCGAAGGCCCCCTGGAAGACCTGCTGGTCGATGATCATCGGCGCCGACCAGGTCGCGCCGTGGTCGGTCGAGCGGATCGCGGCGATCGAGTAGCCGGTCCTGTTGACACCCGACCCCTTCAGCAACTGGAACGTGTCCACCAGGGTGCCGTCGGGCGTGACCACGATCTGGTTGCTGATGGTGGCCTCGTTGGGCTGCGGCTTGAAGATCGTGCGCGCCGGCTCCCAGGAGGCACCGCCGTCGGTGGTACGGGCGAACAGGATGTCGCCACGCAGCGAGTGCGGGTTGCCGGCCGGCTTGCCCGCGTCGCTGGGGAACCGGCTGCGGTCCCACACGGCGTAGACGAAGCTCGCGTCGTTCGGGTCGGCGGTGATGGACTCCTTGTCGTTGAACCGCAGCGGGTTGGTGTCGCGAATCAGCGTGACCGGCTCGCTCCAGCTGCTGCCACCGTCGGTGGAGCGGCTGACCAGCATCGCCGTCGCGAAGGTGCTCGCGCTGAGGTTCACCGACAGGCTGATCTGGTAGGCGACGCCGTTGGGTGAGAACGTCACCCACGGGTCGGAGGCACGCTCGTAGTTGCCGCCGTTGGCCTCGGTCCCGCCCGAGCAGGTGCTGAAGTGCGCGAACGTGCGGGTCCAGCTCACCCCGCCGTTGTGGGTCGCGGCCGTCACCAGGCCGCGCGCGCCTCCGTTGGACCAGCGGTCCTGTTGCCACACGGCGATGATGTTGTGGAGGTCCTGGGGGTTCACTGCCACCCACGGCTCGACCTC
Organism: Actinomycetes bacterium; assembly: GCA_044870185.1. Taxonomy (GTDB): domain Bacteria; phylum Actinomycetota; class CALGFH01; order CALGFH01; family CALGFH01; genus JBIOYL01. The sequence continues at coordinate 10,486 of JBIOYL010000428.1, read as the reverse complement.
GGCGTCGAGATAGTTCGTCCCGGACTGACCCGACAGGTCGCACGAGGCGAACGGACTGTGCGCCGACAGCGTGGTCAGTGGCGCGACCGACGACGGGCCGGCGAACGCCGGCTGGGCAACGGCAACGACCAGCGCCATGAGCGACAGGAGCTTGACCAGCCTGTGATGGAGCATGAGCCACCCTCCTCGGTTGCGGGCAGCCGGGAGGATCTCACTCCGCCTGACGCAAGGCAATTTGGCAGGGAGCAGGGCCCGTACCTCCATGCGTATCGAAGCGGCCGGGCTGCCGATGCGGCCGGGGGCTGCTTGCCGGCCGGCTGTTGTGGAACGCGCGGCGGTGTGGTTCAACTCGTGGCGTGCGAGCAAGCATCTATCACGGGCCGGGTGACCTGCGCATCGAGGAGCTCACCCTGCCCCCGCCCGGCCCGGGGGAGGTGCTGGTCCGGATGCTCGCGTGCGGGGTCTGCGGCAGCGACCTGCTGGACTGGTACGTGTCGCCGAAGGCGCCGCTGGTGCTGGGCCACGAGCCGGTGGGGGAGGTGCTCGCGGTCGGCGAGCCCGCTCCGGCAGGGGACGGCGTCGCGGTGGGCGCCCGCGTGGTCGTCCACCACCACGTCCCGTGCCTGGTCTGCGACCGCTGTCGGCGCGGCCACCAGACGCTGTGCGAGACCTTCAAGCGGACCCGGATCCGTCCGGGAGGCTTCGCCGAGCAGATCCTCGTCCCGGCCGACAACGCCCGCCTGGACCTGCTGCCCGTGCCCGAGCACCTGCCGACCGAGACGGCCACCCTGGTCGAGCCGCTGGCCTGCTGCGTCCGGGCGCAGCGCCGCGCCGGCGTCGGCCCGCAGACCCGCCTGCTGGTGGTGGGCGCAGGGCAGATGGGACTGCTGCACGTCCAGGCCGCCATGGCGGTGGGCTGCCGACGGCTCGTCGTGGCCGAGCCGCTCGCGGCGCGCCGGGCGGCGGCCGGCCGCTTCGGGGCGCGGCCGGCCGAGGCGACCGCCGACGCGGTCCTTGCGGCCATGGGCGCGCGACCGGACGTGGCGATCGTGTGCGCCGGCAAGCCGGACGCGTTCGGGCTGGCGATGGCGGCGGTGGACGACGGTGGGCTCGTCCAGCTGTTCGCGCCGTCGGCGCCGGGCACGGCACTGCTCCTGGACGCCAACCAGGTGTTCTTCCGGGAGGTCACGATCCAGGCGAGCTACTCGGCCGGGCCGCTGGACATGCGCGAGGCCCTGCGGCTGCTCGCCGACGGCGTGGTCGGCGCCGAGGGCGTGATCACCCACCGCTTCCCGCTCGCCGAGACGGCACGGGCCCTGGAGACCGCACGCTCCGGCCAGGCCATCAAGGTGGTCGTGCTGGGAGACGGCGGGCTGGGGGACAGCGGGCTGGGGGACAGCGAGCCGTGAGGGCGGCGTTGCTGTACGGGCCGGCCGACCTGCGCATCGTCGAGGTGGCGGCGCCCGAGGCCGGCCCGGGCGAGCTGGTGCTTCAGGTCCGGGCCGCCCTGACCTGCGGCACCGACCGCAAGATGTACCGGCACGGCCATCCCGCCCTGGGCCCCTACCCGGCGCGGTTCGGCCACGAGTTCGCCGGCGTGGTCGCCGAGCTGGGCGAGGGCGTTGCCGGCTGGCGCCCAGGCGAGGAGGTCTTCTGCGCCGACTCGGCCCCGTGCGGGGCCTGCCTCCAGTGCCGGGGTGGGCGCGCCAACCTGTGCGAGGACCTGCTGTACCTGCTCGGCGGGTTCGCCGAGCAGCTGCTGGTGCCGGCCCGGCTGGTCGCCAAGAACCTGCACCGGCTGCCCGCCGGGGTCGGCCTCCAGCTCGCCCCCCTCGCCGAGCCGCTTGCCTGCGCGCTGCATGCCACAGACCGGGCCGGCGTCACCCCCGGCGACCGGGTGGCCGTCGTCGGCGGCGGGGCCGTGGGCCTGATGCTGTGCGCATTGGCGCGGCGGGCCGGAGGCAGGCCGATCGTCCTGGACCCCCACCCGGCCCGGCTCGGCCTGGCCGAACGGTTCGGCGCCGAGGCGACCATCCTGGCCGAGCGGAGCCTGGCCGATGTCGAGCGGCTCAAGCGGGCGACCCCGGGTGGCCGGGGCGCCGACCAGGTCTTCGAGGCGGTGGGCCGCCCCGAGGCTTGGGAGCTGGCCATCGCCATGGCACGGCCGGCAGGCGTGGTGAACCTCGTCGGCGGCTGCCCACGCTCGAGCCGCGTGCCGGTGCCCACCGACCGGCTCCACTACGAGGAGCTGCGCCTGCAGGGCGCCTACCATCACACGCCGGACTGCGTCGCCCGGGCGCTGGCGCTGCTCGCCGAACGGCCGGTGCCGTGGGCCGAGCTGTGCGGGCCGCGGATCGGGCTGGAGCCCTTGGAGGCGGCGCTCACCGGCGCCCTCGACACCGCGCCGCTCGGCAAGTACCTGGTCGTGCCGGGAGACCAGCCATGAGCGACAGGGACCGGGCGGCCCGAGCCGCCGAGGTCGCGGCGGGGGTGCGGCGCCGCGCGCTGGTCCACACCGTCCGCCGGGGCGAGGGCTACCTGTGCCAGGCGTGCTCGGCCGCGGAGCTGCTGGCCACGCTGTATGTCGAGGTGCTGCGGCTCGGGCCGGCGGAGGGCCCGGCCGTCCCGGCGGACTTTGCGGGCGTGCCGGGGGCGGCCCGGCAGGCGCTCTGGGGGGGCAGCTACAACGGCCCCGACGACCCGGCGCGCGACCGCTTCCTGTGCTCCCCCGCCCACTACGCGCTGGCGCTGTACGCGACGCTGGTGGAGACCGGCCGGCTGGCCCCGGAGGCACTCGAGCGCTTCAACCGGGACGGCTCCACCGTCGAGATGATCGGCGCCGAGCACTCGCCGGGGATGGAGACCACCGCGGGCTCCCTCGGGCAGGCCCTGAGCGTGGGGGTGGGGCGGGCGCTTGGCCGCAAGCTGCGGGGCGCGGGCGGACGGATCTGGGTGCTGCTGTCCGACGGTGAGTTCCAGGAGGGCCAGACCTGGGAGGCGCTCGCGGCCGCCGCCCACCACCGCCTGGACAACCTCGGGGTCTACGCCGACGCCAACGGCCACCAGTGCGATGGGCCGATCGGCCAGGTGCTCGCGGTCGAGCCGCTGGCCGCCAAGGGGCGGGCGTTCGGCTGGCGGACCCATGAGGTCGACGGCCACGACGTCGCGGCGCTCGCCGCCCCCGCACGCGAGCCGCCGGACGGCCGCCCGCTGCTGGTGCTCGCCCGCACCCGGCCGTGGCAGGGCATCCCCTCCCTGCGGGCACGCGCTCCCCGCTTCCACTACGTGCGCTTCCGGCCCGGCGAGGCCGAGCGGGCCCTGGCCGACCTCGGCCTGACCGTCGAGGAGGTGCTCCGATGACCGCGGTCGAGCTGGTCACCCGGCCCTGGGCGCGCCGGTTGGTGGCCTGGGCCGGGCCGCGCCGGGAGGTGCTGTGCCTGTCCGCGGACCTGACCAGCTCCTGTGAGGTGGACGACTTCCGCGACGCCTACCCCGACCGGTTCCTGTCGCTCGGCATGGCCGAGCAGAACATGATCGGGGTGGCCGCCGGCCTGGCCCGCGAGGGCTTCACGCCGTTCGTGCACAGCTTCGGCGTGTTCCTCACCCGCCGGGTCTACGACCAGGTGGCCATGTCGGTCGCCTACCCGAACCTGCGCGTGCGGCTGCTGGGGTTCCTGCCCGGCCTGACCACCCCGGGCGGCGTCACCCACCAGGCCATCGACGACGTGGCGCTCATGCGCGCCCTGCCGAACATGACCGTCCTGGACACCGGCGACGCCACTGAGGTCGAGACCGTCCTGGACGCCGTCGACGCCGTCCCCGGCCCGGTCTACTGCCGCGTCCTGCGGGGCGGGGTCCCCCGGCTGTTCGCCGAGCCCATGCGCCTGGACCGGGTCCGCGTGCTGGCGCAGGGTGGCCAGGTGTGCGTCATCTCCTCGGGGATCTGCACCGAGGAGGCCCTGCGGGCGCTCGCCGCGGTGCGGGCGGCCGGGGTCTCGGTTGCCCACCTCCACGCCGCCACGCTGAAGCCGTTCGGCGACCCGGCGGTGCTGGAGGCCATCCGGGCCTGCCGGGCCGGGGTGATCACGATGGAGAACCACTCGGTCGTCGGGGGGCTGGGGGCGGCCGTGGCCGAGCTGCTCGCCGCCGCCGGGATCGGCCGGCGCCTGGTCCGCATGGGCCTGCAGGACACCTTCGCGCACGGCGGCAGCCGGGCCTACCTGCTCGACCACTACGGCCTGTCGGCCCGGCACCTGGTGCGCCGGGTCGAGGAGCTGACCGGCGAGCCGCTCGGCATCGACGAGCACGCGCTCGCCCGCAGCGAGCTCCCAGCCCCGAGCCCGCAGACCAGGGCCGAGGCACTCTGACCGCCATGGCCATGGCGGCCCTGCCGCTCGGCCCACCGGGGCCGCCAGCCCGGGGGGCGGAGGCCGCGGGGGAGGGTCAGGAGGTCTCGCCGGAGAACAGTGCCTGCGCCCGCTCCCAGCACCGTCGGGCGACGAGCCGTCCCGTCGCCCGCCCGTCGAGATCGGCCTGCTCGAAGTGGATGCCGCCGTAGCGGCGCGACATCCCGGCCTGATCGGCCGCCTCGGAGAAGGTCGCCCACCTGAGCGTGATGTCGCGCGCCGGGGTGGCTCCCGGCTCGACCGTCGAGCTGCCCGCGGGGATCGTGACCGAGGCGCCGAAGTGGTCGGTGCCGGTGAACCGGCGCAGGATCTCGGCTCCTGTGGCGCTGAAGGTGCTGTGGCCCGAGGAGTACTCGGGGAACGGCGGCGTCGGGAAGGTCGACGGCTGGTACGGTAGCCAGGCTTCCCCGCCGATCGTCTGCGTGCCGCGGTACGGCCCGCCCCAGGCCCGGACCCGCCGGCCCCGGAACAGGTAGCGCACGGCCGTGATCGGCCGTGCCGACGCGAAGGCACGCTTGTTGTCCCAGGCGCAGATGCCCGCGTCGGCGATCGCGTTGGTGAGGGCGAAGAACAGCTTGACGTCCCGGTCGAGGCCATCCCGGTCGAGGCCGTGCTCGCCGCGCTCGTGGTGATCGCGTCGCGCCACGAACTGGGCGAACAGGTTCCAGTGGCCGGGCGGCAGCTCCGAGCGTGGGCCGTCCGCCCAGTACTCGACGATCGCCTTCTGCCCGTCGTGAGGCCGGCGCTGAGGCCGACGACCGCCCGTGCCTGGGCGAGGTAGTCGGCCGAGCCGAACGTCGCCGGACCGGTCGGCGACCGCAACGCCGAGTCGGACGAGAGGGCAAAGGGCGTCACGCGGTTCCACTGCGCCCCGACGAAGCCGGGCGTGACCACCGTGCCGGTCGCATCGACGTAGCGCAGCGGCTGCCAGGCGTTGGGGTCGTGCACCGTCGCCGGGTCGAACGGAGCGCGGAGATCCATCGGGTCGTTGGCCGGGACGAACCCGGTGTAGTCGGCATAGGGCACGCCAGGGGTGCCGCCGGGCTCGTCACCGAGCTGGTTGGCGCCGTCGTGGTGGCGACCGTCGAGCACCGCCCGCGCGGCACGATTGCCGATGCCGGTCGGCGTGGTCGGGTCGGTGGAGCGGTCACGCGGGTCGTAGCCGAGCCGAGCCATCAGCGGGTCGAAGACCGTCGTCGTGCTGGCCGGGAACAGGTCGACCGCGGCGCGGTAGGCCGCGAAGCTGACCGCGCGGCGCTTGTTCGCCGGCGTCCGCTCGACGGGCGGCCGCCGCAGCGCGCCGCCGAGCCGGGTGCCGAGGGCGACGCCGTCGTAGGCGGCCCAGGCGTCGTAGACGCAGGTATGGACGACCGCAGCGCACGCGCGACCATCGGCGGCCCCAGCTTGGAGTCGCGGACGCCCTGCAGGGCGGCATCGTTCCACTGCAGCACGACCTCGTCGCCTGCGCGCCTGGGCCGCCCCCCGGTGCGCGCCGGGTCGCCGGGTGCGAGCGGCGGCAACAGCAACGCGGCAGCGCCCACCCCCGCGACCTGGAGGAATTGCCGCCGCGGCAGCCGGCGACCAGCGATCATGGCGCCGCTCCCCAATGGGAGCCTCCTCCTCGCCCTCGCCCCCGTGGGGCCTCCTCCCCGTCCTCGCCCCGAGATGAGTAAAAGCCAGGCTGACCGGATAAAGATACTTGCGCTCTCGTAGCCTTAAGCGCTGATCGCGACGATCGTGAGCCTAAAACCGAGATGGGTCAAGGGGAAGGTCTGAGCCTACAGACCGATTCATCCGTATGAGGACTGGCATGCCGGAAGCGGAGGGCGCAGGCTCCGATGCGGCCGGGGCCGGTCAGCCGGAGGCCGCGGGTGGCGAATGCGGCCCGGCGGCCGCAAGGGGCGGATGCGGCGCGGCGCCGGATGCGTGCGGGGCCGGTCAGCCGGCGAACGGGCCGAGGGCGGCGGCCAGCTCGCGGGCCCGGGCCCGCCAGGCGTCGCCGTGCGGGCGGACGTGGATGTCGCGCACCTCGTCGTCGCCGGTCCGAAGCTCCAGCTCCAGCCAGTCGCGTGGCAGCGACCCGGCGACCCGGTCGGCCCACTCCACGAACACGACCGCGTCGGCGGCCAGCACCTCCTCCAGGCCGAGGTCCTCCAGCTCCCCTGGCCCGGTCAGGCGGTAGGCGTCGACGTGGTGGACGGGCAGGTCGCCGTCGTACTCCCGTACGAGCATGAAGGTGGGGGAGGAGACCGGCTCGGTGACCCCGAGGGTGGCCGCCGCGCCCTGCACGAAGCGGGTCTTGCCGGCGCCGAGGTCCCCGGTCAGGCCGACCACGTCACCCGGCCCGAGCAGCCGGGCCAGGGCCGCGCCGATCGCCTTGGTGGTCGCCTCGTCGGGCGCGCGCAGGACCAGCCCGGTGGTCCGCATGGGCTCCGGGCTCAGCAGGACCCGCAGGCGCCGCCGCAGCAGCCCCCCGACGGCATGGCCGCCCCCTCCCCGCCCGAGGCCCGCGGCGTGGAGAACACGCTCACCAGGCGGCGGACGTCGGCGCTGCCGCAGGTCGGGCAGGACACCTGGTCGGCCCGGCCGGCCGGGACCAGGTCCTCGAACGCCTCCGCGCAGTCGGCGCAGCAGTACTCGTAGAGCGGCATGGCGCTCAGCCACTCCCCCTCAGCTCGGCGAACGACGGGATGCCGGCGACCGCGGCAGCCGCCCGGACCGCGGCCCGGATCGCGGCGGCCATGGCCTCCTCACCGAGGAAGGCTACCAGGTCCACGGTCGCCTCGACCCGTGGCACGGCGACCGCGAACACGGTGTCCCCGTCGAAGCTGGTGTGGGCGGGCACGACCGCCCGCGCCAGCCCGTCGTGGGCCTGCACGGCGACCCGGTGGACGTCGCCCTTGGTCAGGATCGCGTTGGTGGCGACCAGCGCGAGGGTGGTGTTGCCGCCCGGCGGCGGGCCGTCGGCGCCGGGCGGGGCGGGCTCGGGCAGCAGGCCGGCGAAGCGGTCGCGGATCGCCGTGCCCGCGCCGCCCGGATAGCGGGTGCCGGCGAGCACCGTCCCGTCGGCGTCGACCACGTCGCCGCCGGCGTTGACGGCCACGATCGCCCCCACGGTCAGCGGGCCGGCCTCGCTGACCGCGTAGCCCAGGCCGCCCTTCATCGCCAGGTCGGGCCCGCCGGTCTTGCCGACGGTGGCCCCCATCCCGGCGCCGACGTTGCCCATCGGGCCGTCCTCGGTCTTGGCCGCCCGACAGGCCGCCTCGCCCTCGGCCGGCCCGGGCCGGGCATGCCAGTCCCCCACCGCCAGGTCGAACAGCACCGCGGCCGGGACGATCGGGATGGGCGGCCCGAAGCGCTCGTAGCCGCGCCCCTCGGCCTCGCACCAGGCCACCACCCCCGAGGCGGCCGCCAGCCCGAAGGCGCTGCCTCCGGTCAGCAGCACGGCCGACACCTCCTGGAGGTGGGAGCGGGGGTCGAGCAGGTCGGTCTCCCGCGTGCCCGGGCCGCCGCCGCGCACGCTGACCGAGGCGACGTTGCCCGGCGGGGGCACCACGACCGTGCAGCCGGTGAGCCCGACCGGGTCGGTCCAGTGGCCGACGGCCAGGTCCTCGACGCCGAGGCTCATGAGCGGTGGCCGAGCCCGCGGGCCGAGGTCCCGCCGGCCGTCCGCCTGCGCGGCCGCCGCGCGCCCGCCCCGAGCACCTGGCGGGCGAAGCCGGCGATCGCCCGGTCGAGCACCTCGTGCTCCTCCAGGAACGCGCCGTGGCCGGCGTCGTGCAGGATGAGCAGGCGCGACCCGCCGATCTTGGCGGCCATGTGGCGGGCGGAGGCGACCGGGGTGAGGCGGTCCTTGTCGCCGACCGCGATGAGCGTGGGCACCGTCAGGCGCTCCAGCACCTCGGACAGGTCGAAGTCGACCAGGCTCGGGAACACCTTGGCCCACACCTCGATGTCGGTCGAGGCCAGCAGGCGGTCGACGAAGGCGACCTGGCCGGGCGATGGGTTGGACCCGAAGCCGAAGGTCCGCGTGCCGAGATAGCCGAGGTCGGAGCCGCGCCGGCGCAGCTGGTCGGCCCGCAGCGGGTCGGTCCCCATGAACCGGAACCCGGCCTTGATGGCCGCCCGCTGCAGGGTGCCGGCCGCTCGGGAGGTCAGCGCCGCGCTCATGCCCTCCAGCACGTTGACGTAGGTCGAGCCGACCAGCACCAGGCCGGCCACCCGGCTGCCGAACTCCTCGGGGAAGGAGTCGGCGAGCTGCAGGGCGGCGATCCCGGCCATGGAGTGGGCCACCACCACGACCCGGTCCTCGCCGGTCCAGTTGAGCACGGCCCGCAGGTCCAAGGCCAGGGCCCGCAGCGAGTAGTCGTCGTTCGCGCCGTGCTCGGAGCGGCCGTGGCCGCGCTGGTCGTAGAACACGCAGCGGAAGGCGGCCGGCAGGTCGCGGCGCTGGTAGTGCCAGGCGTCCTGGGTGAGCGAGAAGCCGTGGGCGAACAGCAGGCATGGCCCCGCGCCGAGCTCCTCGACGTGCAGCCTGGTGCCGTCGAAGCTGGCCACCGTGGCCGGGGCGCCGCGCAGCATGCCGAACGGCTCGCCCGCCTCCGGGTCGTCGCGCCGCCGGTCGTGGCCGACGACCGCCTTGGACGCCGCCACGCCCGCGCCGAGCCCGAGCAGCAGGCCGCCGAGGGCGATGCCGGCGCCCCGCACGACAAGCGACGCCCCGCCACGGCCGGCGCCCCCCGCTCCGCCGCGGCCGGCGCTCCCCGCCCCATCGCGTGCGGTGCCCCCCGCCCCGCCGCGTGCGGCGCCCCGAGCCACTACCGTGCTCCTTCCTGCGTGACCCCGTGCCCTCGATAGTGCACCCGCGGCAGCCGCTCGGAGAGCCCGCAGGTCACCTCGTAGTCGATCGTGTCCAGCAGGGCCGCCCACTCGCCGACGCCGGGCTCCCCCCGTGCCGGGTCGCCGAGCAGAGTGGCCACGTCGCCGACGTCCACCGGCGCGTCGCCGACGTCGACCATGAGCTGGTCCATCGTGATCGTCCCGACCTGCGGGAACGCCTGGCCGTCGATGCGGACCCGGATCCGGCCCGACAGCCCGCGCCGCACCCCGTCCGCGTACCCCACCGGCAGGGTGGCGACGCGCGTGCGCCGCTCGGCCTGCCAGCGGTGGCCGTAGGAGACACGCTCACCCGCCTCGATGGTGCGCAGCGCCGAGACCGCGGCCCGCAGCGCCAGCGCCGGCCGCAGCCGCCGGCGCACCTCGCCGGCCAGCGCCGGGGCGGGCGCCAGCCCGTACACCTCGATGCCGGGCCGGACCAGGTCGAAGCGGGCGTCGTCGCGCAGCGTGGCGCCGGCCGAGTTGGCCAGGTGGCGCCAGCGGGGCTCGAAGCCCAGCACGGCCGCCTCGTCCAGGGCCCGCTTGAACAGGGCGAGCTGGGTGTCGGTGGTGGCCGCCTGGTCGGGCTCGTCGGCCACCGCGAAGTGGCTCCACAGCCCCTCGACCGCAAGGCCGGGTTCGTCCAGGGCGCTGGACAGCAGCGCGGGCAGGTCGGCCGGCGCGCAGCCCTGGCGGTGCATGCCGGTGTCGACCTTCAGGTGGGTGGGCAGCGGCCGGCCCGCGCGCCGCCCGGCTGCGCCGAACGCCTGCACCCCCGCCTTGGTGCACAAGGTCACGGCGATGCGCTGCTCGGCGCAGACGTCGGCGGCGGCCGCATGCGGCTCGGACAGCACCAGCACCGGGTCCGAGATGCCCGCCCGGCGCAGCTCGAGCGCCTCCTCGACCAGGGCGACCGCGAGCCAGCCGGCCCCCGCCTCGACCACCGCCCTGGCCACCGCGACGGCCCCGTGGCCGTAGGCGTCCGCCTTCACGACCACGCACAGCCGCGCCGGCGCCACCTCGGCGGCGAGCCTGCGGACGTTGCCGGCGATCGCGTCGAGGTCGACCTCCACCCAGGCCGGCCGCAGCCCCGGCCACGGCGCGGCCGTCACAGCCCCCTCCCGACCGGCCAGGCCAACTCTGGACCCCTGCCTTCCGACCGGGGCACCCCCTGTTGAGGGGGGGGGGGGGGGGGGGGGGGGGGG
>JBIOYL010000427.1:0-14711 GCA_044870185.1 Actinomycetes bacterium | reverse complement strand
GTAGCCGGACGGTTGCGAAGGTCGACTCGATCTTGTGCCACCAGCACCGCTGCTCTTTCGTGTCGGCGAACACGTCGCGCAGCGCTTTCCAGAACCCCAGTGCGCCGTCGCCGACGGCGAGCACCGGGGCGCGCATCCCGCGCCGCTTGCAACTGTGGAGCAGGTCGGCCCACGACTCCGCGCTCTCGCGGTGCCCGTCATCGAGGGCGATCAACTCCTTGGCCCCGTCGGCGCGGACGCCGATCATCACCAGCAGGCACACCTTGTCCTGCGCGAGCCGGACCTTGAGGTGGATGCCGTCGACCCACGTACACGTAGTCGGTGCCGGACAGGTCGCGCTGCCCGAACGCGGTCGCCTCGCCCTGCCAGTCCTTGGTCAGCCGGGTGACCGTGGCCGCCGACAACCCATGCCCGGTGCCGAGGAACTGCTCCAGCGCCGGCCCGAAATCGGAGGAGGAGAGGCCGTGCAGGTACAGCAGTGGCAACACCTCGGCCACCCGCGGCGACTTGCGTGCCCACGCGGGCAGGATCGCCGAGGAGAACCGCTGCCGCTCGCCATTGGCCGGGTCGATGCGCTTGTCGTTGACCCGCGGCTGCCGGACCGGCACCGCACCCGCCGCCGTGACCACCTCCCGTTCGGCGTGGTAGCCGTTGCGCACCACCAGCCTCCGGCCGTGCTCATCGACCTCGTCGGCGAACGCCTCGACACAGGCGATGACCTCGGCCTGCAACGCCGTCGCAAGCATCTGCCGCGCCCCGTCACGCACGATCTCATCCAGCAGCGACGAACTGGCCGTGTTCTCGTTGGACGCCTCCGCGTCCTGGACTACCTTGAGCATCAGCGCACCTTCCCGAACCAGCGCACCAACGCCGGTCCTGATCAGAGTTCTGTGACAAGACGATCTTCCTCGGGAAGGTGCGCTCCTTCACGTCACCCGGCCGGAGGGCGATCCACAGGTTCTGATCATTGCTCTTCACCGTCGCTTCCTCACCTCGCCTTCGAGGAGCGCGCGCACGGGTTCATCGTCGCGACGAGCCATCGCCTGCGTCGAAGACGCGGGCGCGACCACCTCTGTACCTAAGGGGGTCGGATGGAAAATTTGTGGAAAATCGAGGGGGCAACGGGGCGCGAACGAATTGGCCGTTTGCGGGCGAAAAACCGCCTACTCAAGCTACTTCGTTTGCCACCGGTTGCCACCGTTCGCTATGACCCCAAAATGGTAAGGATGGGCCGCATGGCATGGACGGACCCTGTCGTTTCAACGATCTGCCTCCATCGCAACCGGCAGAGGGACGATAACCGCTCTGAGAACCTTGAGCTATGGGCCAGGGGAAACCAGCTGCCAGGCGCGAGGGTCAGCGACCTCGTGACGGAGGCCTTGCGAATCATCCGCTTGTACGCCCCTGAAAGCTCTCGGGGTCTTGGCTTGGTCCACGTCAGGCCATGCCGCCGTTGGCGCGGGAGATGACCAGCCGCTGGATCTCGCTCGTGCCCTCGAAGAGGGTGTAGATTTTCGCGTCGCGGTGCCACTTCTCGACCGGGAAGTCGCGGATGTAGCCGTAGCCGCCGAGGACCTGGATGGCCTCGTCGGTCACCTTGACCGCCACCTCGCCCGCCTTGAGCTTGGACATGGAGCCCTCGGCGTGCTCGAAGGGGATGCCGTTGCGGGCCATCCAGGACGCCCGCCATGCCAGCAGGCGGGCCGCGTCGATCTCGGTGGCCATGTCGGCCAGCTTGAACGCGACCGCCTGCTGGGTCGCGACCGGCCTGCCGAACTGGACGCGCTCGCGGGCGTAGTCGCGGGCGTACTCGAAGGCGGCCCGGGCGATGCCGACCGCCTGCGCCGCGACCACCGGCCGGGTCGCCTCGAAGGTCTTGAGCGCCCCTGAGACGGTCTTGGACGGGTCGCGGCTGCGGGCGGCGGCCAGCTTGGCCGCCAGGCGCTCCTCGCCGCCAAGCAGGCAGTCGCCCGGGATGCGGCAGTCCTCCATGAGGACCTCGGCGGTGTGGGAGGCGCGGATGCCGAGCTTGCGCTCCTTCTTGCCCTGGCGGAAGCCTTTGATGCCGGGCGGGATCACGAAGCTCGCCTGCCCGCGGTGGCCGAGCGAGGGGTCGACGGTGGCCACCACGATGTGCACGGCCGCGATGCCGCCGTTGGTGATGAACACCTTCTGGCCGTTGAGGACCCAGTCGCCGCCGTCGCGGGTGGCGCGGGTGCGCAGGCTGGAGACGTCGGAGCCGGCGCCTGGCTCGGTGACCGCGAAGGCGCCCAGCTTGACGTCGGCGGGGGTGCCGAACATCTCGGGCGCCCAGTGGGCGACCTGGGCGGGCGTGCCGGAGGCCATGAGCGCGACCAGCGGCAGGCCCGACCCGAAGATGCCGAGCGCGATGCCGGCGCAGCCCCAGCAGAGCTCCTCGACGATGACGGGCTGGGTGAGGCCGCTGTCGTCCTCGCCGATCATCTGGTAGAAGTCCATGCCGTACAGGCCGATCTCGGCCGCCTTGGCCACCACCGGCCAGGGGAACTCCTCGGTCTGGTCGTAGTGGGCGGCGACCGGCCGGATCTCCTTCTCGGCGAACTCGTGCGCCCACTTCTGTGTGGCAACCTGCTCCTCGGAGAGCTGGAATCCGGCCATGCGCCTGTCCTCTCGATCGGCTCCGCTGGTTACTGATCGGTAACCTACTCATCGGTAGGATGCGCTTTCATGGCCCCGAACGCAAGGGAGGGCGAGTGCACGCGAGCGTCCCCGGTCGGCTGCCGGCCGCCGAGCGCCGGGCCCAGCTCCTGGAGGTGGCCTGCCGCGTGTTCGCCGCCGACGGCTACCGCGGTGCCTCCATGGAGGCCATCGCCGACGCCGCCGGGGTCACCAAGCCCGTGCTCTACCAGCACTTCCCCTCCAAGCAGGCCCTCTACCTGGACCTGCTGGCCAGCGAGACGGCACTGCTGCGGGAGGCACTCGAGCAGGCGTTCAGCCAGGCCGGCGACAACGCCGAGCGCCTGCGCCGGGGCTTCGGCGCCTACCTGCGCTTCGTCGACACCCGCCAGGACGCGTTCCGGCTGCTGTTCACCGGGGCGCTCGGCCTGGAGGCGGCCTTCCAGCGCCGGGTGGCCGGCTTCCGGACGTGGGTGGCCGACCGGGTCACGGCGATCATCCGAGCCGAGGCCGGCCTGCCCGAGGCCCGCGCCCGGGCGCTCGCCGTCGCCATCGTCGGGATGGCCGAGGGCGCGGCCACCTGGTGGCTGGCCGAGGGCCGTCCCCTGCCGGCCGAGGAGCTGGCCGAGGAGCTGGCCGGGCTGGCCTGGAAGGGCTTCGCCCGCTTCCCCAGCCCGGCCGAGGCGGGCGCCGCGGCGGCCGACCGCCAGGAACAGCGGCCGGGCCGCGACGACTGACCAGGCCGGCGGGCGGGCCGGGCCGGCGGGCCAAGCAAGGGCCGACCGGGCCGGTGGGCCGCTCGGGGCCGGGCGGGCGCTCGGGAGGGGGCGTCAGGCGGCCAGCGTCTTGCCGGCGGACATGAGGTCCTCGCAGGCCTGCACGACCCTGGCCGCCATCGACCCTTCGGCCTTGGCCATGTAGCTGCGCGGGTCGTAGGTCTTCTTGTTGCCGACCCCGCCGTCGACCCGCAGCACGCCGTCGTAGTTGGTGAACATGTGGTCGACGATCGCCCGGGTGAGGGCGTACTGGGTGTCGGTGTCGATGTTCATCTTCACCACGCCGTAGGAGATCGCCTCGCGGATCTCCTCCAGCAGCGACCCGGAACCGCCGTGGAACACCAGGTCGAACGGCCGGTCCCTGCCCACCTTGGCGCCCACGGTCCGCTGGATGTCGTCGAGGATCGCCGGGCGCAGCTTGACGTGACCGGGCTGGTAGACGCCGTGGACGTTGCCGAACGTGGCGGCCAGCAGGTAGCGGCCCCGGTCGCCCACACCGAGCGTCTCGGCGGTGCGCAGCGCGTCGGCGGGCGTCGAGTACAGCTTCTCGCTCATCTCACCGACGACGTCGTCCTCCTCGCCGCCGACCACGCCGATCTCCAGCTCCATGACCGCCTTGGCCTTGGCGCACTCGGCCAGCAGCTCGTCGGCGATCTGCAGGTTCTCCTCCAGCGGCACGGCCGACCCGTCCCACATGTGCGACTGGAACAGCGGCTCGCGGCCGGCGGCGACCCGCTCCTGGGACAGCCTGATCAGCGGGCGCATGTAGCCGTCCAGCTTGTCCTTGGGGCAGTGGTCGGTGTGCAGGGCGATGCGCACCGGGTAGCGGGCCGCGACCACATGGGCGAACTCGGCCAGCGCGACGGCGCCGGTGACCATGTCCTTGACCTTCTGGCCGGACAGGAACGCCGCACCGCCGGTGGAGATCTGGACGATGCCGTCGCTGGACGCCTCGGCGAAGCCGCGCACCGCGGCGTTGAGGCTCTCGGACGAGGTCACGTTGACCCCCGGGTAGGCGAACCCGCCGGCCTTGGCCCGGTCGAGCATCTCGGCGTACTGCTCAGGAGTGGCGATGGGCATGGCGGTCCTCCCGCGCAGGCGTGTGCATGACGTCGCCAGTATCCGGCATCGGGCGGCCGGCCGAAAGCGGAAGGTGGCTGGTGCGCTGTGCCCAGGCGTCGATCGGGCATGTGTCGCCAGCTCGGCGGCTACGACCGGAGCAGCTTGAGCTGGCGTGCCCGGCTGACCGCGTCCCGGCGGGTGGCCACCCCGAGCTTGCGCAGGATGCTGCGGACATGGCTTTTCAGCGTGTTGACCGAGATGTACAGCTCGGGAGCGATCTCGCGATAGGTCAGCATGCTCGGCAGGTAATGCAGCACGACCTGCTCACGCCGGCTGAGCGGCTCGATCCGCACCGGCATCGGGGCGGCCACGGCCGGCAACGGCCGGACGGGACCATGCAGCAGCTCGTCCAGGAACGGCCACACGCTCGTGACCTGGCCGCCGTGGCGGGCGAGCAACGCCCGGACCGGCGCGCTCGCGTCGAGCAGGGGCCGACGCAACCCTTCCCGTTCGGCAAGGTCGAGCGCGCGCCCGAGCGAGCTGGCGGCCCGGTCGGCATCGTCCAAGGCGTCGCCGGCGAGCGCGTCCAGCAGCCAGGCGTCGACCAGCGTGCGGGGATCGCCCGTGGGCGCGGCCCCAGCCGAGGTGGCCCCGGCCGAGGTGGCCCCGTCCAGGAACGGCAGCAGGCTCCTGCTGGCGCCGGCCGGGTCGCCTTCTGCCAGCTGCAGGCGGGCCAGCGCGACCGCTTCCCAGGCGACGGGCTGCACATCCCAGGCGGGCTGCCGTCCGTCCTCGTCGGCGTCGGTCAGCAGGCCTTTCACCAGAACCCGGGCCGACTCGGTGTCGCCGGCGGCGATGCGCAGCTCCGCCTCGGTGGCCGCCAGCCAGCGTGCCAGGAAGGAGGGTGGTTCCCAGCCGGCCAGGTTCTCGCGGGTGGTCTCCAGCATGGCGAGCGATCCGGCCAGATCACGCTGGGCGTGCCGCAGCCGCGCCTGCATGATGCCGGTGGCGACGGCGAGCGGCCGCTCACAGGTGGCCTGGGACGCCGCGGCCGCCTGGTCGAGCGCCCGGCCGGCCGCCGGGAGGTCGTCCCGGCAGGAGTGCACCCAGCCAAGGGCGAGGTGCGCGCCGGCCGCCCGGCCAGACGACCAGCCACGCTCGGCGGCCAGCTCGACGGCGGCCTGGCCGAGCTGGACGGCCTGGCCGAGCCGTCCCCGCATGGCCTGTAGCACGGCAAGCTGGCTCAGGCAGCTGAGCCGCGGCGGGTCCAGACCCGCCCGCACGGCCGCGGTGTGGCCATCCCACAGGTGGGCCTCGGCGGCCGCCAGGTCGCCGGTCCACAGCTCGGCGGTGCCGAGACACGACAGCGTGACCGCCAGCGCGTCGTCGTCCGTCTCGCCTGAGGCGGCGCCGGCCTGCCCCTGCAGGGCGAGCAGCTCACGGCCGGCGGCCAGGACCGCATCGAGGTCGCCGGCCTGCCGCGCCCCCGTCAGCCGGCACAGCGCCAGGATCAGGGCGAACTGCTGCCGGCGATCGTCGGGCAGCAGGCGCTGCTGCTCCTGGGCCAGCTGCAGCCAGGCCTGCGCCTCGGTGCCGTGGTGGGAGGTGATCTGCTCGGCGGCGGTCAGCAGCGCAAGCTCCGGGTTGCTGCGCACCGCCTCGGCGGGCAGCCGGCCGAGCAGCTTCCGGAACAGCTCGCTTTGCCCACGCATGGACAGACCCAGCCCGTGCTCGGCGATGAGGTCGGCCGCCAAGCGCCAGTCCTCGACGACGACCGCCTGCCCGATCGCGTCCACCGGCCGTCCGTGGGTGGCATACCAGCTCGCCGCCCGGCGGTGCAGCATGCCGACCTCGTGCGGCGCCTGGCGGCGCAGCTCGTAGCGCAGCAGGCCGACGAACAGCGCGTGGTAGCGGTACCAGTCGCGCCGTGACCCCAGCGCCACCACGAAGGCGCCCACCCGCTCCAGCCCGGCGAGCGTGCGCTCACCGGCGGTGACGACACAGGTCCGCAGCAGGAACGCCCGCAGCTCGGGTGGCTGGCGTTCGAGCACCTCGGTGACGAGATAGTCGGCGATGCTGCGGTCGTCGCCGGCCAGCTCGGCCACGAAGCGGTGCGGGTCCGGCTGGCGCTGCAGGGACAGTGCCGCCAGGCGCAGCCCCGTCGCCCAGCCCTCGGTGCGGGCCTGCAGCAGCACCAGGTCCTGGTCGGACAGCTGCGGCCGGTAGTCGTCGTCGGCGAGCAGCTCGGCGACCTCGGCGACGGTGAACGCCAGCTCGGCCGCCCGCAGTTGGGTCAGCGCCCCGCTGACCAGCAGCCGCTGCAGCGGCAACAACGGGTCGGTCCTGCCGGCCAGCACCAGCCGCAGCTGCGGCGGAGCATGGCGCACCAGGAACTCGATGCCGTCGAGGACGGTCTGGTCGGTGAGCTCGTCGACGTCGTCGAGCACCAGCACCACCGGCGACGGCAGTGCTTCCAGGCCCCCCGCGAGCAGGGGCAGCAGCGCCTCGTCCACCTGTGGCCCCGGACTCAGGGTCTGCAGCACGCTGTCGGCCGGCACGGCACCCGACCGGCACAGCGCCGCCAGCACGTAGCTCCAGAAGCGGGTGGGGTCGTTGTCGCCGGCATCCAGGGTGAGCCAGGCGACCGGCCAGGGGGGCCGGTCCGACGCCAGCCAGGAGCCGAGCAGCATGGTCTTGCCTGCACCCGCCGGCCCGGTGACCAGGCTCACGCGTCCCCGCACCCCGGTGTCGAGCAGGGCGAACAGGCGGGGCCTCGACACCAGCCCAGACGGCATGTCCGGGATGGCGAGCTTGCTGGCCAGCAGCGGCATGCCGGTCTTGGCGGGGTGCCGGTCGTCGGCCCGGCGCGCGGGCGAGCTCGCCCTGGTCTGCTGCACCTGGCCTGCCGCGTCAGACATGCCGGTCGGAACCGGGCGCCGGCCGGCCGTTACCAGCGGGACTGGTCGCGTTGACGCTGACCAGCTCCAGGCCGAGGTCGCTGATCCGGTCGAGCAGGCCGCGGAGGTGTGACTGGTCGACGACCACGCCGGTGATGGCGGTGTGGCCACCCTCGCACTCCAGGCTCATGCCTTCGAACGCCGCGGCGAAGCGTTGACTCAACTCGTCTCGGACGACGATCCGATAGGTCGTTGGTCCCATCGGCCTGCTCCCCTCGATCGGCTGTGCTCGGTCACGAGCACGATCCGCCACAGGTGGATGAGGCGTCTTCATCCATCCGCGAGGTTCACCAGGGTGAGCGCGACCGTCGGTCCAACGGTGAGCATGATAAGCGTTGGTCCCGCGCAGCAGGCTTGGCCTTGTCGGCGGTGATGCGGCCTCGACAAGGCCAAGCGAGGAATCCGCTGGCGGGCGAGCCGAGTTGGCGTGGCCAGCAGGCCCTTGGGTCAGGCGGGAGTGGGGTCAGGCTGCGGCGGCCTCTCGGTTGTAGGTGGCCAGTGCCCAGATCACGAACACGTCCAGGGCGATGATCAGCAGCGCCCAGATCGGGTAGTGCGGGATGAACAGGAAGTTGGCGATCATGCTCAGCCCCGCCAGGGTGATTCCCACGATCCGGGCCCACAGCCGGCCCGACAGCACCGCATAGCCGGCCACGGCCACCACGATGCCCAGGATCAGATGGATCCAGCCCCAGGCGGTCACGTTGACCTGGAACGCGTAGTTGTGGGTGACGACGAAGAACTTGTCGTTGATGATCGCGGCGAGGCCGGCGAACGCCTGGAACACGCCGGCCATCATCATCATCACCGCGGCGAACACGGCCAGGCCGGTCGCCAAGCCGCCGGTGGCGACGGTGTCGCTGCGCATGGACATCGACGACGACCCGAACTCTGACATTGGCGCTGCCATCTGGATGGCCTCCTCTGCGCTCGTGTGGGCCCACCATGGCCGGTCCTGCCGGCCGGGCCGCTGCTGTCGGCGTCATCACATCCCCTGACAGGGTGAGCGGTCATCACCCCAGAAGGATGAAAGCGATGGCGGGTCACCCGGAGACGGCGCAACGCTACGCCGAACCGGGGACCAGGCCGAGCTCGCGGGCATGGGCGACCGCATCCCGGCGAGAGGAGACGCCGAGCTTGCGGTAGATGCCCTGAATGTGGGTCCTGGTGGTGTTGACCGAGACGTACAGCTCCCGGGCGATCTCCCGTTGGGACAGCCGCGTGGGGAGCAACCGCAGCACCGCCAGCTCCCGCTCGGTCAGCGGCGCGGCAGGCTCCGGTCGCCGCTGACGAGACGCCGGCGTCAGGCGGAGCGCACGCTCGGTCTCCTCGAGCAGCGACGGCAGCATGCCGGGGTCGGCGCATCCCTGGATCAGCGCGTGCGCCTGTTCGAGGAGCTTGCGGGCGCCGCCGGGGTCCCCGCGGGCAAGGCGGACGGGCGCGAGCGCCAGCAGCGCCTGCACGTAGTCCAGGAGGAAGCTCTCGCTCGCGAGCAGCTCGAGCGCGTGCTCGAGCTGCGCTTCGGCGTCGTCGACGTGGCCGTCGCGTGCCAGCGCCCGGCCGAGCGCCAGGTACGCGAGCCCGCACAGCGGCACGTGGCCGAGCCCCGCCGCCTCGGCGAGCTCCACCGCGCGGCGGGCGAGCCTGGCCGACGCGGAGCCGTCGTCCTGCTCGCCGGCGAGCGGCGACAGCAGCGCGAACGCGTTGATCACCGCGTACGGCTGCGCGGCCGGCGGCACGTCCCGTGCCAGCTGCTCGAGCTGGGGCCGCGCCTCGGCCGACCGTCCCGACAGGTACAGGCTATGGCCGAGCACGGCCATGCCCATCCAGTGGGACGGCGACGGCTCCGCGTCGGCCAGCTCGACCGCCCGCCGGGCCGCCGCGAGCGCGCGCCCGACGTCGTCGAACGGGAACACGGCGCGCACCACGGCGACGGCGGAGGCAAGCGAGGGAAGGTCGTCCGGCAACGGGCCCTCGTGGACGCCACCGGCACGCTCGGCGGCCTCCAGCCAGCGCTCGATCTCCCCCCGTGGCGCGCCGCGCAGGCCGGCCACCCATGCGGCGGCCAGCGCCAGCGGCGGGTCGGCGGCGATGGCCTGGTCGGGCAGCGCCTCCAGCCAGCCGGTCACCGTCGCCAGCCGACCCCGCCGCGAATAGGCCAGCCAGTGCCGGGCGATGAGCGCACCGGCGCCGGGATGGTCCCCGGCGGCGGTCGCGTGGTGGACGGCCGCCTCGATGTCGCCGGCGGCCTCATGCCAGGCCGCGGCCCGGCGGTGCAGCACCGGGACCAGCTCGGGCTCGCGGGTGGCCAGCTCCAGGCGCAGCAGCTCGGCGAACAGGTGATGGTAGCGATACCACTCGCCGTGGTCGTCCAGCGCCACCAGGAACAGGTTGGCATGCTCCAGCCGGCGCAGCAGCGCGGCGGAGCCCTCACGCTCGAGCACGGCGTCGCACAGCGGGCCCGACAGGTGCCGAAGGATCGAGGTGCGCAGCAGGAACGTCTGGACCTCGGCGGGCTGGGCGGCGAGCACCTCGCCGCCAAGGAAGTCGACCAGGTAGCGATGGCCGCCCGCGAACGACGCGATGTAGGCGTCCGCGTCGTCGCGGCCCCGCAGTGACAGGCCGGCCAGGTACAGCGCGGCGGCCCAGCCCTCGGTGCGCTCGGTCAGGCGCTGCACCTGGTCGGCGGCGACCTGGAGGCCCATCGCGTCGTGCAGCAGCGCGGCGGCCTCGGCGTCACTGAAGCGCAGGTCGGGGACGCGGAGCTCGGCCAGCTCGCCTCTGGCCCGCAGCCGGCCGAGCGGCAGCGGCGGGTCGGCACGAGTCGACAGCACCACGTGCACGCCTGCCGGCAGGTGCTCGACGAAGAAGACGAGGCTGTCGTGGCAGGTCGGGTTGGTGACCAGGTGGTAGTCGTCCAGCACCAGGACCAGCTCCCCGCCGGCCGCCGCCAGCTCGTTGAGCAGCCGCGGCACGACCACCTGCATGAGGGCCGGACCGGGCGTGTGCAGCGCCGCGAGGGCGGTCGCGCCGACGCCCGGTGCGACCGTGCGGAACGCCTCGACGACATAGACCCAGAAGCGCACCGGGTCGCTGTCGGCTTCGTCCAGCGACACCCAGGCCACCCGGTGACGGTCGGGCGCGGCCGTGCACCACTGTGCCAGCAGCGTCGTCTTGCCGAAGCCGGCCGGGGCGTCGACCAGGCAGAGCCGCGCGCGCAAGCCGGCCGCGACCAGGGCGTCCAGCCGGGCGCGCCGCACCAGCCCGTGCCGGATGGCCGGCGGCCGCAGCTTGGTGCGGATCAGGATCGGACCGGTCTCCTCGGCCGGCGCCGGGTCGGCCGGCGCCGGGTCGGCCGTCACTGGGTCGGTCATCTCGCCCCCTGTTCGCGTGGCGATCGCCGCTCGGCGGCCTCCGTGTCAAGTGGCCGGAACGCGGTCTCCCTGGCCGCCAGGGCGCCTGCGGTGGCGGCCAGGGTCACCGCGAGGGCGTAGTAGGCGGGGGCCAGCGGATCGTGGGTACGCTGGACCAGCAGCGTGTCCACCAGCGGCGCGGTTCCCCCAACAGGGCGCTGCCCAGCCCGAAGGTGATCGCCAGGGCGGTCGAGCGCAGCGGCGTGGGGAACAGCTCGGCCAGGAAGGCGGGCAGCACCAGGCAGCTCATGGCCAGTCCGATCAGGACGTAGGCGAGCGGGAGGCCGACTGGCCCTGCCCGGCGGACGAGCAGGTAGGCCGGCAGGGTCAGCACGAGCAGGGCACCCACCCCGGCGACCAGCAGCGGCTTGCGGCCGACCAGGTCGGACAGGAGGCCGAACAGGGGCGCGGTGCCGGCGGCCAGCGCCAGGCCGACCAGGCCGAGCGGCACGGCCGCCAGGAAGGCCAGCCGCCAGCCCCACTGCATGAACGCGGCCCACGGCAGCGTCCCGGCCAGCAGGGCGGCGACGCCGATGCCCGCGGCCAGGCCGAGCGCCAGGGTCGCCCACTGCCACGAGCCGTACCAGCCGCGCCGGCCGGCCGGCGCGTGCTCGGTGACGAACGTGGTCGCGCCGCCGAACTCCCCGCCGGCCGACAGCCCCTGCAGCAAGCGGAGCACGACCAAAAGGACCGGGGCGAGCACGCCGATCGCCGCGTAGGCGGGCAGCAGGCCGATGCAGGCGGCGACCAGCGGGCGCCCGCGGGCCGGGCTTCCGGTCCGCGGCCGGACCTGCTGGACCTGACGACATTCCATCGCGTTGCTCACCCCTCGATGTTGCTCATCACGTGCTCGACGCGCGTGGAGTCCTCCAGGCCGTACAGCGACAGGTCCTTGCCGTGGCCGGAGCGCTTGGAGCCGCCCCGAGACGAACCGGGAGGCCGAGGGCGGTCGTCGTTGCCGGATCGGCGCATCAGGCCATCTTGGTCGCCAGGCCCGGGTAGCGCAGCACGAGCCCGTCGGGGTCGAAGATGAGCTCGGCCCCGAAGGTGCCGGACTGGTAGGCGACCACGCTCGCGGCGTCCTGGCGGCCGACGAAGGCGTAGCGCTGCGCAGAGGGATGCACGGTGAGGCCGGGCACCGCCACCCAGGCCATCAGGAAATCGACCGGCCCGCCGGCATGCTGCAGGCCGTGGCGGAGCACCGGCATCGAGTTCGTGAGCGGCGACAGGCCGAGGTCGCAGTCCATCGCCCCGTACACGACGCCCAGGTCGCCACCTGGCGCGCCGAGGAAGGGCGCGCCCGCCCCGTCCGCCTCGGCCGTCCAGGTCCCGTCGGCGGCCCGGCGCAGGTCGAGCGACCGGTGCCAGCCGGCGCCCTCGGCGCGGGCCCACAGGCGGGCGGTCACGAACCCGGCGACCGTCTCCAGCTCGTAGTCGAGCCGGTAGGGCCCCGGCTCGACCCCCAGCGCCACGCCGCGGGCGCTCAGCCGGTCGCGGTCGAAGCGCACGCGGGCGAGCTCGGCCCCGAAGGGCTGCTCTTTGCTCCAGATCGGGATGCGTTCCACGCCACCGAGCATAGCCCTCGCCGTGGCCGAGAAGGCGAACGGCTAGCGGCCGGCCGCCAGGCGGGTCAGGGCCATCGTCGTGGCGGCCGGCTGGCCGGCGTGCCGCGGGCTGGTGTCCCGCCCGACCGTGGCCGTCACCCCGGCCCGGTCCTGGACCTGGTCGTGGCCTTCCGCCAGCGGGAGGCGGAACTCGAAGCGGGCGCCGCAGCCACCGGTCGGCTCGGCGGCGACCACGTCGCCGCGCTGGCTGCGGGCGAGCTGGCGGGCGATGTAGAGGCCGAGGCCGACGCCGCCGGCGGGCCGGGTGGCGCTCTGGTCGAGCTGGGTGAAGCGCTCGAAGACGCGCTCCCGCTCGTCCGCCGGCACCCCGGGACCGTCGTCTTCGACCGCGACCACGACCAGGTGCTGCTGCGCGGCGGCCCGCAGCCGGATCGGCCCGCCGGCCGAGTACTTGACCGCGTTGTCGAGCAGGTTGGCGACGACCTGCAGCAGCACCTCGGGGACGGCCCGGACGGGCAGGGCGCCCGACACCTGGACGTCGATGTGCCGGCGGGGATGCCCGAACGCCGCGGCGCGGCCGGCCCGGCACACGAGCTCGGCCGCGTCGATGCGGGCCGGCGGCGGCTCGTCGGCGCTGCCGGAGTTGAAGCGCGAGGCGAGCAGGAGCTGCTCGATCAGGCTCTTGAGCCGCGCCCCTTCGCCGGCGGCCATGACCAGCAGGTCCTCCTGCTGGTCGGGTGCGAGGTTGCGCCCGTGATGGCGCAGGGTGGCCAGGCTGCCGAGGATGCCGGTGAGCGGCGTGCGCAGCTCGTGGGAGACCACGGCCAGCAGCTCGTCCTTGACCCGCTCGCTCTCCTGGAGCTGTCGGACGACCAGCCGCGCGGCCTCGGCGAGCTGGCGCTCCTGCTCTGCCAGCTCGGTGGCCGCCGCCGCGACCTGCTCGGCCTGGATGCGGCGTGCGTTGGCCAGCACGGCCGCCTTGGAGGCCAGGTAGACGGCGGCCACCGGCAGCAGCAGCAGCGGGACCAGGGCGAGCGCGTGCTCGGCCACGACCAGCGCGATCGGCGCCAGGCCGAACAGCATCGCCGAGGTCCACAGCTCGAACCCGACGCTGGAACGCAGGCGGCCCACGGGCCCGGCGGGCCGGTCCGGGGCGGCGACGACGCCGACGAGGGCATCGTTGAGCAGCAGGAACGCCAGCGCGGCGCCGACGAACGCGGGCAGCTGCGCGAGCGTGGGCGGATGCCGGCCGCCGGCCACCGCGTACACGCCGGCGGCGGCGCCCAGCGACAGGCTGTACTGCCCGACGTTGAACAGCACCCTCGAAAGCGGCCGCCGCCGCACCAGGTCGGCGATCGCGCAGCCGGCTGCCAGCGGGAGCGCGGCAGCGCCGGCGTCCCAGCCGAGCAGGAGCGGGAAGGCGAAGGCGTTCGACATGGTGACGGCCTCCGCCTGGCCGCGGTCGGACAGCGGGACGGGGAACAGCTCCGCGATGACCACCATCGCGGCGAAGAGCCAGACCGCGGCCGGGCCGTGGCGGAGGGTGCGCACGCCACCGCCGGCCGCCAGCAGCACGAGCAGCGCGACGCCCGCCACCGCGACCGAGGTCGTGTAGCAACGCAGGAGGGCTGCACGAGCGGGAGCGCGCATCATCCCAAGGCGAGACGGAAGATTCCGAACGTAGCGTTAGCAGACCACCGCATCCCCGCCTTGTCGAGCCAGGGATGCGGTGGCCGTCAGTTCCACTTCTTGGTCGCGCCCAACGTGCTGACAAGCCCGGCGAGCGTGGACAGTGCATGACCGAAACGGACACCACGGCGTTTGCGCAGCTTCACCATCACCTCCGAGGGACCGGTGGCGCCAGCCCATCGCAAGAAGGTCACAGGCCAGCTACGGCGAGATCTCCATGCGACAACGAGCGGCGGATCAGGCGACCGAAGCGCCGCTCGGACCACCTGCCGGGACGTCCCGGCCGGTCGCGCCTGCCGGCGGGTCGGAGTCGTCGTAGAATCCCGGGCACGCGGCCACCGGTCGGCGCACCCCCTTTGAGACGACCCGGATGTGAAGCGCTGAACGATCTTCTGCCCTCAGAGCCGGCACGCGTCGTGCCATCGCGAGCGCGGCGGCACGCCGCCGGACGCGCCGAGGCGGCGCGGGTCGTGCCGTCCCGCGCCGAGCGTCACGCCCGGCACCGCCCGGCGCACCCGGCGGGCCAGGCGGGCGGGGCGGGTCGGGCGGCGCGCCGGGCGGGCCGCTTCTGGCTCGAGCTGCCCTTCCTGGTCA
>JBIOYL010000426.1:0-8573 GCA_044870185.1 Actinomycetes bacterium | reverse complement strand
GTGCGCCGAGGCGCGGCCGGCCAATGGAGCGACCGAGCAGCTGCCCAGTACTGCGGTCGGCGTCTCGCGCTGGCAGGTGGCCTCACCGCCGAGCCTGCATGGCCTACCGAGCGCCGCAGTCGCCGTCCACAGGAACACGGTTGGGCGTCCCAGCGCGCGGTCGCGCGGCGTGGTGGCCCAGGAGGTAGGGATGCCGGCCATCGTTGACACCTCGTCAGCCCTGTCCGCGTCCTCGGCCAGCGTCCGGCGTCCAGTGTTCAGTGTCCGGTGTCAGCGTCCAGTGTCCACGCGTGCCTGTCCACGCGACCGGTGTCCAGTGTCCGGTGCGGGCGTCTGAGCGTCCAGGTCTCCGGCGTCCGGCGTCCCGTGTGGGCGTCCGGTGTCCGTGCGTTCCCGCGTCCGCTGTGTCCGACCGAAGTGAGGTCGTGGAGCACGGCGGTGGGGCAGGTAGCCGCACGGCTGGGATGGCCGGGGTCGGCGTGGTCGCCCGCCGTGTCCATGACCGGCTCTTCGTCTGCCCGAGTCGGAGCCTTGCGCTCGAAGCTGGCGCAGGCCGTGCTGGGCCAGCGGAGGCGTCGGCTTGGACCTGGCCGTCGTCCTGGGAAGTGGTTGGGCAGTGGCCAGGCGACCGCGTGGCCGACCAGGATAGGCCGGATGCGCGCGAGGATCTCCCGCCGGTAGGGAGCCGGTGCGCAGCGAGGTTCGCCCTCCTGCGGCAGGCTGCGCGGCACGTCACCTCCACCATTGCTGCTTGGAGCCCGCCGAGAACCGTGCACCTACCGCAGACGTCGGACTCGGCATCGGATCCCGCCACGAAGGCTCAAAGGGAGCGAGCCGGCGTTTTAGCTCAGATTGACGGCGGCGACTACGCTCCGTGGTCACCGTATGAGGCCAGGGCCGAGTCGCCTGGTCGCTGAGAGCCTTCCCGGCTGGACTGCGACTTGCGCTTGCGGCCGCAGCGCGGCCGCAAGCTGCAGCGAGCGCCGCCCGCTCGAAGCCGGCAACGCCCTGACCTGCAAGGTTGGGGGTGGAGGTGAGGGGATTTGAACCCCTGACTTCCTCCGTGCGAGTAAGGGCCGGCCCACCGCTGTGCAAAGCTGCGTTTCCGCAGCTAGACCCAGACCGTCAGGGGCGAAGTTAGGCGGTCTGAACGACCGCCTCGTCAACGATGGTATGCCCCATCCTTACCACGCATCAACGGCTCACCGTTCATGCCGTCCTGCGTCTTCGCAGGCGGCGACGCTCCGTAACGGTCGCAGTCAAGTCAGGGTGGCCGCGTGGTGCCGAGCAGGCCATCTCCCGAGATGGCGGTCGCGGCCGGGCTGAGAAGAACCTTTGGGCTTTGCCGCTTGCGGACGGTATGCTCCGCCCCGGTCTCCACGAGGGGAGGAAGCCAACGATGGTCCGTCGCTCCGCCATTCTTGTGGCGTTGCTCGCCTTGACGGCAGCCCTTGCCGTCCCCACGCCCGCCGGTGCGGTCTCGCCCGAGAGCAAGGTGACAGTAGGCAGCCCCGCCACCCCCTACCTGCCCAACGGCTCCAACGAGCCGGCGCTCGCCATGGACGCCAACCACCCGGCGGTGCTGGCCGCCGGTGCCAACGACCTGGTCGACAACGCGCCGTGCAAGGGCAGCAGCTGCGACCTCACCCCCGACATCGGCATCTCCGGGGTCTACTTCTCGTTCGACCAGGGCGGGACCTGGACCCAGCCGACCTATACCGGCCTGACGGCGCAGAACGGCACCACCCACGTCGGCCCGATCCATACGCTGCCCAACTACGTCGAGCATGGGATGTCCTCCCACGGCGACCCGGCCCTGGCGTTCGGGCCAAAGCCCGGCCCTGGCGGGTTCTCGTGGGCGAACGGGTCGCGGCTGTACTACGGCAACCTGGCGTTCCCGCTCAGCACCGCGCCCGGCTTCGCGGGCGCCTCGGCGGCCGTGGTGTCGCGCACCGACAACGTGCAGGCCGCCGCCGCCGGTGACCAGAGCGCCTGGATGGACCCGGTGATCGTGAGCCGCCAGAACGCCGCGCTGCTGACCGACAAGGACGACATCTGGGCTGACAACGCGTCCTCGAGCCGCTTCTTCGGCAACGTCTACCTTTGCAACGTCGCCTTCCGCAGCGCCAACTTCCTCCCCGAGCCCCTGATCGTCGACTCCTCCACCGACGGTGGCAGCACCTGGCGCCAGCGCCAGCTCAGCGCCGCCACCAACAACGCCCAAACCGGCGGGCGGCAGGGCTGCGCGGTCCGGACCGACAGCGCCGGCGTCGTCTACGTCGTCTGGGAAGGCGCCGACATTCACACCCGCCAGAGCGTGTTTTACCTGGCCCGCTCGTTCGACGGCGGCGACAACTTCGAAAAGCCCCGGGCGGTCGCCACCGTGCACGACGTCGGGGTGTTCGACCCGGTGTCGGGCCGGATCGTCTTCGACGGGTTCGCCGGGACCCGCACCGACAGCTTCCCCAGCCTCGGCATCGCCAACGGCGCGCCGACCGGCGCCGACGCTACCGACACCATGGTGCTCGCCTGGCCCGACGGCGCGCTCAACCACGAGCAGGCGCTGGTGCAGACCTCGGCCGACCACGGCCTGACCTGGTCGACCCCGGCCAACGCCGCCGAGGCGGGCGACCGGCCCGACAACCCGGCGGTGGCGATCTCGCCCAACGGCAGCGACCTGTACCTGGTCTACAACGGCTACCTGGACCCGTTCCAGACGACCACGGCCAACCCGCGCCGGATGCAGGGGGTCGCCCGCCACGCCGACGTTGGGGCGGGCGGTGCGGTCGGCAGCTTCACGACGCTGCACCGGGGGGCGGTCGGCGACGCCAGGGGCTCGACCCGGACGCTCAACCGCGAGCTGATCTACGACTACCAGTACGCCGCGGCCGCGCGTGCCTACGGGGCCGTGATCTGGATGGACGCGCGCGATGCGACGGACTGCCCCGCGGTGGACGCCTACCGGCAGTCCCTGATCGACGGGTCGCCGATCACCGCGCCGTCCCCGCTGACCGACTGCCCGCCCACCTTCGGGAACCTCGACAACTACAGCGGCTCCTTCGTCGACCCTACGCCCTGACGACACAGGGCTGAGCTGGCCGCGGCGTCCAGGCACCACGCCTTGGACGGCCGCGGCAGCTTGCTTGTCCGTGTGCGATCGAGCGGCTTGGCGTGCCAGCGGAGCGGATGTGATCTTCGGCCTGGATGCCGCAACACGGTGGAGGTGATGGACGGCACCGACGGGCGCGATGACGCCGAACTGGTCGGGGCGGAGGTCGCCGGCGTCACCGAGCGTACAAGCCTGTTGGAAGGCGGACCTGGAGGCCCACGCGGCGGCCGAGTACCCGGGCTGGGTGGCCCGCTTCGAGGTCGTCCGGCCCTACCCGGACCAGGAACTCCGGGTCGTGTTCCGGCAGGCCGAGAACCCCGTCGGCTGACGCGACCCGCTGGCGGCTCGTGCTCGTCGACCTGGCCACCCTGGGCTGCCTGGTCGTCAGCCGGATCCTGGCCGGCCTCATGGTCGACGACCTTGAGACTCTCGACAAAGCCCCCACACGGTCGGAGTGGTGCACAGCCCGGCGCTGAACCAGCTGCTGCATCCGTATTGCCCAACGCCAAGTTGGGCTGGAGACCGCCTAGCGGCTCCGGTGGACGGCTGCCACCGCCCGGCTGAGAGCCTGGTCACGGCCCCAAGCTCGCAGGTCAACCCCCAGCTCCACAAGATCGGCCAGCTCGATCAGCAGCTGGGCGCTGACCTGCGGCCGGACCTGTGGCAAGGCTCGATCGACGAAGGCCCGGATACGGGCCGGGGCCTGTGGGTCGGTGGGATCGCCCAGCACGTCGGTGGCCAGGTGCACGGCGATGGCGCAGGCCCGGCGATAGGGGCTCCAGGTCGGATCCGGGCCCAGCGGGGCCAGCGCAATGCTGGTTACGGCGTGCCACAGCAACTGGCGGGCTCGGGCTGGGGAGCGACCGAGGGCCTGGCCGATCTGCCGGAAGGTGCGGCCAGGGGCGCCGTCCAAGCCATAGCGAAGCGTGGCCACCAGCCGCTCCCGAGAGGAGTCAAGGCCCTCCACAGCCATGGTCAAGGCATCGGCAAACACCAGTGGACGCGGCCGAGCGGGGTCGATCCAGGCCGCAGGAACCCGGATCCGCTCGTGGCGGCGGGGGGGCGTCGACCAGGTGGGGAGGCCGTGCGAGCCGGGATGGCCGGCCGGCAACAGGCAGACCCCAGACCAGCCGCCCGCGTCCGCCAGTTCCTGGCCGCAGACTTCCAGCAGCGGCGCCAGGGCAGCGCGTTGCCGCTCGGCCTGGGCTAGGGCCTCCTCCAGTCGCCGGCCGAGGTCGTTGACCAGCTCGGCGATGCGGGCCTGCTCGGCCACGATCGCCCGAACCCGCTGGCGAACCTCCGGCGAGTTGCTGGGATTGGCGAAGTAGCGGTTGCAGCCTGGGCAGGCCAGGACGGCCGCCTTGGTGGGTGCGCGGATCAGCGCGCCGCAGTCGGGGCAGCGCACCTTCAGGTCCAACGGCCATGGCGTGGCGGTGTCCAGCGGGCGCTTGCACAGCCCACAGCGCGCCACCTGCACTGACGGCGGCAGCGTATCGCGGTCGTCTGCCCCAGCGTGGTCGCCTGGCACACCGTCGGGGTGGTCATACAGCGGCAGGATCAGCTGGCACGAGGAGCAGGAGGCGTATTGGTGGCTGAGCCGAATCACGTTCGGGTCGCGTTGCCCACGACCGCCTGGCTGGTCGACCATGGCCCCAGTATCGGCAACCACCCGACGGGCTCGCTACCGGGCCGGCTTTGGCCGAGCCCGGGAAGCGTCCAGGTGGGCGGCGTTGGCCGGCCTGTGGTCGCCGGAGCACATCCTTACCATGAATCTTGCAGTCACCGCTGTGCGGACCGGCGTTTGCCCAGGTCGCTCGCGAAGGAGGACCCGCATGCAAGACTCCTACACCCACGGGTCGGCCGACGAGACCGCTGCCGACTTGGGCCCGCCACGGCTGGTCCCAACGGCTGCCGTCGGCCTGCCCGAGCGACTGGCCGGCCGGCTGGATGAGCACCGCCGACGCAGGCAAGATCCCCACGACCTTACTGCCACGCCGAAGACGACGCGACGCATCAAGTCTGGGGCTACGGCCTGCGCACAGCCGACCTGCGGTCCCGACCCGCGAACATCAGAGTGGCGGTCCGCCGATCCACGCCGCTCCGACGCGGTCCTGGCCTCCCCTCGGCCCGGCCACCTCCCGGCCGCCAGCACAACAGCGGAATACCAGGAGCTGCTCACCGGCGGCTCCCCACTTGACGGCGCCGTTCCATATCAAAAGGTCAAGCGGGTCGCCCATGGCTTCCGGAACTTCGCCAACTACCGCCAGCGGCTACTGCTGCGCTGCGGCGTCAGGTGGCAGACTCACCCAACCGCAAGGCTGCGAGGCCGCTCACCACGTTTCGTGGGCGTAGAGCCAGAAACCATCATCGCCCGGCGGGTCCACGCACGGTAGCGTCAGGGTGTGACCAAGCACCCTGTCCAGGTGCGGTTCGTCGGCTCCGGTGACGCCTTCGGCAGCGGTGGCCGCTTCCAGGCCTGCATCCTGCTGCACGCCCCCGGCCACAACGGCGATGTGCTGCTGGACTGCGGCGCCTCGTCGCTGGTCGCCCTCAAACAGCAGCGCCAGGATCCCAACCAGATCGGGCTGGTCCTGGTGTCGCACCTGCACGGTGACCACTTCGGTGGCCTCCCGTTCCTGATCCTGGACGGCCAGTTCGCCCACCGCACCCGACCGTTGCACGTCGCCGGCCCAGCCGGGGTGGGTCAGCGGGTGCAGGCGGCGATGGAGGTGCTGTTTCCCGGCTCCACCCAGGTCGGGCGACGGTTCCCGGTGCACTTCCACGAGCTCACCGACCGCCAGCCGCTGCGGTTCGACCTCGAGCCTGCGGGGCTGGTGGTGGTTCCCTATGCGGTCGTGCACGCTTCGGGCGCGCCGGCGTTGGCGTTGCGGGTCACCTGGCAGGGCCACACCATTGCCTACACCGGTGACACCGAGTGGACCGAGGCGCTGGTGGAGGTGGCCCAGGGGGCCGACCTGCTGATCGCCGAGGGCTACACCCACCGCCGCAAGATCCGCTTCCATCTGGACGTGGCGACCCTGCAGCAGCACGCCGGCCGGCTGGCGGCCCGCCGGGTGATCCTCACCCATCTGTCGGCTGAACTGCTGGCACGCGCCAACGAGCTCGGCTGGGAGACGGCCAGCGACGGCATGACGCTGCAGCTTGCGAGGCGCAGAGCCGGAGGGTGAAACGACCCGCCGCGGCGGTGACTTGCCTCACCGACCGGGTCTGCTTGACACCGGACAGACTGTCTTCACACCTCGTTGAGAAGAAGGAGCGCCAGTGCCGTACCCGAAGGTCGAACTGCATGTCCATCTGGAGGCCACGCTGCGTCCGGAGCGGCTGCTGCAGATCGCCCGCCGTAACGACTATCCACTGCCGGTGGACACCGTGGCGGGCCTCCGGAAGCTGTACGAGTTCCGTGATTTCGACCACTTCATCGACGTCTGGATCCTGGTCACCAACGCGCTGCGTCACGAGGACGACTTCCGTCAGCTCGTCGTCGACTACGCCGGCGAGGCTTCCCGACATGGCGCCTGCTACATCGAGGGGATCTTCTCGCCGATCGAGCGCACCTGGCGAGGCGTCGACTGGGACGAGATCTTCACCGGCTACTGCGACGGCGCCCAGCAGGCCAGAGAGCGCCACGGCGTGCAGGTGCGCCTCACGCCCGACATCACCCGCGGCGCCCCGGTCGAGGAAGCCGTGCGGATGGTCCGCTACGCCATCAAGTACCGCGATTGGGGAATCGTCGGGGTCGGTTTGGGCGGCGAGGAGGCCCTGTATCCGCCCGAGCCGTTCGAGCCCGCCTTCCGCGCCGCCTGCGAGGCCGGCCTCGGGTCCGTCCCGCACGCTGGCGAGGTGGTGGGGCCGTCATCGATCTGGGGTGCCCTCAGGACGCTGGACCCGGTCCGCATCCGGCACGGCATCCGGGCCGTCGAGGATCCCGCCCTCATGCAGGAGCTGGTGGATCGTGGCATCGTCCTGGACGTTTGCCCCGTCTCCAACCTGCGCACCGGGGCCGTCGGGTCAGCAGCTCAGCATCCCCTGCCACGACTCGTCGAGAATGGGATCGCCTGCTCGATCTCCACCGACGACCCGGAGATGTTCGACACCGACCTCACCCGCGAGTACGAGCTGGCCACTTCATTCGGCATCTCGCCACGGACCTTCTTCGAGGCTGGCGTGGTCGGCGCCCTCTGTGACCCCAGCACCAAGCGAGAACTCGCCGCAATCGGTCAGGACTACCCGTGGCCGGACACGATCCCCCTTGGCGAGGCTGGTGCTTGCGAGACCGCTGGGCCTTCTCCGGCGCCCCGCTCTCGGACCTAGGCCCACCTGGCACCGGCAAGACCCACCCGTCGATCGCCTGGCGGTGCAGGCGGCCCGTCGCGGCCACCGGGTCGCCTTCGCCACCGCCACCACTGGGTCCAGCGGCTGGACGCCGCGCAGGGCGCCGGGCGGCTGGATGCCGAGCTGGAGCGGCTGCGCAGGATCGCGCTGCTGGTGTGCGACGAGGAGGTCGGCTACATCCCGTTCGCGCCCGAGGCTGCGGCGCTGTTTTCGCGCTGGTGTCCTCGCCCTACGAGCGCGCCTCGAGGATCGTCAGCTCCAACAAGCCGTTCAGCGCCTGGGCGGAGATTTCGGCGACCCCGTTGCGCTGGCGGCCATGGTCGACTGGCTAGTCCACCATGTCGAGACGTCTCGCTCAAGGGTGACTCCTACCGGCTCAAAGACCGCCGCAAGGAGGTGGACGCCGCAGGCTGACCGTCCAGTTTTCGACCGTTGCGAACCGTGCAGCCTTCAGCCGTCGTTGACAACAGACGCACGCGATCCACCAGGCGACGGGCGGGGGAGCAGGCCCGGCCGCCCCCCTCTTGCACCCGCAGGGCTCCGTCGTTCTGGGAGTCTGTCTCGTTCGTGACGTGATGCCGGATAGTGAAACATGGGCACGAACGCCCAGGATCTCGCGGTTCCACAGCCTCATGACCCGGACGGACGCCCGTGCCTGCCGACCCATCATCCCCGATCCCAACCTGGCCCACCTCACCCAGACCGACCCCCTCAAGCTCCAGGACGCCGACGCCCCGCACCTGCTGGCCTACCTGGCCGCCGTTCCCGACCCGCGAGCCACCCGCGGCCGCTGCCACCCCCTGGTCGCCATCTTGGGGCTGGCCGCCGCCGCGGTGCTGGCCGGCGCCCGGTCGATCGCCGCGATCGCCGAATGGGCCGCCGATGCGCCCCAGCCGGTCCGGGCCGCGCTGGGCGCCCGCCGCGACGCCCCCGACCACTTCGCTGTCCCGGCCGAGGCCACCATCCGCCGCACCCTGGCCCGCTTGGACGCCGACGCCCTGGCCGCTGCTGTCGGCGCCTGGCTGGCCGACCGGGACCCCAACCGGGACCGTCCCAGAGCCGCAGCCGGCCGGTGGCGGGCGGTTGCCGTCGACGGCAAGAGCCTGCGCGG
>JBIOYL010000425.1:0-2302 GCA_044870185.1 Actinomycetes bacterium | reverse complement strand
CCCCCCCCGCCCCTGGTCGCCCGGACGATCCAGCGGGCGCTCCGACCAAGCAGGCCGAGCAGGTCGAGCCGGCCGGGCGGCTGGAGGCCCAGCTCGACCGGCTGCGGGCGGCCGGCCGGGCGGCGCTGGTCGCCTACGGCGTGGCCGGCTACCCCGACCGGGCCACCTCCCTGGCCGCCTTCCGGGCGATGGCCGAGGCCGGCGCCGACGTGCTGGAGGTCGGCCCGCCCTACTCCGACCCGCTCATCGACGGGCCGGTCATCCAGCGGGCCGTGCAGGCCGCCCTGGACGTCGGCATTCGGCTGGACGACGTGTTCGCCCTGGTCGCCGAGCTGACCGCCGCGGTCGAGGTGCCGGTCGTCCTGCTCGTCTACTACAACCTCATCGCCCGCCGCGGGCCTGAGCGCTTCGCCCGCCGGCTGGCCGAGGCCGGCGCCTGCGGCGCGGTCGTGCCCGACCTGCCCCCCGAGGAGGCCGGGGCGTGGCTGGCCGCGGCCGCCGCGGCCGGCATCGCGCCGGTGTTCCTGGCCGCCCCCACCTCGACCGACGCCCGCCTTCGGGCGGTGGCGGCCAGCGGGCGCGGCTTCGTGTACGCGCAGGCGTCGCTCGGGGTCACCGGCCTGCGCGCCTCGCTGGCGGCCGGCATCGACGAGCTGGTCGAGCGGGTCCGCGCCCACACCGGCCGGGCCGTCTGCGCCGGCATCGGCGTGTCCGACGCCGACCAGGCCCGTACCGTGGCCCGCTTCGCCGACGGCGTGATCGTCGGCACCGCCCTGGTCCGCCGGCTCGGCCAGGACGGCGTGGACGGCGTGCGGGCGCTGACCGCCGAGCTGGCCGTCGCCGTCCACGGCGCCCGGACGCCGGTCACGTATCCCGATCCGGCCCGCTGATCCGGCCGGCCGCTTCGAGCTGCGCGGCCTGCCCGACCCGGCCCGCTGATCTGGCCGGCCGCGCCCGCCCGGCCGGTCCTGGACGCATGCCCGTACCCGGGCATGGGCGTTCCCGAGGCTCGACTGGACGTGGGCCAGCGTCGTCTGCGCGATGAGTTCGTCTCGACGAGTCCGTCTCGACGGGTTCGTCGGTCTCACGCGCTGACCGTCGGCCGCCGGTCGGCGGTCAGCAGTGCGAGGCCGACAAGGACCAGGAGGACGCCGGCCAGGCCGGCGGGGGTGAGCCGTTCGCCGAGGACCGCGACGCCGAGCAGCGTCGCAGTCATCGGCTCGGCCAGGGAGAGGGTGGCCGCGGTGGCCACGGGCACGAGGGCGAGGCCGCGTGCGAAGAGCGCGTAGGCGGCGGCGGTGGCGACAAGGCCCAGGTGCAAGACGACCAGGGCGCCGCGAGGGGTTGCCAGCCAGCCGAAGGGGTGGGCGAGGAACACCGGCAGCAGCAGGAGCGCGCCACCGCTGAACAGCACCGCCATCACGTCGAGGGGCGGGTGGCGGGCGAGCAGCGCCTTGCTCGCGACCGCGTAGGCAGCGTAGGAGGCGCCGGCGCCGAGCGCCAGCGCGACCCCGAGCAGGCGGAAGCGCAGCGCCTCGCCGGCCAGGGCAAGGGGTATGCCGCCGGTGACGGCCAGCGGGGTGGCGGCCAGCCAGCGCCACCCGGGCGCTCCCCACGAGCCGTCCAGGCGAGCAGTCCGGCGAGGATCGGGGCGCTGCCAATGGCGATGACCGTGCCGACTGCGACCCCCGTCGCGGCGACCGCGGAGAAGAAGGCGAGCTGATAGGCGGCCATGCTGGCCATGCCGAGCGCAACCGCGGCACCCGGGCGTCCGGGCACACGGCGCAGCCCACCGCCCAGCCTTGCGAGCAGTACCAAAGCGAGGCTGCCGAGGAGGATCCTCGCCGAGCCGACCGCCAGCGGCGAGACCCCAGGCGGGCCGAGCGCCCTGGCGGTCCCGGTCGGACCCCACAACGCCGCTGCGGCCAGCACCAGCCTGGCCCCCGAGGCCTGGCGCTGCGCGAGCGCCTTGCGGGTGGATCCGCCGTGCGCCTGCGCTCCTACCTCGGGCTGTTCCATCGCCTCCCCCTCGCTCGACTCTCCCTGCGATGCGCCTGGGTCGGCGTGGAAAGTGACGGGGGCGGTGGCGGGGTGGCCGGGCGGGTCGTCCACGGACGGGGCCTGCCACGTTCTGCACCTGAGCACCCGTTGGACGTCCATGAGCACCGTCGGACATCTAGACGAGTAATTCCAAGGGGTGTCAGTGGTCGTAGGCGATCAGGGAGCGCAGGACCGGCTGGCCGGTCTTGTGGTTGTGCCAGATCGCGGCGGCCATCGCCAAGATCCGCTGGGCAACACGGAC
>JBIOYL010000424.1:0-7861 GCA_044870185.1 Actinomycetes bacterium | reverse complement strand
CCATCGGCCAGAAGGACACCACCGTCCGCGAGCTGGTCCGGGCGCTGGACGAGGCCGGCGCGCTCGACTACACCGTGGTGATCAACGCCCCGGCGTCGCTGCCCGCCTCGTTCAAGTACATCGCCCCCTACGCCGGCTCGGCCATGGGCCAGCACTGGATGTACCAGGGCGAGCACGCGCTGGTCGTGTTCGACGACCTGTCCAAGCAGGCCGAGGCCTACCGCCAGATCTCGCTGCTGCTGCGCCGCCCGGCCGGCCGCGAGGCCTACCCCGGCGACGTCTTCTACCTGCACTCGCGGCTGCTGGAACGCTGCGCCAAGCTGTCCGACGACCTCGGTGGCGGCTCGCTCACCGGCCTGCCGATCATCGAGACCAAGGGCAACGACGTCTCGGCCTACATCCCCACCAACGTGATCTCGATCACCGACGGGCAGATCTACCTGGAGCCCGACCTGTTCAACTCGGGTGTTCGTCCAGCCGTCAACGTCGGCATCTCGGTCTCCCGGGTCGGCGGGAGCGCCCAGATCAAGGCCATGAAGCAGGTCGCCGGACGGCTGCGCCTGGACCTGGCCCAGTACCGCGAGCTGGAGGCGTTCGCGCTGTTCAGCTCCGACCTGGACAAGGCCTCCAAGGCCCAGCTCGAACGCGGCGCCCGCATGGTCGAGCTGCTCAAGCAGCCGCAGTATGCGCCCATGCCGGTCGAGCAGCAGGTCATGTCGATCTGGGCCGGCGCCAACGGCTACCTGGACCAGCTGCCGGTGGAGGACGTGCGCCGCTTCGAGCGCGAGCTGCTCGACTACCTGCGCGACCACCACCCCGGCATCGGCGAGCACATCCGCGACAAGGGCACCCTGCCCGACGACGTCGAGAACCAGCTCCGGGACGCGGTCGAGCAGTTCGCGTCGGGCTTCCGCCGCTCGGACGAGCACGGGCCGCCCAACGAGCCGAAGGCCCGGCCGCTCGGCGAGGAGGAGCAGGAGGCGCTCACCCGCTACCGGCGTGAGACCCCGGAGGAGATCGAAGCCGAGGCCGGCCCGGTGGGCCGCGGCGCCAGCGGGGGCCCGTAGGCGATGCCGGCGCAACTGCGGGTCGTCCGCCGGCGCATCCGCTCGGTGCAGTCGACCATGAAGATCACCCGGGCGTTCGAGCTGATCGCCGCGTCCCGGGTGGTGCGCGCCCAGCAGCGGGTGCAGCAGTCACGGCCCTACACCGTCCAGCTCACCGAGGCGCTCACCAACGTCGCCAACACCGAGACGGCGCTGTCGCACGCGCTGCTGGAGCAGCGGCCCACCCCGACCATGGCCGCCGTGCTGGTGGTCACCTCCGACCGCGGCCTGGCCGGCCCGTACAACGCCAACGTCCTGCGCACCACCGAGGAGCTCGTCGCCCGGCTGCGCGCCGAAGGCAAGGAGCCCAAGCTGTACGTGGTCGGCCGCAAGGGCCTGGGCTACTTCCGCTTCCGCCAGCGGCCGCTGGAGGACGCCTGGACCGGCTTTTCCGACTCGCCCACCTACGACGACGCCAAGCGGGCCGCCGACACCATGCTGGCGGCGTTCCTGGACCACCGGGTCGACGAGATCCACGCCGTCTACACGAGCTTCGTGTCGGCCATCACCCAGCGGGCGGTGGCGCGGCGCTTCATCCCACTCGCGTTCGAGCAGGTCGACGAGCGCCGGCCCATCCCGATGTACCTGTTCGAGCCGGACGCCCAGGCGGTCCTGGACGCCCTGCTGCCGCGCTACATCGACGCGCGCGTGTTCACCGCCATGCTGGAGGCGGCCGCCTCCGAGCACGCGGCCAGGCGCAAGGCGATGAGCGCGGCCACCGACAACGCCGAGGAGCTGATCGAGGTCTACACCCGCCAGTACAACCAAGCCCGCCAGGCCCAGATCACCCAGGAGCTCATGGAGATCGTCGGAGGCGCGGAAGCCCTCCAGTAACGCGGGAGCTACAAGCCATGGCAGTCACAGCAGCCGAACGGGAGGCCGGGGACCGGACGGGCGGCCAGGGCCGCGTGGTCCGGGTCATCGGCCCGGTCGTCGACGTCGAGTTCGCCCCCGACGAGATCCCCGAGATCAACCACGCCCTCACCGTCGAGCGCACCCTGGACGGCGAGACCACCATCATCACCTGCGAGGTCGCCCAGCACATCGGCGACGGCACCGTCCGGGCGATCGCCATGTCGCCGACCGACGGGCTGGTCCGCGGCGCCCCGGTGACCGACAGCGGCCAGCCGATGTCGATGCCGGTCGGCCCCAAGACCCTCGGGCACGTGTTCAACGTGATGGGCCGGGCGCTGGACGCCCCCGACTTCAAGGGCGACACCTACTGGCCGATCCACCGCCACCCGCCCGCCTACGACCAGCTCGAGTCCAAGACCGAGATGTTCGAGACCGGCATCAAGGTCATCGACCTGCTCGAGCCCTACGTGCAGGGCGGCAAGATCGGCATGTTCGGCGGCGCCGGGGTCGGCAAGACCGTGATCATCCAGGAGATGATCTACCGGGTTGCCGAGCATCACAGCGGCGTGTCGGTGTTCGCCGGGGTGGGCGAGCGCACCCGTGAGGGCAACGACCTGTTCCGCGAGATGAGCGAGACCGGCGTCATCGACAAGACCGCGCTGGTGTTCGGCCAGATGGACGAGCCACCCGGCGTGCGCCTGCGGGTGGGGCTGGCCGCCCTCACCGTCGCCGAGTACTTCCGCGACGACATGAACCAGGACGTGCTGCTGTTCATCGACAACATCTTCCGCTTCGTCCAGGCCGGCTCGGAGGTGTCCACCCTGCTCGGCCGCATGCCGAGCGCGGTCGGCTACCAGCCCACCCTGGCCGACGAGATGGGCGAGCTGCAGGAGCGCATCACCTCCACCCGTGGCCACTCGATCACCTCGCTGCAGGCGATCTACGTGCCCGCCGACGACATCACCGACCCGGCCCCGCACACCACCTTCGCCCACCTGGACGCGACCACGGTGCTGGCCCGGGAGATCTCCCAGCTCGGCATCTACCCGGCCGTCGACCCGCTCGCCTCCACCTCGCGCATCCTCGACCCCCGTTACGTCGGCGACGAGCACTACACGGTGGCCCGCCAGGTCCAGGAGATCCTGCAGCGCTACAAGGACCTCCAGGAGATCATCGCGATCCTCGGCGTCGACGAGCTGTCCGAGGACGACAAGGTAATCGTCAACCGGGCCCGCAAGATCCAGCGGTTCCTGTCCCAGCCGTTCTACGTCGCCGAGCAGTTCACCGGCATCAAGGGCAAGACCGTGCCGCTGGAGGAGACCATCGCCTCGTTCAAGGCGCTCGCCGACGGCGACTACGACCACCTGCCCGAGCAGGCGTTCTTCAACGTCGGTGGGATCGAGGAGGCGCAGGAGAAGGCCAAGCAGCTCGAGGGCGGGGGCTAGCCGTGCCCGACCTGGCCGTGTTCCTGGTCACCCCGGAACGGGAGGTGTGGACCGGGGCGGCGCAGTTCGTCGTGGCCCGCGGCGTCGAGGGCGACATCGGCCTGCTCCCCGGCCACGCCCCGCTGCTGGCCGCCCTGAACGTCGGCGCGGTGTTCATCGACTCGGGCGGCGAGCGGGTGGCCGCCGCCGTCGACGGCGGCTTCCTGCACGTCGCCGACACCGACGAGGAGGGCACCACCCGGGTCGACATCCTGGCCGAGCATGCGCTGCTCGCCGACGAGATCGGCCAGGAGGACCCGGCCGCCTACGAGCGGCGCGCCGAGGAGCTGCGCGCCGAGGGCCGCTTCGGCGAGGCCCGGGTCGAGACGGCCAAGGCGATCACCCGCCGCCGCCTCGGCGCCGGCTGAGCGGAGGGCCCGGGCACGGGAGGCGGCGACGGGCGAGGACGGCAGGGGAGCGGGCCGGCCGCTGCGGCCGCTGTCGCGGCCGGCGCAGGCCGGGCTGCTGGTCGGGCTGGTCGTGCTGCTCGGTCTGGTGGCGGCCGGCGGCGGCGCCCGCATCGGACGCGACCTGCTCGACGCCCTGGCCGGCGGCGGGACCGCCGCCAGGGCGCTGGCCGCGCTCGTCGTGGCCTGCGCCCTCGTCGACCTGGTGCTGCTGCGCCTGGTGCTGCCGCCGGCCAGATCCGCCCGGGCCGGCGACGACCGGCAGGGCGAGGACCGGCCGGCCCGCGTCCCCTGGTACCTGCAGCTGGCCGGCGTGCTCGCCACCGCCCTGCTGCTCAGCCTGGTCGCCACCGGCGTCCGGCAGCTCGGTCACCTGCCCGCGCCCGCCACGCCCGGCACGACGGCGCCGGCCACCCGCCTGCCGCCGGCCACCCGGCTGCCACCCGAGCAGCGGCCGCCCGCCCGGCCGGCGCCGCTGGCGCCGACGCTGTGGACGCTGGCCGGGGTCGCCGGGGTCGCGCTGCTCACCGCCGCCGGCCTCGCGCTCGCCCGCCACGCCCGCCGGCGAGCCCGGCGCGGGCTCGGCGGCGGGGCCGCCGCCGAGCTGGTCGACACCGCGCTCGGCGCCAGCATCGACGACCTGCGGCGCGAGCCCGACCCGCGCCGCGCCGTGATCGCCGCCTACGCCACCATGGAACGGGACCTGCGCCCGCTCGGCGCCGGCCGGCACCGCTCGGAGACGCCGCTGGAGCACGTCGAGCGGGTGCTGCCGCAGCTGCGGCTGGCGCCGGCACCCGTGCGCCGCCTGACCGAGCTGTTCCAGCTCGCCAGGTTCAGCGCCCATGACATCACCGAGCAGATGCGCGGCCAGGCCATCGACGCCCTGGTCGCGGTCAGGGGCATGCTGCGGGAGCCGGCATGAGACGGCGCCGACCCGAGCAGCGTCTGCCCCAGCTCGCACAGGTCGAACGGCAGGTCCGCTTCGCCCTTACCAACCCGGTCGACGCCCACCGTCTGCGGCGCAGCCTGCGCACGATCGCGGCGCAGCGGCTGGCCGCCCGGCACGGCATCGACCTGGACGCCAACCCGGCCGCCGCCCGGGCCGTCCTCGGCGCGGAGGTCTGGGAGCTGCTCGGGCCCACGCCCCCCGGGCCGGTCCCCCGCGACGGCGGCGGGTTCGGCACGCGCCAGCTCCGCGCGATCCTCGACACCCTGGAAGGGATGTGACCCGCCGGTGGGCGTCGCCGAGGCGGGAGCCCGCGCCAACCAGATCCTGGACGAGGTGGAACGCGCCGTGCTCGGCAAGCGCGCGGCGCTCGAGCTCGTCCTGCTCGGCCTGCTGGCCGACGGCCACGTCCTGATCGAGGACTACCCCGGCCTGGCCAAGACCGTCATCGCCCGCTCGTTCGCCCAGGTCATGCGCCTCGCCTTCAAGCGCATCCAGTTCACCCCCGACCTGATGCCGTCCGACGTCACCGGCTCGGAGGTCTATGACCAGCGCACGGCCAGCTTCGACTTCCGGCCCGGGCCGATCTTCACCAACCTGCTGCTGGCCGACGAGATCAACCGCACCCCGCCCAAGACCCAGGCGGCGCTGCTGGAGGCGATGCAGGAGCGGCAGGTGACCGTCGAGGGCGCCACCCGGGTCCTGCAGCGGCCCTTCCTGGTGATCGCGACCCAGAACCCGATCGAGTACGAGGGCACCTACCCGCTGCCCGAGGCCCAGCTCGACCGCTTCCTACTGCGCGTGCGGGTCGGCTACCCGTCGCGGGAGGACGAGTGGGGCATCCTGGCGGCGCGCATCCAGCGCCAGACCGACGACCTCGCCCTGTCGGTGGTGGTGGACGCCGACGGGCTGCTGGGCTGCAGGCCACGCTGGAGCGGGTCCACGTCAGCCCGAGCGTCGGCTACTACATCGTCGACCTGGTCGCGGCGACCCGCCGCGACCACAACCTCCAGGTCGGCGCCAGCCCGCGGGCGAGCCTGGCGCTGCTCAAGCTGGCCCGCGCCAGGGCGCTGCTCGGCGGGCGGGACTTCGTGCTGCCCGACGACGTCAAGGCCGTGGCCGTGCCCGCCCTGGCCCACCGCCTGAGCCTGCGGCCGGAGTTGTGGGTGCGGCGGGTGAACCCCGACGACGTCGTGTGCGAGCTGCTCGGCAGCGTACCCGCCCCCGCCGCCGACGACGCCCGCGTGCGCGCATGACCCGGCGGCGCTCGCCCAAGACGGGCGCGTACGCGGCGCTGGCGGCGGCCGCGCTGCTGGCCGCCCTGGTGCTGCGCCGCCCGGAGCTGGCGGCGCTGGCCGCCCCGTTCGCCCTGTGCCTGGCGCTTGGGCTCGCCGCCGCCGAGGAGGTCGAGCTGGCCGTCGAGGTGACCCTCGACCGGGCGCGGGCGACCGAGGGCGACCAGGTCGAGCTGGCCGTGCGGCTGCGGGCCGCCACCGCCCTGGCCCGCGTGGAGCTGCGGCCGCTGGTGCCGGACGGCCTGCGGGCGGCGCCGGGCGAGCTGCCGACGGTGCTGGCGCTGGCGGCCGGCGAGGAGCGGCGCGTGCCGTGGCGGCTCGCCTGCGCCCACTGGGGCGGCTACCTGCTCGGCCAGGTGCGGGTGCGCGCCGGCGACCGCTTCGGGCTGCTGGTGCACCGGCGCGACGTGCACGCCGAGCTGCCCCTCAAGGTCTACCCGCGTCCGGAGCCGCTGCGCTCGCTGGTCCGGCCGCTGCGCACCCAGCGGCTGGTCGGCGAGCAGGTGGCCAGGCGCTCGGGCGACGGGGTGGAGTTCGCCGACATCCGCGCGCTCGTCCCCGGCGACCAGGTACGGCGCATCAACTGGCGGGCCAGCGCCCGCCGCGGCGAGCTGTACGTCAACGACCACCATCCCGAGCGCAACGCCGACGTCGTGCTGTTCCTGGACACCTTCGCCGAGGCCCGCGACGAGCGCGCCGGCCCGGACGGAGGGCGCGGCCCGGACGGACGGCGCGGCCCGGACGGGCAGCCGGGCACGCTGGATCTCACCGTGCGGGCGGCCGCGTCGCTGGCCGCCCACTACCTCGCCAGCAAGGACCGCGTCGGCCTGATCGGGTTCGGCGGTGTCGTCAGGTGGCTGCACCCGGCCGGCGGCCGCACCCAGGACTACCGGATCGTCGACACGCTCATCGACAGCCAGATCGCCGAGACCTGGGCGGACCGCAGCCTGGCCGCGATCCCGGCCCGCATGCTGCCGCCCAACGGGCTGGTGCTCGGCCTGACCCCACTGCTCGACGAGCGCGGCATCGCGGC
The DNA here is from genome assembly GCA_044870185.1 of Actinomycetes bacterium. GTDB lineage: Bacteria > Actinomycetota > CALGFH01 > CALGFH01 > CALGFH01 > JBIOYL01. The sequence continues at coordinate 735 of JBIOYL010000424.1, read as the reverse complement.
GCTGCTGGACCTGCGGGCGCGCGGGTTCGAGGTCGCGATCCTGGTGCTGTCGCCGGTCCCGTTCACCCGCCCGGGCCGGCGCGAGGACCAGGAGCTGGCCTGGCGCCTGTGGTCGCTGCAGCGCGAGCAGGTGCAGGCGTCCTACCGGCGGCTGGGGGTCGCGGTCGCCGAATGGCGGGCCGACCGGCCGCTGGAGGCGGTGCTCAAGGAGGTGCGGACATTCCGGCGCATGGCGGCTCGCGGGCGCGGCTGACCGCCTGGCTTGGCTGGACCGGTGGTCCCGGCTGGATCGGTCGGGCCGGCGGTGCCGGCCGGTGCGGCGACCCTGGCCGGCGCGGCTGGCGCGGTGGCCCCGGCTGGATCGGCGGCGCGGCGGTGGCGGCCGCGCTGGCCCTGGGCGCCTATCCGGCCGTGGCCGGCGGCGGGCGGCCGCTGCTGCTCGGGCTCGGGCTGGCCGCGGCCGGCCTGCAGCTCCTCGGGGTCGTGCGCGGCGTGGCCGGGCCGCTGGCCTGGTCGTCGGGGACGCTGCTGGCCGCGTTCGCGCTGGCGCTGGTGCTGCCCGGCCCGGGCCGCGGCCTCGGTGCCGCAGCACCGCCGTATGGGGCCGGTATGCTGCTCGCCGCCGAGCTCGGCTTCTGGGCGGTCGACCTGCGCAACGGCCGGGAGCCCGCCGAACTCACCCGACGGCGCGGCGCGGCGCTGGCCGGGCTCGCCGCGGCCGCGCTCGCCGCCGCC
>JBIOYL010000423.1:0-5341 GCA_044870185.1 Actinomycetes bacterium | reverse complement strand
CCGCCAGCGCCGGTCCTGCCTCGCGCGATGCCGGGCCCGCCCGCGCCGGCCCGGCCACCCAGGAGGCCGAGCCCGCGGAGGCCGAGCCCGCCGGGGCGGGTCCGGCGGCGCCCGCGTATGGCATCGCGCTGCTCTCCCGTCTGCCGATCGAGACGATCGAGACGGTGCGGCTGCCGCGGGGTGCCGGCGACGAGCCCCGGGTCGCCCAGGTCGCCCGCATCGTGGCTGGCGGCCGGCCGCTGACCGTCGCCGGCACCCACCTGAGCTACGTCCAGTTGGCGAACGTGACCCAGCTGCGGGCGCTGCTGCGCTACCTGGCCGGCCGGCCCGCGCCACGGCTGCTGGTCGGGGACCTCAACATGTGGCGGCCCGTGCTGCGGGCGGCGTCTTGGCCGCGCTGGCGCACCCTCGTGCGCGGCCGGACCTACCCCAACCGCCCTCCTGGCGTGTGGCGCCCGGCCGTTCAGCTCGACCACGTTCTGGCCAGCGGCAGCCGCACGATGCAGGTCCGCCGGACCCGCATCGTCGCCAGCCCGGCGTCTGACCATCGCGCCGCAGTGGTCGACCTGGGCTGGCCGGATTGAGGCCCCGCGGCTGACGCCTGCCCGGCCCATCCTGGACCCGGGCGCCGGCGCCCGGGCGACCGCACCTTGGCAGACGGTGCAGCGTCGGCCCGTCCGGTGGCGGGCCGGCTCAGGCGCTCGGACGGTCGAACCAGCCCTGCATGGTCTGGGCGAAGAACAGGTCGCCGGCGACCTTGAGCCTGCCGGCCATGAACGCCTGCATGCCGTTCAGCTTGCCGGTGACCAGGCGGAGGAAGTCGCCGAAGCCGAGCCTGATCGTCACCCGGGGGCTCTCGGCCGGGCCCCGGTCGACCTCGCAGCGGCCGTCGGCGACCCGCATGGTGTAGCTGCGGGTACCGTCGGGCACGCCGATGTCGTACTGCACCACGGCCTGGGTGCTGCCCGCCTTGGCCGGGTTGAAGGAGTTCACCATGCCCTGGAAGACCTGGTCGAGCACGCGGTCGACCCCGCCCTCCTGCGCCTGGACGGCGCTCAACAGCTCCTCGTTCGACATCGCGTCGACGGCCCCGGCGAGCTGGTCGAACCGCGAGGCGTCGATGGTCATGCTGCTCCTCCTTGCACTGGTTCGGTTGGGGCGGCCCCCGTCCCACGGCGGCCGCAGCCGTGGGCGACCCGCCGCAGACACTACTCGCCCTGCTGGAACTTGTAGGTCGACGGCACCTTGGACGGCCCCAGGGCGGGGTCACCGAAGGCGATCACGATCTCCTGATGGGCGGCAAGGGCCAGCTTTCGTGGGCTGCCGGACCGCCGCTGGCCGTTCACCCACCAGCGGAGCTGGCTGGACCCCGACGCGCACAGGCCGCCGATGCACCTGTCGGTCAGCCGGACGCCCCACACGTCGAAGAACTGCCCAAGCGTGTAGGTCTTGACGGTGTCGGACTCGACGTGGATGACCCCCCGGTCGTCGTGGGTGTGCAGCGGCGACAGGAAGGTCCGGTTGGCATCGATGCCGATGCCGGCCGGCACGGTCACGGGCTTGCCGTCCACGAGCACGTCGAGGTGCTGGTGGGTGTGCAGCACGGTGCCCTCGGCGCCGAGCGCCGGCAGCTTGATGGCCTGCAGGCGCTCGCTGAGCTGCGCCTGCCCGCTGTCCCAGGGCGGCGGCGTGGTCTGGACGCTGGCGAGCGAGCCGCCGCTCGAGTTGTGGCGGAACAGGTACACCCCGCCGGCCACGACGCCGACCACGAGCAGGATGAACACGGTGACGACCACCCGCTGCCGGACGGCCTGTCGCCTGGCTGCCGCCTTCCGGGCCGCGGCCTGCTTGGAGCCGCCCGGCTTGGCGGGTCCGCCCTTGGCCGACCCTGGCGGCTTGGCGGGTCCGCCTTTGGCCGGCGCGGCTGGCTTGGCGGTTTCGGCCTTGGCCGACCTCTGCTTGGCGGGTCCGGCCTGCGGGCGCCCGCCCGCACGTGGCTTGCTGTCGGCCTTGCGGCTGCTCACCTGATCCCTTTCGCGGAAGCCTCGTCGTTCAGGACGGGGAGGAGGTCACGTCGACGTCCTTGTCACGGTCATGGGCGGGAGGCCGTCCGCGCTGGCCTGCTGGCCAGATGCCGGTCCAACCGGCCGGTGCCCGCCGTCGGTTCCCGCAAGTCTACCCAGGTCACCGTTCGTGTGGAGGCGGGGGCGGCCCGTGGCCGGATGGCGGCGGCCCGTGGCCGGGCGGTGGAGGCGGCATGGACTCCAGGCCGGGCACGGCCTCCGGCCAGACGAGCACGACCTGGCACGGTGCGTGGTCGACGACGAAGCGCGTCGCCGGCCCGAGGCTTCTCGGCCCGAGCCGCGAGCGGTCGCCGTCGCGGGCGACGACCAGCAGGTCGGCGCCGGCGGCGGCCTCGACCACGATGCGTTCGACCCGTCCGGTCCTGGCCACCAGCTCGGCCGGACGGCCCAGCCGCTCGGCGGCGGCCGCGAGCAGGTCACCGGCGGCCGCCTGAGCGGCGGCGGCCATGCGCTCGCCCGGCTCCCGCCCGCGCCGGCCCCGCCCGAGCAGCCCGGCCACGGCGCCCTCTGCCGCCGCGGTCACCTCGCCGGGGGCGGCGTGCAGCAGGGTCACCTCGGCGTCCCGGCCGCCGAGCAGCTCCGCGGCCGCGTCGACGGCGCCCGGCCAGGTGCCCTCGACCACCCACAGCAGCACCCGCATGCCTGCCTCACCTCCCGAGCGCCTCGAGCGCGACCGCGAGCGCGAGCACGGCGGCCAGCAGCCCGGCCGGGACGGTCAGGGCGCCCAGGCGCAGGAACTCGCCGGCCGCCGGGTCGGCGTCCCGCTCGCGCAGCGTACGACGCCACAGCAAGGTTGCCAGCGATCCGACGTAGGTCAGGTTGGGGCCGACGTTGACGCCGATGAGCGCGGCGAGCACCGGTCCCGGGCGGCCGGGCGCCGTGGCGGGCAGCAGCACCAGGATGGCGGGCAGGTTGTTGACCAGGTTGGCGAGCGCCGCCGCGACCAGGGCCACCACCAGCAGCGTGCCCAGCGACGAGCCGTGGGGCAGCACCCGGTCGACGAGCCGCCCGAGGCCGGCGTCGGACACCGCCCGCACGACGATCCCGAGCGCGGCGACGAACGCCAGGAAGGGCAGGGCGGCCGCCCGGACCAGCTCGGGCGGGCGGACCCGTCGGCTGCCCAGGGCCGGGGCGGCCAGCGCGACGGCGCCGCCGGCGGCCGCCACGGCCGGGTCGAGGTGCACCAGGCTGCTCACGGCGAACGCGACCAGCGTGAGCGCGAGCACGACCAGCGCGTAGCGCGGCGCGCCGGCCGCCGGCGGCTCGAAGGTCGCCCGGCCCACGCCGACCAGGTCGGCGGCGAAGAAGCGGCGGAAGGCGACCCACTCGACCCCGATGGCGGCCAGCCACGGCAGCGCCATGACCGCCCCGAACGCCAGGAACGACAGGCCGCTGGCGCGGAAGGCGAGCAGGTTGGTCAGGTTGGAGACCGGCAGGAGCAGCGAGGCCGAGTTGGCCAGGTGCGTGCAGGCGTAGACGTGGGGCTTGGGCCGCAGCTCCAGGCGGGCGGCGGTGGCGAACACGACCGGGGTGAGCAGGACCACGGTGGCGTCCAGGCTCAGCACGGCCGTGACCGACGAGCCGACCACGAACACCAGCGCCAGCAGCGGCACCGGCCGGCTGTGGGAGCCGCGGGCCATCCAGTGGCCGGCCGCCTCGAACAGGCCCTCCCGCTCGCACAGCTCGGCGAGCACGAGCACCGCCGCCAGGAACGCCAGGGTCGGCGCCAGCGAGCGGAGCTCGTCGAGCGCCGCGCGGGCGGGCAGGATGCCGGTCAGGACCGCGAGCGCGGCGGCCGGCACCGCGGCCGCCGCCTCGGGCAGGCCGCGGGGCCGCACGATCGCGAAGGCCAGCGTGGCGGCGAGCAACAGCAGCGCGACTGTGACGGCCGCGAACCGGGGCAGCAGCGCGCCGGTCGTGGGAGCCAGGAGCGCGCCGGCCGGGCGGGCCAGGAGCGTGCCGGTCGCCGAGGCCACGCGCCGGCCTCAGGCGAGCCGCTCGAGCAGCGCGGCGCCGAGCCGGCGGCCGGACCGCCAGGCCCCCTCGACCTTCGGGCCGGCGCACCAGTCGCCGCACAGCCCGACCGGCGCGTGGCCTCCCGCCAGCAGCCAGGGGTCGTCGACGCCGGCGGTGAGCTGCGCGAACCGCCAGTGCCGGACGGCCGTCCAGGTCGGGTCGGCCGCCCAGCGCCCGGCCACACGAGCGCCGGCGGCGACCAGCGCCCGCGTGACCTCGTCGGCTCCGGCGTCGACGTGGCGGCGGCTCCACGCGCCCGAGGCGTGCGCGACCAGCACCGTCACCCGCGGGTCGGGCCGCTTGGACGAGTCGTGGGCGAGCCAGGCGAGCGTCGGGTCGTCGCGCACGAACATGCCCCGCCAGGTCGGCGGGGGCGCGTCGGGGTAGCCGGCGGCGAGCGCCCAGCAGGGGTCGTAGCGCACCTCGCGGGCCGCCTTGGCCACCCCGGCCAGCCCGGGCACATCCTCGATCAGCTCGACGGCCTCGGGGGCGGGCAGGGCGAGGACCACGGCGCCGGCCCCGTGCCCGCCGGACGGCGTGCGCACCAGCCAGCTCCGGCGGGCGACCGCGAGCCCGGCCACCCGCACCTGACGGCGCACCTGCAGCCCGGCGGCCAGGTCCTCGGGCAGCGTGGTCATCCCCTGCGGGAAGGCCCAGCGGACCCGACCGGTCTCGTCCGGCCCGCCGGCGCGCACCCTGCCGCGCTCGAAGCGGTGCAGCCGGGTCGCCCACGGCTCCGCCCGGCCGGTGGCCGCCAGCCGGCGCAGCAGCGCCTCGAACGCCGGGTCGGTCGCGGTCACGTACTGCGCGCCGAGGTCGACCGGCTGCCCCTCGACCCGGCGGGTCGCCATGCGCCCGCCGACCCCACGGCCCCGCTCGAGCACGACCACGGCGCGGCCGCCGTCGGCGAGCACGCGGGCGCAGGCCAGACCGGCGATGCCGGCCCCGACCACGATGACCGGCTGCCGGGACGTCATGCCGGCAATCTACATGCACGGCCCGTGCGGCAGCCGGCGCCGGCCAGGGGTGCGCTCTGGCCCGCCCCGCTCCGTGCTCGACGGCGAGCCGGTCCGGCCAGGCGAGCACGTCTGCGTCCTTGTGGCGCGCCGCCGGCTCAGTGCAGGCCGAGCCGGGAGGCGGCCAGGAGCACCTCGGCCCGGTCCTGACCGACCACCAGTGCCGGCCACGGCCGGTCGGCGCAGAACAGCACCACCCGGTCGATCTCGGCCAGCCACACGGTC
>JBIOYL010000422.1:0-2737 GCA_044870185.1 Actinomycetes bacterium | reverse complement strand
CCCACGCCGGCCCGCGGGCTCGGGCGCACCCGGCGGCAGTTCCTGCGGGCCCTGGCCGGCGCGGCCGGGCTGCTTGCCGTCGGGTTCGGCGCCCGCAGGATGCTCGGCGGGCTCGGGGACCACGGCGGCACCCCGCTGGCCAGGCCGGCGGCGGCGCCGTTGCGGCCTGCCGCCCCGCCGCCCGCCGGCCCCGACGACGCGGCCTTTGCCGCCATCAAGGGCCTGACTGGCGAGGTCACGCCGAACCGCCTGCACTACACCGTCGACGAGTCGATCATCGACCCCTCGATCGACGCCAGGTCCTGGACGCTGCGCATCGACGGGCACGTCGACGCGCCAACCTCGCTCGGCTATGCGGACCTGCTCGCCATGCCGGCGGTCGAGCAGTACGTGACGCTGCAGTGCATCTCCAACTTCGTCGGCGGCGACCTGGTGAGCACGGCCAAGTGGACCGGCGTCCCGCTGGCCGACGTGCTGGCCAGGGCCGGCGGCATCACCACCGGCGCCGTGCGGGTCGTGTTCCACGCCGTGGGCGGCTACTCCGACTCCCTGCCGGTGGCCAAGGCGCTCGAGCGCAGCACGATCGTCGCCTACGGCATGAACGGCCTGGCCCTGCCCCGGGCGCACGGCTATCCCGCCCGCATCATCGCCCCTGGCATCTACGGCATGAAGAACGTCAAATGGGTCGAGCGAATCGAGGTCGTCGACTACGACTACCAGGGCTACTGGCAGCGGTCGGACGGCTGGGACAACATCGCCGAGATCAAGACGGCTTCCCGCATCGACGTCCCCGCCGCGGGCGACGTCGTCAAGGGCGAGGGCGTGATCGCCGGCCTTGCCTGGGCGGGGACGCGCCGCATCGAGGGCGTCGAGGTCTCGGTCGACGGCGGCCGGTCCTGGGCGGCGGCGATCCTGCGCCGCGAGCTGGCGCCGGCCGCCTGGCGGCAGTGGCGCCTGCCCTGGCGTCCCGGCGCGGCCGGCCGGGCCGTCCTGCAGGTGCGCGCGATCGACGGGCGCGGGCAGGTGCAGACCGGCGAGGTCGCGCCGCCCCACCCGAGCGGCGCCAGCGGCTACGACCTGGTCGAGATCCACACCGATCCGACCGCCTGAGCCGAGCGTGGGCCGGTCGCCACGTGCGGGAATGCGTGCGCCCGCAGCGCCGTTGCACCCGGTGACGCCGATCGCCGACCCAGACGCCGCACCCACCCACGCAGATGCCGGATCGCCCACCAGGACGCCGGACCGCCGACCCGGAGGACCTGCACGTGCCCGCTCGCCCGCCCGCCCTGCTCGCCGAGCGCTCGCCGAGCGTCGCCCCGGGCCGCTGGTATGCTGCCTGGAGGTACGACCTCGGGCGCCCTGTGGCCGCCTGGCCGCCGCTCCCGGCGCTCGGGATTCCCCGAGTGGAAGGACCGTCCTTGCAGCCAGGCACCCCAGCCAGCGGGCCCGGTGCCGGGCAGCCGGCCGCGGGCGGCAGCCGGGCGCCGGCCGGCGAGACCCCGGAGGAGCGGAGCCGCCGGTTCACCGAGTCGGCCATCCCGCTGCTCGACCAGATCTACGCCGGTGCCCTGCGCCTCACCCGCGACCCCAACGACGCCGAGGACCTGGTCCAGGAGACGTTCCTGCGTGCCTACAACGCCTTCCACCAGTTCGAGCCGGGCACCAACCTCAAGGCGTGGCTGTACCGCATCCTGACCAACGCCTACATCAACTCCTACCGCCGAAAGCAGCGAGGGCCGCAGTCGGTGCCCACCGAGGACGTGGACGACTTCTCGCTGTACCAGCGCATCGCCAGCGCAAATCCGGCCGGGGCAGAGACCCCGGAGGACATCCTGCTCGACCGCATCCCGGACGCCGAGGTCCGTGAGGCCATCGACTCGTTGCCGGAGCAGTTCCGCATGGCCGTCCTGCTGGCCGATGTGGAGGGGTTCTCCTACAAGGAGATCGCCGAGATCATGGGCACCTCCATCGGCACGGTCATGTCGCGCCTGCACCGTGGACGGCGGCAGCTCCAGAAGCGGTTGTGGGACTACGCCGCCGAACGTGGCCTGCTCGAGGAGGGACAGCAATGGGTTCGCCCGAAGTAGGCGGGTGCCACGAGGTGCTCGCCCACGTCTGGCTGTACCTCGACCAGGAGACCGATCCGCCCACCTGCGCCCAGGTCGAGGAGCACCTGGCCGTCTGCGAGCAGTGCCGGCGGGCCGCCCGCTTCAACCGGCGTCTCAAGCAGCTCGTGCGCCGGTGCGCCGACGAGCCGGTGTCGCCCGACGCGGTCCGGGCGCTGCGGGTCAAGCTCGAAGCCACCCTGCGCCGGCCGCCGTCCGGTCCGGTCATCTGACCCTCCCCGACCTCGACCGGGCCGACGGGCAGGCGGCGGCCACGCGAAGGTCGAGCCCCGCCGTTTTGAGACCGTCTTGATGCCAGATCGCGTACACCTACGCAGGAGGAACCGGCCGCATGGGGAACCGGCGGGAATCGCCCGCCCGCCGCGCCGGTTCCTTCAGGGTACGTGACGGTCCCATCGTCGCCGGTGGGAAGGATGGTGGATGACGCGATGCGCTCGGAGAGTGTGAAGGGGCACCGCCCCGGCAACGACCCCCCGCCCTCCAGGGTGGAGCGGGTCGGTCGGATCTGCCGGGAGCCCGACTGCGACACCCGACTGTCGATCTACAACAAGACCGGCTACTGCTGGCAGCACCAGCCGCTGATCTTCCCCAACTACCGTGGCAAGCGGCTG
>JBIOYL010000421.1:0-10964 GCA_044870185.1 Actinomycetes bacterium | reverse complement strand
AGGCGCGGCCGGGTCGGCGGCGAGGGGGAGGTCGACGGGCTCCTGGTCAGGTGGCTCACCTCGGTGCAGGCCGAGCGGGAGGTCGTCGCCCGGCTGCGTGCGCTGCGCAGCCAGGCGCTCGATCGGCTCGAGGCGGCCGCACGCGCCGTCGAGGCCACAGTCGGCGCCGTGGGCTCCCCGCCCGGCCGGGGCGGGGCGGGCGGTCGCCTCACCGACGACCTGCGGGCGATCCGCGAACGGCTGACCGACCCCGAAGCCGGCCCGTCCGCCCCGGGGACCGGCCCGTCCGCCCCTGGGACCGGCCCGCCGGCAGCGGGAGCCGGCCCGCCGGCAGCGGTCGTCCCCCAGCGGCGCCGGCGGCACGCCACCGGGCGCCGCCGGCGCCGCTGACCCAGGCGCCCCTCAGCAGAACCGGTCGGGATAGCCGATCCTTGTCGAAGGATCGGCGCGCAACTACGGTTGCAGCCGACCGATCGAGAGGGAGGACCGTGGTAGGACAGCCGAGGCGGAGCATCCGCCCCTTCCTCGTCGCCGTGGTCGTCGCGGTCCTGCTCATCGCCGGGCTGCGCCTGCTCAGCCAGCGCTCGGGCGGCAAGGCCACGTCCGGGTCCGGCCCGGCGGCCGCCTCCGGCCGCCCGTGCAGCGGTCCCCGGACCGCCTTCACCCTGGTCGCCTCCTCCGAGAAGGCCGAGCTCGTCAAGCAGCTCGCGGCCGCCTACGAGGCGGCCCGGCCCAAGGTCGACGGCGCCTGCGTCGACGTCCACGTCGCCACCTTGGCGTCCGGGGCGGCCATGACGGCGCTGGCCCGGGGCTGGGACACCGCGGTCGACGGCGACCGCCCGGACGTCTGGTCCCCCGCCTCCTCCGGCTGGGTGACGCTGCTCGAGCAGCGCACCCAGGCGGCCGACAAGCCCAACCTGGTGCCGGCGGGCACCCTGCCCAGGATCGCCGCCTCCCCGCTGGTCATCGCCATGCCCCGCCCCATGGCCCAGGCGCTCGGCTGGCCGGGCCGGAAGCTCGGCTGGAGCGACCTCGTCAAGCTGGTGCGCAGCCCGAGCGGCTGGGGCGCGTTCGGCCATCCCGAATGGGGGCGCTTCAAGCTGGGCAAGACCAACCCGAACTACTCGACCTCCGGTCTCAACGCCACGATCGGCACCTACTTCGCCGCCACCGGCCGCTCCACCGACCTGTCGGCCAACGACCTCGCCAACCCGACGGTGCGCGCGTTCGTCGCCGGGGTCGAGCAGTCGGTCGTGCACTACGGCGACACGACCCTCACCTTCCTGTCCAACCTGCAGCGGGCCGACGACGCCGGCGCCGGGCTGTCCTACATCTCGGCGGTCACCGTCGAGGAGAAGTCGGTGTGGGACTACAACCAGGGCAACCCGACCGGCGACCCGGCCACGCTCGGACGCCACCCCAAGCCGAAGGTGCCGCTCGTGGCCGTCTACCCCAAGGAGGGGACGCTGCTGTCCGACCACCCGTGGGTGGTCCTCAACGCCCCCTGGGTCGGCGACGCCAAGCGCCGGGCGGCCGCCGACTTCCTGCGCTACCTGCAGGCCGGCTCGGCCCAGCAGACCTTCCAGGCGTTCGCCTTCCGCAGCTTCAACGGCCAGGCCGGGCCGAAGATCACCGTCCAGGACGGGCTGGACCCACGCGAGCCGACCACCGTCCTGTCGCCACCCGGGCCGAGCGTCCTCAACGGGGTGCTGACGAGCTGGAACTCGGTCCGCAAGAAGGCCAACGTGCTCCTGCTGATCGACGTCTCCGGCTCGATGGGCGACACGGTCGCCGGCACCGGGAAGTCCAAGCTGGACCTGGCCAAGCAGGCCGCCGCCAACTCGCTGGCCCTGTTCGACAACGCCGACCGGGTGGGGCTGTGGATCTTCTCGACCGAGCTCGCCGGCAACAAGGAATACCAGGAGCTCGTCCCGCTCGGCCCGGTCGGCGAGCGGCTCGGCGGGCGCCCCCGGCGGGCCGAGCTGCTCGAGCGCATCCGGGGGCTCGTCCCGGTGGCCGGCACGCCGCTGTACGACACGGCCAGCGCCGGCTTCGACTTCATCCGCCGCCACGGCGCGCCGGGCACCATCAACGCGGTGGTGCTGCTCACCGACGGCAAGAACGAGAACCCGGCCGGCATCGAGCTCGGCACGCTGCTCGGGCGCCTGCGCACCGAGCAGGGCGACGAGTCGGTGCGCATGTTCACCATCGCCTACGGCGCCGACGCCGACCTGGGCGTCCTGCGCCAGATCGCGCAGACCACCAACGGCGCCGCCTACGACTCCTCCGACCCGACCTCCATCGACCGGGTGTTCACGGCCGTGGTGTCGAACTTCTGATGGCGCTGAGAGACGAGCTGGCCGAGCCGTGGGGGCTGCTGCTCGGCGCGACCGCCGGCGGCGCGGCCTGGGCGCTGCACCTGCCCGAGACGGCCATCGTCGCCCCGCTGGTCGGCGTGGCGGTCTGGCTCACCAAGGCCGCGGTGTCGGCGCTGGAACACCGCCATGCCGCCCCCGCCGCCCCGGCGGTCGCCGGCGGACGGCCGCTGCCGGTCGACGCGCGGGCGGCGGAGGGCCGCTGGCTGGCCAGGGCCAAGCGCGCCGCCGACTCGTTCGGCGACCTGGCCGGGGGGATGACGGCCGGCCCGCTGGCCGAGCGGGTGGCGCTGATGCGCCCGCAGGTCGACGACACGATGGCCACGCTGGCCCGGCTGGCCGGCCAGGCGACCGCGGCCGGGCGGGCGCTGGAGCGCATCGACCCGCAGACGCTGGACGCCGAGGAGCGCCGGCTCGCCGCCCAGCGGGCGGCCGCGACCGGCGAGATCGCCGCCGAGCTGGACCGCTCGCTCGCCTCCATCGAAGTCCAGCGCCAGATCCACGACCGGCTCCAGGCGGCCCGGACCGGTGTGCTCGTGCGGCTGGAATCGGGCACCCTCGGGCTGGAGAGCCTGGTCGCCAGGGTGGTCGAGCTGTCGGCCATGGCCACCGGCGGCCCGACCGGGGAGACCGGCGCCATCGAGGCGCTCACCGACGAGCTGGAAGGCATCCGCCAGGGGCTGGCGGAGACCGAGGACGTGACGCGGCAGGCGCTGCGCGCCTATCAGCGATCGAAGGAGGAACCGTAGATGGCCAACGTGCTGCGCCGGGCCTGGCGCTATCTGAACGCCGCGCTGTCCGGCAAGCTCGACGAGCGCGCCGACCCGAAGGTGCAGATCGAGCAGGCGATCGAGGAGGCCAAGCAGCAGCACGCCCTGCTCACCCAGCAGGCGGCGGCGGTGATCGGCAACGAGCGGGAGCTGGAGCTCAAGCTCACCCGCTCGATCGAGGAGACCGAGAAGCTGCAGGCCAACGCCCGCCAGGCGCTGCTGCTCGCCCAGCAGGCCCGCCAGGGCGGCGACGGGGCCAAGGCGGCGATCTACGAGGACTCGGCCCGGGCGTTCGCCACCAGGCTGGTCTCGGCCGAGGCGGCCATGCGCGACCTGCACACGATGCACGAGCGGGCCGCCCAGGTGTCCGCCCAGGCGCGGGCGGCGGTCGAGACCAACGCCATGGCCCTGCAGCGCAAGCTGGCCGAGCGGACCCGGCTGCTGTCCCAGCTCGACCAGGCCAAGATGCAGGAGCGCATGAACCAGGCCATGTCCTCGCTGGGGGAGCTGGCGCCCAAGGGCGACACGCCGAGCCTGGACGAGGTGCGCGACAAGATCGAGGCCCGCTACGCGCGGGCGCTCGGCCTGGCCGAGCTGTCGGCCGGCTCGGTCGAGGCGAGGATGCTCGAGATCGAGAAGGCGTCGCTCGACGTCGAGGGCGCCGCCCGGCTCGAGTCCATCCGTGAGAGCCTCGGCCTGCCGGCGGCGGCCGCCCCGGCCGCCCCCGGGCTCGACGCGGGCCAGGCACCCGCCGGGCTCGACGCCCCGCCGGGGGCGCGCGGTGTCCCACCCGAGACGCTCGACGCCCCGCCGGGGGCGCGCGGCGTCCCACCCGAGGCGCTGGACGCCCGGCCGGAGGCGCCCGACGGGGAGCCGCCGGCCGGCACCTCCTGACCGTCGGTCCGACCGTCGGCCGCGCCCGGCGGCGACCGGCGCCTGCTGCTCGGCCCTCGCGGCCGGTGCGGCCGACGCCGGTCAGGCGCGCAGCAGCCGGGAGACCACCACCATCGCGGCGCCGACGACCACGACCAGCACGCCGGCGCCGACGGCCACGCCCAGCGGCGGCAGCGCGAGGGCGAAGAACGCCCGCAGCCAGGGGACGGCGAGCACGACCACGAAGGCGGCCACCATCCCACCCAGGACCGCGCGGCGAAGCGCGTTCATCGGCTCCATCACCAGGCGCAGCGCCACGAGCCCGATGCCGGCGAGCGTGAGGGTCGCGGTGGTGCGGGCCTGGTCGAGGCTCACGCCGACCACGCCGTGGGCGATGCGGTAGGCGGCGAAGGTCGCCAGCGCGGCGGTGAGGCCGACCGGCACCGCGAAGCGCAGCACCCGCGGCACGAAGCCCGGCCGGGCCCGCCGCTCGTTCGGCTCGAGCGCGAGGAAGAAGCCCGGGATCCCGATGGTGAGGCTGGAGATCAGCGCCAGGTGGCGTGGCAGGAACGGGAACGGCACCCCGAGCAGCCCGACCGCGATCGCCAGCACGGTCGCGTACACGGTCTTGGTGACGAACAGCTTGGCCACCCGCTCGATGTTGGCGATCACGCGGCGGCCCTCGGCGACCACGGCGGGCAGGGTGGCGAAGCGGCCGTCGAGCAGCACGAGCTGGGCGACCGCCCGGGACGCCGCGCTGCCGCTGCCCATGGCGACGCCGAGGTCGGCGTCCTTGAGCGCGAGCACGTCGTTGACGCCGTCGCCGGTCATGGCCACCACGTGCTCGCGGCCCTTGAGGGCGTCGACCATGGTGCGCTTCTGCTCGGGGACGACCCGGCCGAACACCGAGCGCTGCTCGAGCGTCTCGGCCAGGCGCGCCCGGTCGGTGGCCAGCAGGCGGGCGTCGACCGGGTCGTCGGCCCCAGGGATGCCGGCCTGCCCGGCGATGGCCGCGACCGTGCGCGGATGGTCGCCCGACAGGACCTTGGTGCCGACCCCCTGCTCGAGGAACCAGCCGACGGTCGGCGCGGCGTCGGCGCGGAGCTGGTCGCCGAGCACCACGAGCGCGCGCGGCGCAAGCTCTCGGGGCAGGGCCTCGTCGTCGACCGGGCCAGGCGCCGTCGCCAGCAGCAGGACCCGCCGGCCCTGCACGGCGAGCGCCTCGCTGCGGCGCAGGACGCCATCGCCGCTCGCGGCCCCGCCGAGCATGACCTCCGGGGCGCCGAGCACCCAGGTGCCGTGCTCGGCGAAGGAGGCCGCGCTCCACTTGCGCTGGGAGGAGAACGGCACCGACGCGTGGGGCTCCCAGCCGGACGGGGCCGGGCAGGCGCCGGCGATGGCCCGCAGCGTCGCGTTCGGGTTCGGGTCGGCCGCCGCCAGCGCCCCGAGCGCCGCCTCGACCCCGGACGGCCCCACCGACCCCGGACCGTCGTCTCCGGCTGCGGTCGACCCGGAGCGGCCGCCGCCGGTGCCTGCATCCGCCCCCGACCGCAAGGGGATGACCTGCTGGAGGGCCAGGTCCCCCGATGTCAGCGTCCCGGTCTTGTCGAAGCAGACGACGTCCACCCTGGCGAGGGTCTCGACCGCCGGCAGCTCCTGGACGAGCACGTTGCGGCGGCCGAGCCGGACGACGCTGACCGCGAAGGTGATGCCGGTCAACAGCACCAGGCCCTCCGGCACCATGGCGACCGTGCCCGCGACCGCGCCCCGCAGACCGCCGCCGATGCCCTCGTGGGCGCTGAGGAGCTGGCTGGTGAACAGCAGCACCGCGGTTGGGACGAGCACCCAGGCGACCAGCTTGATGATGCGGTCGATGCCGGCCCGCAGCTCCGACCGCACCAGCGTGAAGCGCCGCGCCTCCTCGGCGAGCCGGGTCGCGTACGCCTGGCGGCCGACCCTCGTCGCCCGGTAGACGGCCGAGCCGGCGACCACGAAGCTGCCCGACAGCACCTCGTCGCCGGGTGCCTTGGCGACCGGCTCCGCCTCACCGCTGAGCAGCGACTCGTCCAGCTCCGCCCCGGCCACCGCGAGCACCTCGCCGTCGACCACGATCTGGTCGCCGGGGCCGACCTCGAGCACGTCGTCCTGCACGACCTCGTGCAGGTCGACCTCGGTCAGGCGGCCGTCGCGCCAGACGCGCCCTCGCGGGGCGCTGATGAGCGCGAGGCGCTCGAGGGTCCGCTTGGCGCGCAGCTCCTGGACGATGCCGATGAGCGCGTTGGTGACCAGCACGATGCCGAACAGCGCGTCCTGCAGCGGGCCGACCACCAGGATCACGACCAGCAGGGACCCGAGCAGCAGGTTGAACGGCGTGACCAGGTTGGCGCGCAGGATCTGGCCGACCGTGCGGGTCGGCGCGTCGGGGACGTCGTTGACCAGGCCGCGGGCGATGCGCTCGCTGACCTCCGCACCGCTGAGGCCGGGTCGCGGGGCGGCCAGGCCCGCCGGCGGCCGGGTCCCCGCGTCCGGCTGCGCTGCCTGCTCGGGTGATCGGTGCTGCCTGGATGGCCGGGCAGGCTGGGGCGGGTCCGTGGCGCCCACCAAGGCGCTCGCTCAGCTGTACACCGTCGGCACCAGCGTCTGGTCGGACAGCGGCGGCCGGATGTAGCCCTTGGCGCTCGGCCGCGGCGGCAGCTTCAGATGCTCCTGCTGGACCTCCTCGTAGGGGATCAGGCTCAGCAGGTGGTGGATGCAGTTGAGCCGGGCGGCCTGCTTGTCGTCGGACTCGACCACGTACCACGGGCTCTGCTTGACGTCGGTGTACGCGAACATCTCGTCCTTCGCCCGGGAGTACTCGACCCAGAGCTCGCGCGACTTGAGGTCCATCGGGCTGAGCTTCCAGCGCCGGGTGGGGTCGGCGAGGCGTGACTTGAAGCGCCGCTCCTGCTCGGCCTCGCTCACCGAGAACCAGTACTTGATCAGGCGAATGTCCGAGCGGATGAGCATGCGCTCGAACTCCGGGCACGAGCGGAGGAACTCCTGGTATTCGTCTTCGGTGCAAAACCCCATCACGCGCTCGACGCCGGCGCGGTTGTACCAGCTCCGGTCGAACAGCACGATCTCGCCGGCGGCCGGCAGATGGGCCGCGTAGCGCTGGAAGTACCACTGGGTCCGCTCGCGCTCGGTCGGGGCAGGCAGGGCGACGACCCGGCACACGCGCGGGTTCAGGTTCTCCGTGATCCGCTTGATCGTGCCACCCTTGCCGGCCGCGTCGCGACCCTCGAAGATCACCACGACCTTGGCGCCGCTGTGCTGGACCCAGAGCTGCATCTTGGCCAGCTCGATCTGAAGCCGGACGAGCTCCTTCCGGTAGAGCTTGGTTTCCATCGGCACGCTCCTCCGACGAGGCCGCCTCGGCCTTGCGGTCGACGATGGGTCGGCAGCTGCTCCCCGCGTCGTACCATGCGCATCGTGCGCGGCCAAGACCTGAATCCGGCGGCGGTCGGATCGGCAGCCCGCGATCCGGCGTACGCCGCCGGGGCACTCGTGTCGTTTCTCTGGCCGTGGGCCCTGAGGCGTGGACGCGGCGATCGAGCCGATCGCGAGCAGGTCGCCGGTGGCCAGGATCGCCGTCGGCGGGTGGCCGGTCGAGCAGCGCCGCCATGGCCTGGGTCCGGCCACCGGCGGGTTCGGTGCCCGCTGCTCGAATCGGCGCATGCCGGGACCCGGACAGGTGTCAGCTGGATAGTTGACATCAAGTAGTTGATGCTGGATACTTGCTACTGACTAATAGCGTGGCGACGGAGGACCGGTGGCCAAGCAGCGCAAGGTCGGCAACCTGTTGGCGTTGGCCGTGCTGGCCTATCTGACCCAACGCCCCATGCACCCCTACGAGCTGGGTCGGACGCTGCGCGAGCACGGCGACGCGCGCAGCATCAAGTTCAACCAGGGCTCGCTGTACATGGTGATCGGGCAGCTGGCCAAGGCGGGCTTCATCGTGGTGCAGGAGACCACGCGCGCCGGCCAGCGCCCGGAACGCACCGTGTACGCGCTCACCGACGCCGGACGGCAGGAGCTGCGCGACTGGCTGCGGGAGCTGGTGGAGGTGCCCCAGCACGAGTACCCGCAGTTCGTGGCCGCGCTGTCGCTGATCGCCACGCTGCGACCGGACGAGGTCGTCGAGCTGCTGGGCAGGCGGCTTGGCCGGCTGGCCAGCCAGCGCGCCGAGATCCGCGGCCTGATCGACCAAACGCTGGCCCAAGGCGTGCATCCGCTGTTCCTGGTCGAGGAGGACTACCGGCTCGCGCTGCTGGACGCCGAGTCGGCGTTCGTCGAGCGCTTCATCCAACAGATCACCGACCCCAAGTCCGGCTGGGGCGGGCCGTGGGCCGAGCTCCACGGCGAGCCCGCCGGCACCGACTCCCACGACAGCCAAAGGTGGCAGTCATGACCCGCATCCGTACCGTCCTGGTCATCGGCGGCGGCATCGCCGGTCCGGTGACCGCAATGGCGCTGCAGCGCGCCGGCATCGACGCGGTCGTCTACGAGGCGCACGCCCAGACCACCGCAGACGCCGAGGTCGGCTCCTACCTCACCGTGGCGACCAACGGCCTGGACGCGCTGCGCGCGATCGGCGCCGACGCCCCGGTGCTTCACGCCGGCTTTCCCACCCCCACCAACGTGCTGCTTGCCAGCTCGGGCAGGCGGCTTGGCGCCGTCTCCAACGGCGGGACGCTGGCGGACGGGACCACCAGCCACACCATCAAGCGCACGCGGCTGTACCGGGCGCTGCACGCCGAGGCAGCCGGCCGCGGCATCCCCGTCCAGTTCGGCAAGCGGCTGGTCGACGCCGCGGCGACCCCGGACGGCGGTATGGTCGCCCGCTTCGCCGACGGCACCACCGCGACCGGGGACCTGCTGGTCGGCGCCGACGGCGTCCACTCGGCCACCCGCCGGATCATCGATCCCGCCGCCCCCGAGGGCCGCTACGTCGGCCTGGTCAACTTCGGCGGCTACACCCACGCGGCGGCCGCCGGTGCCGAGCCCGGCACGTGGTACATGATCTTCGGCAAGCGCGCCTTCTTCGGCTACGTGCTCGACCCTGCCGGCGGGACCGTCTGGTTCGCCAACCTGCCCCGCCCCAAGGTCGGCAGCGACGAGCGTGCCGCCACCACCACCGGGCAGTGGCAGCGGCAGCTCATCGACTGGTTCGCCGACGACCACGGCCCGGTGACGCAGCTCATCGCCGACGGCACCCTCGAGCTGGCCGCCGACAACACCCACGACCTGCCACGGGTGCCGACCTGGCACAAGGGCCCGATGGTCATCATCGGCGACGCGGCGCACGCCCCCTCGCCAAGCTCAGGGCAGGGCGCCTCCATGGCCGCCGAGGACGCCGTGGTGCTGGCCAAGTGCCTGCGCGACCTGCACGACCTCCCCCAGGCGCTGGCCGCCTACGAGCGGCTCCGCCGCCGCCGGGTGGAACGCATCGTCGCCCAGGGGGCGCGCAGCAGCAGCGCCAAGACCCCCGGGCCGGTCGGCCGGGTGGTGCGCGACCTGCTGCTGCCGGTCGTGTTCAAGCTGCTGGTCACCGAGAAGTCCATGGCATGGATGCACCAGCATCATCTCGACTGGGACACCCCGGTCACCGCGACGGCGCTGCGCCAGCCATCGGCGTGAGCGGCCAGGCGGCCACGAGCGCACCGCCTTCACCGCCCGCCCGGAGGCCCTGGCAAGGTCGCCGTCAACGTCTCCGGGACATGACGCTCGGGCCAGTCGGTGCCCTTACGGGGCCTGACCGCGACCACCTGCTGTCCAACGCGATCAACGATCGACCGCTGTGGCTACAATCCTTGGTTGGAGGCGTCCGTGGCCTGGTGGCTGCCCCGGTCTTCAAAACCGGTGAGGCCGGCGACCCCGGCCTGGCGGGTTCGATTCCCGTCCGCCTCCGCTGAGCAGGTCTGATGCTGCTCGATTCAAGTGACGCTGCTTGACTTGCTTGCCTCTCTGGCACCGACTCTGGCACCGTTCTACTTATCCTGGATGTCCAAGAGGACAAGCACATGATCCGCAACCGCGGACACTACTGGCAGGTCAAGGTCTACGCCGGCCGTGACCCGCTCACCGGACAAGAGCGCCGCGAGTACGGCCGCGCCACCACCAAGCGTGAGGCCGAGCGCCTTGAGGCGCAGTTGAAGGCGAAGGTGGCCGAGGGTCGGCATCGGGCCACCGCGGCGCGCACCGTGGCCGACCTGCTGGAGCGCTGGCTGGAGTGGCGCCAGGGCGTCAAGGAGATCTCCCCCACCACGCTGGAGGACTACCGCCTCCAGATCAACCGGCGCATCGTCCCCGCGCTCGGGAACCTGCCCGTGCGTCGGCTGGACGCGGAGACCCTCGACCGCTTCTACGCCGAGCTGCGCAAGCGCGGCCGCGGCGATGGCAAGCCCCTGTCCACCAGCCAGGTCCGCAGTGTGCATACGGTGCTGTCCGGTGCGCTCAAGCAGGCGGTCGCCTGGGGATGGATCAGCCACAACCCCGCGCGGCTGGCCACGCCCCCCTCCCTGCCGAGCAGCGAGGTGACGCCGCCGCCCGTAGCGCAGGTGAGCAGGCTGCTGGCCGTGGCGCTGGAGCGCGAGCTGCGCTTCGGCCTGTTCCTGCGCCTGGCGGTCGTGCTGGGCGCTCGCCGCGGGGAGCTCTGTGGGCTGCGCTGGCGGGCCATCGACCTGGAACGCGGCGAGGTCTTGCTCGAGCGTGGCGTGGTCTACGTGCCCGGCGAGCCCCTCATCGAGAAGGCGACCAAGACTCGCAGCAAGCGCCGCCTCGCCCTGGACGCCCGGACGGTGGAGCTGCTCCGGGCCCACCTGGCGCAGATGCAGCGAACGGCCGACGAGCTGGGAAGCACGCTGCGGGCCGATGCATTCCTGTTCAGCCGCGAGCCGGGTGGATC
>JBIOYL010000420.1:0-4149 GCA_044870185.1 Actinomycetes bacterium | reverse complement strand
GCCACGCTGACCCAGACACCCCACCTGCCATCACCACACGCACCGACCGGACACAGCCCGCTACGCCACCAGACCAGCCGAGCCAGCCAGCCCAGCCTCAACTCAATTACGGCACCGAGAATCGAGGCTAGGCGACACTTGGAGTCCACTAGCTTCCTGCTTGGACTGGCAGGGCGCCCGCGCCATGGGCCAATGGCTGACTGCCGCTGGAGCGCGTTCCCAGCAGCGCGATGCCGTATCTGAGTTCTTTGAGGTGCTTGGTAGCAAATTCGTCGGTCCGCTCTTGTTCGCGGCCGCCAACGACGGCCGTCCCATGCGCCAGGTTCTCAGCTGGATCAACCTCGGCGAGGAGAAGGAGCCGGGGCGCATCCTCGAGGAGATCGGCAACGAAGCGGCGTGCGAGGCCTTCGAGGCGCACCGTCGCCGCGAGGAACGCTTCAAGGGCAACGTGGTGGGCACCGCCGAGGTCATCCTCGACGTCTACAACGACCCGGCCGTCGCCAGAAGCGCCGAGAGCTCGCGCATTGACCCGGCGCGGCTGCTCGAGGGCGACAACACGCTCTACCTGTACGCGCCCGAGCACGAACAAGAGCGACTGCGTCCCCTTTTCGAAGCATTGATGCAGGATGTCCTGAGAGTCGCGGTCGAGCAGGCGGCCACATGGCCGGACGGACAGCTCCCCTACCCCTTCCTGGTGCTGTTGGACGAAGCGGCCCACATCGCACCGCTGCGCAACCTCGCCAAGCTCGCCAACACCGTGTCGGCCGCCAACATCCAGCTCGTCTCCATTTGGCACGACATGGCGCAGATCCGGGCCCTCTACAGCGCTCTGGCCGACAGCGTCGTCAACGGCCACCGCGCCAAGCTGCTGCTGCCCGGCCTGAGCGACCCGGCCACGCTCGAGTACATGTCCCGGCTCATCGGCCAGGCGGAGTACTCCCGGCAATCCGTCTCCCGCGGAGGCCGAGCAGGTGGCGTCAGCACCACCGACGCCACCGAGCTGCGCGAGCTGGCCCCGGTCGAGCTGCTCCGGCAGCTTCCCAAGGGCGACGCCGTCCTGCTCTACAGCAACAAGCCGCCGGTGCGTCTGCACCTGCGGCCGTGGTTCAAGGACCGCGAGCTGAGCAAGCGCGCCACGGCTTGAGACACGGGCGATCAGGCCGAAGCTGGCCGGAGGTCAGCGGCGATGCGCTCGAGCAATGCCCGGACCTCAGCGCCGGATGTGGCCACCGCCCGTAGCCGGGCGAACGCCTCTCGGTAGGTGGCCACGTCCTCGGGGTCACGCACGTTCAGCGCCGAAGTCAGCGTCTCGACATTCACGACCGGCTCCGCGTCGCGGTCATCGAAGATGACGAAGCCGTGGGTATGCCAGACCGGTATCTCTCTTGCGAGCGGGATGATCGCGAGCGCCACGTTGGGCAGGGTGGCCGCCACGGTGGTCAGCCGGCTTAGCTGTTCGAGCAGGAGCTCGGGGGGGCCGAGGCGGGTGCGCAGGCCTGCCTCAGTCAGCACAAACTCGAAGTGCTTGTCTTCCTTATACAGGATCGCCTGGCGTCTCATCCGCGCCGCGATTGCCTCGGCGATGTCGGGCTGCCCGGCGGGGTGCGCCGCCTGGTAGACCGCCCGGGCATAGCCGGGGGTCTGCAAGAGCCCCGGCACGAGCATGGGGTTGAACACCCGGATGGTGCCGGCGGTCTCCTCAAGCTCGGCCGTCTCCTCCTGCAAGCCGACGAGCCCCCGGCGCATCCGCCGGCGCCAGGCTACCGCCTCGGTAGCGGCCGCCTCAGTCAGCTCGAGGAGCGTGACGCGCTGCTGCTCGCTGGCTCCGGTCTGCTTCGCCCAGCGCTCAACATCACTGGGCGAGGGCACCGACAGACCGAGCTCGATCCGCGACACCTTGGATTGGCTGATGCCGGCCTGCTCGGCGAGCAGCTCGCCACTCAGCCCGGCCGCCCGGCGCAACCCGCGCAGCGCCTCGGCCAGGCGCTGACGCTGGGGTGAGCCTTCACCAAAGGTGCCAAGTGTCATCCGCGGGTGGTTGCCATGAACTCATCCAAGGGAACCGAGCAGGCCAGGGCCAGGTCACGCTGCCGGCGGCAGCTGGCGATGACCGCGGGATCACTCGTCAGCTTGTCGCCAAGAAACCGGCCCTCAGGGTCGTACTCCATCACGAGCGCCGACGGGCGGTCAGTCTCGATGTCAAACAGCCAGAAGTCCCGGGTAAGCGGCCCCAGCTCGGGATGCTCGCTGCGGTCGGCGATGTAGATCTCCTCGCCGGCCTCGGCGTTCTCAGGGTAGGCGGCCAGCTCATAACGCAGGTACGGCGTGAGCGGCAGGTCCACCACGTGTACCCGGCTGAGCCGCTTGCCCTCTGCAGTCGCCTTGGCCACCAGCCGCATCCACTCCTGCTTGGTCGGGCGCTGCGTCAGCGGCAGGAGCTCCCCGGTCTCCTCGAAGGCCCGGAAGGCCGGATCAGAGGTACCGAGGTACTGCGGGAGCGTCTCGAGGCGGAACGCCGACCGGGTGAAGAAGTCGAAGAACTCCTCAGAAGCAGAGGCCATGGATGCTATCTCCCGTCCAGCTGCCGTGCGGCATCGAGCAGGAGTGCCCGGGGGATGCGCACTGCGCTCTCGCCGGCCGGTGGCACCAGCTGCTCGGGCGCCACCTGGTAGCCCTGGATCACCACCGTGTCTTGGTCGTCGTCGGCAACGTACACCGCCGGGCAGATGCGCCCGTCGTCGCAGTCCCCTGCTACCTGGATAAGCATCCGCGCCTCCTGGGATACCCGCGAGTTTCCCGGCCAGGCACGATGCTGAGCCCGACTCGCATGCACGTCAAGGCGCCAGAGCTCGACCCCGGGTTGACCTTACCCGAGTAGCAAAGTATTTTCCTCCTACACTCTCCGGTGTTACCCGGGTAATGGAGGCGGGCCACATGCAAGGGTCAACCCATCCCCTGGCCTCGACCGAACAGAAGCGGCCAGCCCGATGAGCCGGCGGGGCGCAGGAGGCAGCGGCAGCCTGCTCGAGCGGGTCGTCTTCGGGCTCCTGTTCATGTTCGGGGCCTGGTCCGTGGTGGTCTGGGTCGTGGGGCAGCTGGCCGGGTTGCTCAAGTCGCACACCTGGCCGCCGGCCGGCGCCGGCGACGCCGTGACCGCGGCCGCTAACTTCCCTCATCACCTCACCGACCCGGCGCGGGCCTGGCCCCTCAAGGTGCGCCCCTACCTGCCCGGCCCCGTTGTCTTCTATGCCGTGGTCGTTTTCCTCGTGGCAGCCGTCCTGGTGCTGGCCGTCTGGCTCGTCAACCTCTTCCACCCGAGCGGCGGCCGCCGTTTCCCGCTACTGGTCCCCCGCTTCCACCGGCGCCCGCAGGCAGCTACTTGGTCGCGCCGCCGCGACGTCCGGGAGCTGCGGCTCAAGCGCCGTGGCCCTGCCCGCGCGCTGCGCCGCCTGGTATGGCGGCGGGCCAAGGTGGCCGGGAGTCTGCTGGTCTACTTCACGCTGTACCGGCCTACCCGCAGCTTCCGTGCCGGCGGCCGCCTGCATACCACAGTCACCGGCTCCGAGCTGTGGCACGGGCTGCGCCTGCGCCACAAGCGTGTTCTTGGCTGGTGGCAGTCCTTGCCGCCGGTGGTGGCCGCAAGCGCCGCCGCTCGCCTCAGCACGACAGCCGTGCGGCAGGAAGTCACAACCGTTCAACACCAAAGCACCCGCCTGGTCCTCGGCTACACGCCCGGACGCCGGCGCCTACTCGCCGCCGAGGCCCGCCACTCCGTCGCGGTCTTTGGCCCCACCCAGATGCTCAAGACAGCCGGGGTGATCATCCCTTCTCTCCTTGAATGGAGCGGGCCGGCCATGGCTACCTCGGTCAAGCCGGACGTTATCCAGACCACCCTGCGGCATCGCGAAACGCGCGGTGAGGTCTGGGTGTACGACCCGACATGCGGCCTGGGCCGTCCCGGCGACACGTGGTCGCCACTCGCCTCCTGCCTTGAGTGGGAGGCGGCCCGGAAGATGGGCCAATGGTTGACCGCGGCGGGCGCCAGCTCGAAGAACCGCGATGCGGTCTCGGAGTTCTTCGAAGTGCTGGGCAGCAAGTACGTGGGGCCGTTGCTGTTCGCAGCCGCCCACGACATGCGCACCATGCGCC
>JBIOYL010000419.1:0-9888 GCA_044870185.1 Actinomycetes bacterium | reverse complement strand
GACAGTCAGCGACTGTGCCATCCGCCGGTCGGACTGCTGGGGTCCGATCCGTTGCCAGGGAAGGGATGCAGGGTAGGTCGCCGGCAGCCGATCGGGGTCCGATTCGCTGCGTGAAAATCGACGTTAGGAATCGCGCAGAATCCGCTGGACGGCCTGCTCACCCTCCAACGGCTCACCGTCCCACGCCGGCACCTCACCACGGCACAGCCGTGCTTCCAGAGCCGCCCAGCGCGGACCGCCCTCGTGGCGCACGCGCAGCATCCGCGTCCAAGCCTCCACCACGTATCCGGTCAGTCGCAAGTCATGTGCCTTGGCCAGCTCCGCGTCGAACCGGCTTCGCTCCGCCATGGGCAATTGAGCGCGCACTTCGCCTGCGCGATCGGCCAGCTCCGGCCCATTCGACTCCGCAGCGCTGCGCACAGGCGAACTCCTCATGAGAGGGTACACAGCGCGAGCATACCAGAGCCGGCATCCCGTTCCTCGCTCCCACATCGACGAGGCGCTCGACGCTGCGGTCGCGGTCGAGGCTGCCCGTCGGGGCATCTCCAAGGCGGCACTCATCCGGGCGTGCACCATTTGTCCGATGATCCAGGTCGGGGCCCAGTGCCACGCGACCGCGTTGGTCAGGCCGGGAACTAGCTTCCGGGCCGCCCGACCGTGCTCAGCAGGTGAGCTGGTCCGTGTCGATGGACGAGGTCACCGTCCCGTTCGCGTTCACCGTGAGATGGAACAGGATGTGCCCCTTGCCCAGCGACCCGTCGGAGCCGTGCAGGACGACGTTTTCCGCGACGGTCATGGCGGCGTTGCTGGAGTTCACGTTCTCGCCGAACCACTCGGCCAGGTGGCCGGTGAAGCTCGGTTGGCTCGGGTCGTCTGGGACGAACGTGACCGTGCCGGTCATCGTGCCGGTCACATGGAGGGTGCCGTCCTCGAGGGCAGTGGTGTGGATGACGCCCGAGAACACGATCGTCAGCGTCCCGGGCGCGCCCGAACAGGGGTTCGCCGAAGCGCGCGAGTCGGTCCCGCTGAAGTGAATGGTCTCGGTCTGGGTCGCGAAGGCGGCCGCCGGCGCGAGCAGCGCCGCCGACAGCGTCAGGCCCGTCAGCCAGGCCAGCCATCGTCGTCTCATCTCAGACCCCCTTGAGGTTGGCCGACGCTGGGGAGCCGCCGGGCCGACTGCGGGCTCGGGCCACGGGCAACCCCTTCGGGTCGGACTCGTTGGACCCTCCGCGTGCTTGCCTGCCTTGGGAGCTCCTTGTTGGATGGGGCGCAGCCGCTGAACCTGTGAGGTACCCTCTCACATCGATTCGCGGCCCGGAAGGCCGGGCGCGGGACCTTCAGCCTGCTCCAATCCGCAGATGAGGGCTACGACCCAGGCGGGCAGGAAGAAGACATTCCGGAACGGCTACGGACCCAGGACGTGAGGTTCGAGGTGCGCCCCAGGTGACGGCCTCGATCCCGGCGGCCGGCCGGCCGCCGGGTCAGGTGCCGGTGAATCAGGTGGCGGCGAATCAGGTGGCGGCGACCGCCTGCTCGATGGCGGCGACCAGCCCGGGGATCGTGTGCTCGGCCGCGGCGGCGTCGACACGCACGCCCGCCGACCGGGCCGCCTCGGCCGTGACCGGGCCGATCGCGGCGACCCGCACCCGGTCGGGCGGCGGGCCGCCGTAGGCGCGCAGGAAACCCTGCACGGTGGAGGAGGCGGTGAAGGCGATCCAGTCCACCTCGCCGCCGTCCAGCCGCCGGCGGGCGCCGGGCGCCATGGCGTCGAGCGGCACGGTGCGGTAGGCCACCACGGCGTCGGGCGACCAGCCCTTGGCGGCCAGCGCCACCGTCAGCTCCGGGCCGGCGAGGTCCGCCCGGGGGAGCAGCACGGCACCCCGGCCGGACGGGAAGGCCTGGCCGAGGGCGGTGGTGGTGGCGGTGGCGGGCACCAGGTCGGGCCGGATGCCCCAGTCGCGCAGGGCCGCCTGCGTGGCCGGGCCCACCGCGGCGACCGCCACGCCGCCGAGCGCGCGCGCGTCGCGGCCGGCCGCCTCCACCCGGCCGCGCAGCGCCGCCACCCCGTTCTGGCTGGTCAGCGCCACCCAGGCGTAGGCGCCGGCGGCCAGCCGCGCGACCGCCGCGTCCAGCTCGGCGAACGAGGCCGGCGGGCGGACCTCGATGGTCGGCACCTCCAGCGCCACGGCGCCCCTGCGCCGCAGCAGCGCCGACAGCACGCCGGCCTGCTCGCGGGTGCGGGGGACGAGCACGGTCTGGCCGTGCAGCGGCCGCCGCTCGAACCAGGCGAGCCGCTCGCGCAGGGCGGCCACCTCGCCGACGACCAGCACGGCGGGCGGGCTGATGCTGGCCCGCTCGGCCTCGGCGGCGATCGTGGCCAGGGTCGCCAGCACCACCCGCTGCGCCGGGGTGGTGGCCTGCTCGACCAGGGCGGCCGGGGTGTCGGGGGCCCGGCCGGCGGCGGTCAGGCGCTCGGCGATCTGGGCCAGCCGGCGGACCCCCATGAGCACGCACACGGTGCCGATGCGGGCCAGCGCCTCCCACGGGAGGCTGTCGGCGTCCCTGGTCGGGTCCTGGTGCCCGGTGACCACGGCGAACGACCGGCTCAGGTCGCGGTGGGTGACCGGGATGCCGGCGTAGGCGGGGGCGGCGACGGCGGAGGTGACCCCCGGCACGACCTCGAACGGGACCCCGGCGGCGGTGCATGCCTCGGCCTCCTCGCCGCCCCGGCCGAGCACGAACGGGTCGCCGCCTTTGAGCCGGACGACCACCCGGCCGGCTCTGGCCCGGTCCACCAGCAGCGCGTTGATCTCCGGCTGCGCCACCTGGTGGCGGTCGGGCCACTTGCCGACGGCGACCAGCTCGCAGCCGGGCGGCGCGAGCTCGACCAGCCCGGGCGGGATGAGCCGGTCGTGGGCGAGCACCTCCGCCTGCCCGATCAGCTCCAGCGCCCGGACCGTGACCAGGCCCGGGTCGCCCGGCCCCGCCCCGACCAGGTAGACGGTGCCGCCCTCGGGCCGGGGCGGCGGCCCTTGCCCAGGCGATCCCGACCCTTGCCCGGGCGCTCCCGGCCCTTGCCAGGTCACCGGGTGCGTGCCTCCTGGACCAGCGCGCGGACCTCGGGGCCGCCGGCGGCCAGCAGGCGGTCGGCCAGGGCCTGGCCGAGACCCTCGGGATCGTCGGCCGGGCCGGCCAGGTGCTCGCGCACCAGGCCCTTGCCCTGCGGGGTGGCCAGGAAGCCGTGCAGCTCGATGCGGCCGCCGGGCCCCTCGCGCAGCAGGGCGCCGGCGGGCAGGGTGCACGACCCGCCGAGCCGGGCCAGGAACGCCCGCTCCCCGCGCAGGGCGACGCGGGAGGGCCGGTGGGTGAGCGCGCTGGCCAGCCCGAGCACGCGGGTGTCGTCGGCGCGTGCCTCCACGGCCAGGCAGCCCTGACCGGGCGCCGGGGTGAACAGCGCCGGGTCGAGCGGGCTGGCCGCCTCGTCGGCGAGCCCCAGGCGGTGCAGCCCGGCGGCGGCCAGCACCACCGCGTCGAGCTCGCCGGAGCGCGCCCGGCGCACACGCGAGTCGACGTTGCCGCGGATGGGCACGACCTCGACGTCGGGGCGCAGGAAGCCGAGCAGCGCCATGCGGCGCGGGCTGCCCGTGCCGACCCGCGCGCCCGCAGGCAGGTCGTCGAGGTCGCGCAGCGGCCGCCGGCTGCCGACCAGCACGTCGCGCGGGTCCTCGCGCTCGGGCACGGCGGCCAGCACCAGGCCGTCGGCCGGCGCGGCCGGCAGGTCCTTGGCGGAGTGGACGGCCAGCTCCGCCCGTCCGTCCAGGACCGCCCGCTGCACCGCGGCGGTGAAGGCGCCTTTGCCGCCCAGCGCGCTGGTGGCCACGTCCCGGTGCCGGTCGCCCTCGGTGACCACCACGACCAGCTCGACCTCCAGGCCCGGCCAGGCGGCGGCCAGCGCGTCGGCGACGAGCCGGCTCTGGGCCAGGGCGAGGGCGCTGCCGCGGGTGGCCAGCCGCAACGGCGGCCCCTCCGGCCCGACGGTTGTGGCCGAGGCGACGGCCGGGTCGGCGGCGGCCGGATGCGCGGCGGCCGGGTCGGTGGCGGCCGGCCCGGTCGCGGGCGGCTCAGCGACGGTCGTCATCGAACTGGTCCAGGTCGTAGAGCCGGCGCAGCATGGCCGCGTACAGGTCCCCGTCGGGGCCGGCGGCCAGCGCCTTGCCGCGTACCACGGGCTCGTGCAGCAGCTTGTTGACCAGCCCGCTGGTGACCGCGTCGACGGCGGCGCGCTCCCGGTCGGTCAGGCCGGCCAGGCGCGGGGCCGCCTTGGCCAGCTCGCGCTGGCGGATCTGCTCGGCGCGGGCGCGCAGCGCGCGGATCGCCGGGGCCAGGCGGGCCTCACGCTGGCCGTGCATGAAGGCGCGGGTCTCCTCGGCGATCAGCTCGCGGACCTGCTCCAGCGCGCGGCCCTGGCCGTCGCCGGCGGTCTCCAGCACGGCCCGGAGCGCGTCCAGGTCGGCGAGCAGCACACCGCCAAGGGCCCGCACCTCGGGGTCCACGTCGCGTGGCACGCCCAAGTCGAGCACGACCAGTGGGCGGCTGGCCGGGCGGCCGGCGCGCCGCCCGAGTGCTCGCGTCACCGCCTCGGCGGTGACCGTCGGGGTGGCCGCGGCGGTCGAGGCGACCACCAGGTCGGCGGCGGCCAGCTCGGCCTCGAGCCCGTCCAGCGGCACCGCGCGGCCGCCGAGCGCGCGGGCCAGGGCGGCGCCCCTGGCGGCGCTGCGGTTGGCCACCACGACCTCGGCGGCGCCGGCCGCCCGCAGGCTGCGGCCGGCCAGCCCGCCCATCCGGCCCGCGCCGACCACCAGCGCCCGGATGCCGGCCAGGCCGCCGAGCTGGCCCTCGGCGATCCGCAGCCCCACCGACACGGTGGAGGCCAGGCCGGCGCCGATGCCGGTCTCGGTGCGGGCCCGGCGGCCGACCTTGATGGCCTGGGCGAACAGGGTCGACAGGACGGGGCCGACACTGCGCTCGGCCTGGGCCACCCGGAAGGCGTCGCGCACCTGGCCGAGGATCTGGCTCTCCCCCACCACCATCGAGTCGACGCCGCTGGCCACGGCGAACAGGTGCTGGACGGCCCGCTCCTCGTAGTAGGCGTACAGGTAGTCGGCGAAGTCCTGCGGGTCGATCTGGTGGAACTCGGCCAGGAAGCGGCGCACGTCGGTCGCGCCGGCGTGGAAGCGGGTGATGGCCGTGTACGCCTCGACCCGGTTGCAGGTCGACAGCACGACGCCTTCCTGTACGTGGTCACGGGCGACCAGGTGCGCGAGCGCCTTGGGCAGGCGCTCGGCGCCGATGGCGAGCCGTTCCAGCAGCTCCAGCGGTGCCGAGCGGAAGTTCAGGCCGACGACGAAGACGGGCATGACCGCATCCTCTCGCGGACGGCGGGCACCTCGCCACGCCGCAGCGCGTCGAGCAGGTCGCAGGCGAGCAGGCCACGCGCCGCATGCTCGGGCCCCGGGCTGCCGCTGGCCGCGGCGCCGCCGCGGCCGGCGGGCTCGAGCACGATCGCAACGGTGGCCACGGTCGGCCGGTCAGCGGCTCGGGGCGGCCAGGCGGGCGGCCTGGCCGCGGACGAGTTCGACCGCGGCCCGGCGCTGCTCGTGGTAGGACAGGATCTGCAGCTCGGTCGAGAGGTCGACCTTGCGCAGCGACACGCCGGCCGGCACCTGCAGGTGCGCCGGGGCGAAGTTGAGGATCGACGAGATCCCGGCCTCGACCAGGCGGTCGGCGACCTCCTGGGCGGCGGCCGCCGGGGTGGCGATGATGCCGATGGCGATCTGGTGCTCCTTGACCAGACGGTCGAGGTCGTCGAGGTGGTCGACCACGAGGTCGCCGACGTGCTCGCCGACCTTGCCGGCGTCGGTGTCGAAGAGGGCCACGATCCGGAAGCCGCGCTCGCCGAACCCCTTGTAGTTGGCCAGGGCGTGGCCGAGGTTACCGACCCCGACGATCGCCACGGCCCAGTCCTGCTCCAGCCCGAGCTCGCGGCGGATCTGGTAGATCAGGTACTCGACGTCGTAGCCGACCCCGCGCGTCCCGTACGAGCCCAGGTAGGACAGGTCCTTGCGCACCTTGGCCGAGTTCACCCCGGCGGCGTCGGCGAGCTGCTCCGACGACACGGTGTGGGTGCCGTGCTCTGCCATGTCGACCAGGCAGCGCAGGTAGACGGGCAGGCGGGCGACGGTGGCCTCCGGGATGCTGCGGTCTCGCACGGTCCTCCAACTCCCACGCAGTCAAGTGCACGCCCGCGGCGCGAACTGCGACGCGCCGGGACGACCCCCTCATCCGAGTCTAGGCTCATGTGATCGGGCTCTCAAAAGGCCGCGGTGAGAACGGGCGAGCACAGCCGACCACTTACGGCGTAAAGCAGGGATCAGGCAGGCCGCGACCTGCGGGCCCGCCTGACCGCCTTGGCGAGCAGGTCGGCCGGGACCTCGTAGTCGAACAGCTCCACCCCGTCGACCGCCACGACCGGCACGCGGACGCCGTAGCGGTCGGCGAGCGCGGGGTCGTGGTCGATGTCGACCGTCTCCAGGTCGAAGCCCAGCCTGGGCTGCTCGGCGCGCAGCACCGCTTCGGCCTGCTCGCACAGGTGGCAACCGGCCCGCGTGTACAGCATGACGGCCACCCGGCCGGCCGGCCGGCCCCGGCGCCTGGCCCAGATCACGAGGGCCGCCCAGCCCAAATCACGAGGGCCGCCCGGCCTCGGCCACGAGGGGCCGCGCGGTCCGGGTCCCAGCCCGGCGCACGGCGGGCGCCCGCCCGCTCACGAGGCGGCCGGGTGGCCGCCGGCGTCGCCCTGGGGGGCGGCCAGCGCCGGCCGCACCGGCGCGGAGGCGCGTCGGAAGCCGAGGTACATGACGGTCGCGCCGAGCGCGAGCCCCAGGGCGAGCGCGCTCGAGCGCGACAGGAACGCCCACACCCCGCCGCTGGCCGCGAGCAGGACACCGACGGCGATGAGCAGGTTGCCCTCGAAGCGGCTGCGCAGGTGGCGCTTGCCGCGCAGGGCCAGGCCGCTGCCGACGGCCCCGCCGACCACGATCAGCGTGCCGAGGCTGTTGCCCAGCACGGCCAGCACGCGCACCGGCACGGGCAGGAAGCGCTTGCCCTCGGGTACGACCTGGCCGGCGAGGTCGGCCGCGCCGACCTTGGCCAGCGCCACGAGCACGACGGCGAGCGCGCTGAAGGCGAGCAGCCCGACCAGGTAGGCGCGGGCCAGCGCCGGGCGGGCCAGCAGCAGCACGGTGCCGAGCGCGAGCCAGGGCACGTTCAGGATGGCCCCGAACAGGTAGTAGGTCTTGAACTCGAGCGGTGTCCAGGCCCATGCCGACCCGATCGTGAGCGCCAGGGAGGCGAGCGCGAACATCGACAGCGAGATGCCCCAGGCGAGCTGGTAGGGTTTGCGGCGCTGGGCGTACTGGCGCAGCACGGCGACCGCGAACGCCGCCGAGGCGACCGTGGCGACGATGGGCAGCAGGAACCGCACGAACGCTCGACCTCCGTGGGCGGCGGGCGCACGGCACGCCCGTGGCCCGACGCCCCAGTGTACCTGCCGTCCGGAATGCAAGATGGTTGCTAGTATCGGATTCTGGAACCCGATCGAGGAGCCAGCGTGGACCAGCTCCCACCGGTGATCGCCGCCACCGGTCCGTTCTTCATGTACTCGCTCGAGGAGACCTTCGAGGTGATCGCCGACGCCGGGTTCGACGGCGTCGAGCTGATGATCACCCAGGACCGGCGCAGCCAGGACCCGCACCGGGTCACCGCGCTGTCGGCCCGCTACGGTCTGGACGTGCCCGCCGTCCACGGTCCGTTCCTGGTGGCGACCTGGCTCGTGTACGGCGCCGACCCACGCGGCAAGGTCGAGCGGTGCGTTCGCTTCGCGCAGGCGGCCGGGACCGAGACGATCGTCATCCACCCGCCCTACCGCTGGCAGCGCAGCTACCACGACTGGCTGGCGGAGCGGATCGGGCAGGTGCACGACGAGACCGGCGTGATGATCGCCGTGGAGAACATGTTCCCGGTGCACATGAGCGAGCGCAGCTTCGCCTTCCAGCGCGGCACCGTGCTCGACGAGCTGGGCGACTACCCGTTCCTCACGCTCGACACCAGTCACCTGGCCGTGGCCGGGATCGACCTGTTCGACGCCTGGTCGGCGCTGCGCGACCGGGTCGTCCACTTGCACGTGTCCAACAACGCGGGCGTCGGCCGCGACACCCACGCGCCGCTCGAGCAGGGCGTCCTGCCGATCGGTGCGTTCCTGGAGACGGTCGGCGCATCCGGCTTCACCGGCAACGTGACCCTCGAGCTGGACGTGCGCTCATGGGCGGACGACCGTACCGCCGTGCTCGACCTCCTGCGGGAGAACCTGGAGCTGGCCCGCAGCCACCTCGCCGCCGGCGCCCGGGGCGCGACGCAGGCCGGTGCCCGAGGCGCGACCCGGGCCGCCGCCGGCTGAGCGCCGCCAGGCCGCCACGCCGCCACGCCGCCGGCTGAGCGCCGCCACGCCGCCGGCGGCCCCACACCCCCCACCGTCTCGTCCGGTGCACCGAGGTCGGGTGAGCTGACGGCGACCACACGCCCGTCCGGGCCGCCTCATCGCACCACCGATGAGTTTCACCCGAGCCGGCGTCTCACTTGCCAGAACCTCGGCGACCGAAGCAGAAGGAGGAGCTCATCGTGGACTTCAAGCTCGAACTCGTGCTGGTTCCCGTCTCGGACGTGGACCGCGCCAAGACCTTCTATGCCGAGAAGGCCGGCTTCAACCTGGACGTCGACCACCGCGCCGGCGACGACTTTCGCGTCGTGCAGCTCACGCCGCCGGGCTCGGCGTGCTCGATCGCCCTTGGGACGGGCATCACGGACGCGGCGCCGGGGTCCGTCCGCGGGACGCACCTGGTCGTCGCCGACATCCTCGCCGCGCGCGCCGAGCTCGTCGAACGCGGGGTGGAGGTCAGCGAGGTCCGGCATCTCGAGTCGGGCACGTGGGTGCCGGGCCCGGATCCAGAGCGCCGCGACTACGGCTCGTTCGCCGACTTCCGCGACCCCGACGGCAACACCTGGGTCTTGCAGGAGGCCAGGCGAGTGGAGCCGGGCGCGTGACCGACGAGACAGCGCAAGGTCACGCGCGATGGCATTGGATGCTCGTCCGACGTTTGCGCCGATGCCGATGAGGTAGGATGCCCGCCGGCGGTCTCCCCCACCTCCCCCGAGCGGCCGCCGAAGCAGGCTGATTCATGCGAACACCGCCCACCGCGGGGTCGGCGGCCGTCGCCGTCGTCTCTGCTCCGCAGCCCCCGCCGGGCCGATGAGCGAGGGCGAGCCGATCTTCGCCCAGTTGGCGACCGAGCGTGGCCGCCCGGCGATCACCTGCCCGTGTCTCGAGCTCGACCTCGCGACCGAGCTGGCGACCCAGCACGCGCTCATGCGCGCGGCCGTGACCGGCGACCAGGCCGCCCTCTTCGCGCTCTACGACGCCCACCTCCACCGTACCGTCGGCTACCTGGCCGGCTGGGTCGGCGACCCGGCCGTTGCCGAACAGCTCACCTGCCAGGTCGTGTGGATGGCCCAGGGTGAGCTGCCGGCCATCGCGTCGAGCGGTACCGACCTGGCCGCCGAGCTCATCGCGCTCGCCGCCGACCTGGTCCGCCGGGAGCGGGCGGCCGGCCTCGGGGCGCGCGCCGACGCCGGCCGCCAGGGCGGCGGGGCCGTCGCCCATCCGGTGCTCGCGCGCCTGCCGTCGCTCGCCGACCGCGAGCGGGGCGTCGTGATCGTGCGCTTCCTGCTCGGCCACTCGCTGCTCCACACCGCCCATCTGCTGGGCGAGACGCC
>JBIOYL010000418.1:0-3994 GCA_044870185.1 Actinomycetes bacterium | reverse complement strand
GCGTTGCACCACATCCGCGATACCACCTTCGCCGAGGACGCCTCCCAGACCCGCACCGGCACCACCCCCCGCGTCATGGCCAGCCTGCGCAACCTCGCCATCGGCATCCTAAGAGCCCGCGGCGAGGGCAACATCGCCGCCGCACTCCGCCGCAACGCCCGCGACACCGCCAGAGTCCTGCCCCTGCTGGGCATCACAAGCTCGTGAACCAGACACTCCGGCACTTTGCCGAGGCCCTGGCTGACCCCCGACCATCGACGGCCTAGCTGGAGTTTCCGGTGATGATGGTTGTCTGATGCCCGGTGGCTGGCCGACGCTGATGCGTTTCTGCTGGTGACACGGTGGTTTGGTGCTTGACCGAGCGGCTGTTCTGGTGTATGACCTAAATTTGTGGCGAGCCTGTACCCGAAGAAGATCAGCGGCAAGACGTACTGGTACTTGCGCGAGATGGCCCGTGTCGGCGGCCGGCCGAAGATGGTCTCGGAGCGGTATGTGGGCACCGCAGCCGAGATCGAGGCGCTGCTGGATGCCCACGAGCGGCAGATCATGCCTGACCGCACCCGGCACCTGGCGTTTGGGGATGTGGCCGCTGCCTGGGGGATGCTGGAAGGTCTGGGTGTCGCGGGCATCATCGACGCGGCGGCCGGGCGCGGTCCGGCCGGGCTGCCGTTGAGCCCGGGCACCTACCTGGTGCTGGCGGCGCTGAACAGGGTGGTGGACCCCTGCTCCAAGCGGGGGTTCGCGGACTGGTGGAAGAGAACCGCCGCCGACCGGTTCACCAAGATCGGTGCCAGCGCGCTGGATCACCGGCGGTTCTGGGACGCGATGCACGCCGTGTCGCTGGAGGACCTGGAGCAGGTCAGCCAGGCGATCGCCGTGCGCATCGTGGAGGCATACGAGCTGGACTGCTCGTCGGTGGCCCTGGACATGACCAACTTCGCGACCTTCATCGCCACCGCGAACGGCAAGGCGCCGATCGCCCAGCGGGGCAAGGCCAAGCAGAAACGCGTTGATCTGCGGATCGTCGGGCTGGGCCTGGTGGTCACCCGCGACGGCGGGATCCCGCTGGCCTGGCACGCCTACCCCGGCGACCGGCCCGACGTCACCCAGTTCCCGGAGATGATCAGCCAGCTGCGGACACGATATGAGGCGATCACGGCGGCCTGCGGCCAGCAGCCGGCGGAGATGACCGTGGTGTTTGATGCGGGCCAGAACAGCCAGGACAACTTTGCCCACCTGGCCGCCAGCGGGCTGCATTACGTCGGGTCCGTGCCTGCCAGCGACTGCCCGGACCTGACCGCCCTGCCCGCCTCGGCGCGCACCCTGGTGGACCAGCAGCGGTTCGGCGGGCTGACCGCCTTCGACACCCGGCGGGTCACCTACGGCGCCGGGCGGCGGACCATCCTGACCCACTCGCCTGAGCTGCACGAAAGCCAGGCGGCCGGGTTCGACGGCACCACCTTGGCCAAGGCCGGCAAGCAACTGGACGACCTGGCCGCCACCTTGGCCCGCGGCAAGACCCGCCGCGGCAAGGACCGGGTCGAGGCCGAGATCGCGACACTCACCCGCAAACCCTGGGTGCGGCGCGTGGTCACCTGGCAGCTATCCGGCGAGCAGCCCAAAGACCTGCGACTCACCTGGGGCATCGACCTCCAGGCCCGGGCCGCCCTCGAAGAAGAGCTGTTCGGCAAGCACGTCCTCATCACCGATCATGACCACTGGCCCGCCGCTGAGGTGATCGCCGCCTACCGGTCTCAGTCCCAGGCCGAGTGCTCCTTCCGGCAGCTCAAAGACCCCCGCGTCGTCTCCTTCAGCCCGATGCACCACTGGACCGAGCACAACATCCGCATCCACACCTTCACCTGCGTCCTGGCTTTGCAGATCGCCCACCTGATGCGCCTGAAGGCCGGCCGCGCCGGGCTGCACCTGTCCGTCCGCGCCCTGCTCGGCAAGCTCGCCGCCATCGAAGAGACCGTCCTGCTCTACCAGGGTGACCGGGGCCGGCCCAGGGCACGCCGCATGACCACCGAACGCACCAGCGACCAGCACAACCTCTACGAGATCTTCGAGCTCGGCCAGCACGCACCGCGTAGTTAGGTCATACGCCCCAGCAGACCATTACGCCCCACCTGACCAGCATGAACATCACGCAAACCCCAAGATCACCGGAAACTCCGGCTAGCTTGAACTTCTCGATCCTACTTAGGGATCCCCGCGCAGTAAGTTAGACACATCGGATGAGGTGTCGTAGCCTGCCGGCGTGGATGACAGCCCCGAGGCGGCACTGGCCAGGACGTACTCGCTGATCTTGCCGTACCTGGATGAGCGGCAGCGCCGGTTGCTGCTGGCGGCTGGGTCGCGGGGGCTGGGTCGTGGGGGCATCTCCAAGATCGCCCGGGCCACCGGTGTCTCGCGCCAGACGGTCCACACCGGGCTGGCCGAGTTGGACGGGCGGGTGGAGCTCGCCGGGCGTGTGCGACGGCCCGGCGGGGGACGCAAGCGGCGGCGTGACCTTGATCCCGGGCTGGTGCCGACGCTGGAGGCGCTGGTCGACCCGGACACTCGCGGCGACCCTTCCTCGCCGTTGCGCTGGACGTCGAAGTCGACCCGTGAGCTCGCCGAGGCGCTGACCGCGGCGGGCCATCCGGTCAGCGACGATACCGTTGGCCGGTTACTGCGTGAGCAGGGCTATGCGCTGCAGCGCACGCGCAAGACCCTGGAAGGCGCGCAGCATCCCGACCGTGACGCCCAGTTCCGCTACCTGAACGAGCAGGCCAAAGCGCAGCTGGCCGCGGGGGAGCCGGTGGTCAGCGTCGACTGCAAGAAGAAGGAGTTGGTCGGGCAGTTCACCAATGGCGGTGCGGAGTGGCAGCCGACGGGTTGGCCGGAGCGGGTGCTGGTGCACGACTTCCCCGATCCCAAGCTTGGCAGCGAGGCCAAGGCGATCCCCTACGGGGTCTATGACCTGGGCGCGAACGCTGGCTGGGTCAGCGTCGGGGTCGACCATGACACCTCCTCGTTCGCGGTCCAGACCCTGCGTCGCTGGTGGCAGCAGATCGGCCGGGTCGCCTACCCAGGCGCCACTCGGCTGCTGGTCAGCGCGGACGCGGGCGGCAGCAACGACTACCGGCGCCGGCTGTGGAAGACCGAGCTGGCGAGGCTCGCGGCCGAGACCGGCCTGGAGATCACCGTGTGCCACTTCCCGCCGGGCACCTCCAAATGGAACAAGATCGAGCACCGGCTGTTCAGCGCGATCTCCATCAACTGGCGCGGCCGGCCGCTGGTCAGCCACGAGGTGATCGTCGAGCTGATCGGGGCGACCACGACCCGTACTGGCCTGACCGTCCAGGCCGAGCTGGACCCTGGCCGCTATCCGCTGGGCGTCAAAGTCAGCGACGAGGAACTGGCCGCAGTGCCGCTGCGACGTCACCAATGGCATGGCGAGTGGAACTACACCGTCCTGCCAGCAGCCGCCTGATCACCATCCCACTTGTCCGCACAATTCCGCGGGGATCCCTTAGCGCCGCTGGACGGCCGGAATAGGGGTTTGGTTCAGGTTTTGGATCAGCCAACCAGGCGGAAGCGAGACGCCGAGGCTCGACCTGGCGATCAGTAGGGGGTGTCGGAGGGCCGACTGGAACACTACGCCTACCAGGATTCACCACGTCGCTCGTGCTGTAGCACGGCGTGGCGAGAAGCCACCTTAGGCGAAACGCCAACCGGTTCAAGTCTCGTCGCGTAGTCCAACTTATCCCTGTGCGAAGTTGATGACTCCCAAGACTGCCAAAGTTGACACCTAGTCGAACTTGTGTTCGACTAGGTGGTGGCAGTTGCGCGTGGTCCCGGACATGGAGGCAATGGATCCAATCAGCTCAAGGTGGCAGGTTTTCTGGGCGCTGCACGAGGAGATCGCAGCGAACGGCCACTCCCCCACCATTCGAGAACTCGCCGAGCTTGTGGAACTAGCGGCCGGGACGGTGCACTTCCACCTAAG
>JBIOYL010000417.1:0-5118 GCA_044870185.1 Actinomycetes bacterium | reverse complement strand
TGGCTGGTGGACGTCGCGCCGCTGGGCGCGGGAGAGCTGATCGGCGTCCCGGACATCGATCCGGCGCCCGGCGACGCTGTGCTGTTCCACACCGGCTGGGGCGCGCACTGGGACGACCCCGACACCTACCTGTCCGGCGAACCCGGCCCGGGCCTGGAGCTGGCGGCCTGGCTGGCCGGCCACGGCGTCGCCCTCACCGGCTGTGACACCTGGAGCTACGGGCCCGTCCCCGCCGAGGACCCGGCCCGGACCTTCGAGGTCCCGCAGACGCTCAACGTCCGCCACGGCGTGTTCGTGGTCGAGAACCTCGACACCGCCACGCTGGCCGCCGCCGGCGTGCGCCGGTTCGCCCTGATCCTCACCCACCCGAAGCTGCGCGGCGCCACCGGCGGCTGGACCTCGCCGATCGCGCTCGTCTGACCAGAAGGAACCGGTATGGACGACTACGACGTCATCATCATCGGCTCCGGCGCCGGCGGCGGGACGCTCGCCTACCGGCTGGCGCCCTCCGGCAAACGGATCCTGCTGCTGGAGCGCGGCGGCTTCCTGCCGACCGCGAGGCGAGCCGCTGCGTGCGGTGCAGCTTCTTCGACGGCTTCCCGTGCCTGGTGGACGGCAAGGCCGACGCCCATGTCTGCGCCGTGCGCCCCGCCCTGGCCCACGCCAACGTCACCTTGCTGACCGGCGCGAAGGCCGAGCGGCTCGAAACCGACGGCAGCGGCCGGACCGTCACCGGCGTCGTCGTCGACCATGACGGCCAGCGCGAGACCTATCGTGGTGACGTGGTGGTGGTGTCATGCGGCGCGGTCAACTCGGCGGCGCTGCTGCTGCGCTCGGCCAGCGACCAGCACCCGGACGGCCTGGGCAACTCGTCGGGCGTGGTCGGCCGCCACTACATGTGCCACCTGAACTCGGCCGTGCTCGCCATCTCCCGGGAGCCGAACCCGACCAGGTTCTCCAAGACACTCGGCGTCAACGACTACTACTGGGGGTCGGAGGACTTCGACTACCCGCTCGGGCACATCCAGATGCTGCGCAAGACCGACGGGCCGCAGATCCGCGCCGGCGCGCCATGGTTTGCTCCCGGCTTCGCGCTCGACTACGTCACCCGGCACGCCGTCGACTTCTGGCTGACCAGCGAGGACCTGCCCCACCCCGACAACCGGGTGCTTCTCGACCGGTCCGGCAACATCCACCTGCACTACACCGACCACAACACCGAAGGCCACCGGCGGCTGCTGGCCAAGCTGCGCAGCCTGCTCGCCCACCTGGGCTGCCACGACCGCCTGATCCCCAACCAGGTCGTGCGCGACGGGCGCATCCCCATCGAGGGCGTCGCCCACCAGTGCGGCACCGTCCGGTTCGGCAGCGACCCCGCGGGCTCGGTGCTGGACGCCAACTGCAAGGCCCACGACCTCGACAACCTGTACGTGGCCGACACGAGCTTCTTCCCGTCGAGCGGCGCGGTGAACCCGGCGCTGACCGCGATGGCCAACGCGCTGCGGGTGGGCGACCATCTGCTCGACCGGCTCGGCGCGGCTCGGGGCGGCCGCCGCCATGCCGAGGTGGCCGCCGGCTCGGGCAGCTGAGCCGGCCGGCGCGTCCGGCCGGCGCCCGAGCCGGCCGGCGCGTCCGCAGCGCGGCCACGAGCGACACCGGTTGCGACGACCAACAGGAAGGACGCCAGCATGACGGTCACCACGGTGGCACACGGCATCGGCAAGGGGCTGGTCGCCGGCCTGGTCGGCACGGCCGCCATGACCGTGTCGAGCACGGTCGAGCAGAAGCTCCGCGGCCGGGCGCCGAGCTCCGCGCCGGCCCGCGCGGCCGAGCGGGTGCTGGGCATCGAGAAGTTCTCCAGCGACGCCGCCGAGCAGCGGTTCAGTACCCTGGTGCATTGGGGGCTACGGCACCGGCTGGGGTGCGGTGCGCGGCCTGCTGCGCGCGGTCGGGCTGGGGCCGAAGCTCGCCACCGCCGCCCACGGCGCCGCCTTGTGGGGCGGCGAGCAGGTGATACTGCCCGTCCTCGACGTCGCCCCGCCGGTCACCATGTGGGGCCGCACGGAGATCGCCATCGACGCCTGGCACCACCTGGTGTATGTGGTGGCAACCGCCGTCGCCTACGAGCTGCTCGACCGGCGCGGCTGACGGCTACCACCAGCCTTGCCGGTGCGCCCAGCGCAGCAGGGCCGCCGACATGACGAGCATGATCACCAGCACGACCGTCAGGTGGACGATGTGGGTCTGGGTGCTGACGATCACGTTCATCCCGTAGATCGAGGCCAGCGCCGTGATCGGGAGCGTGACCACGGCCAGCACGGCCAGCCGCTCCATGGCGTGGTTCATCTTCGTGTCGGTCCGGGACTGGTAGAACTCGACGATGCCGTGTAGGAACTCCTTCTCGCCGTCGCACAGGCTGCGGACCCGCTCGAACTGGTCGCTCAGGTCCTCGACCAGCAGTTCGCCGCCCGGCGGGAGCAGGCGGGTGAGCTTGACCATCCGCCCGTAGATCTCGCCGGCCTGCGCGGCCATGGTGCGGATCGTGAGCAGCTCGTGGCGCAGCACGAACAGCTCCTCGAGCAGCTGCTCGGGGTCGCGGCCGGGGTCTTTCATCACGCGGGCCTCGAGCGCGGCCACCTTGACCGCCAGGTCCGACACCAGCGTCTCCTGCCGGCGGGCCAGCATGGAGACGATGGTGTAGGACAGCTCGACCGGCGAGTCGGGACGCAGGCGCCCACCCTCGATGCGCCGGAGCACCGCCTCGGTCTCGCGCATGGCCAGCTCGGGCGGCACCGCCGGGTTCAACGGCCCGTGCACGGTGACCAGGTAGCGGGAGCCGACGAACTGGTCGAGCTCGAGGAGGTGGACGTGGCCGGCCTCGCCCAGTTCGGGGGCGTGCAGGATCAGGAACGTGTGGTCGGGGTAGATGTGGATCCTGGGGACGTGGTTGCGGCGCTGACAGTCCCGCACCGCGATCGGATGGAAGCCGAACACCTCCGACAGCAGCTGGCCGGCCGGCTCGTCGCAGAGGGGGATGTCCAGCCACACGAACCCGTCCTCGCGCTCGAGCAGCGCCTTCAGGTCGTCGACCTGGTGCTGCTCCACCCCGTCGGCAGTTACGAACCGAACGTCCATCTCGCTCGCCGTCCTTTCGCGGACGCTTCCCGGCGGCCAGCGCGCCCTCACCGCATGATAGGGCTGCGTGTCACGCGCAAGCGCGACGCGCTCGCCAGGCCGGCGGCGAGGGGAGCCGGGTCGCGTGACGAGCCGGCGAGGGCGAGCCGGCGGGGGCGGCCGGCCGCCCGCAACGTCGCAAGCTTGCCAGACCGGCCGTGGGAGGTTAGCGTGCGGAACCACAGACGAATGAAGGCAGCATGAACAGGCCAGCGACATGCCCGGTCCGCACGTCAACTCCGAGGCCGTCATGCCCGACGTCTCGCCGCCGCTGACCGCAGCCGACCTGGCCGCGGCCAGACGCAGCGAGCCGGCGGCGGTCGGCCGCCTGTACCAGGCGCTCGGCCAGCCGCTCCTCACCTTCTTCCTGGTGGCGACGGGCGACCGGCACGAGGCGGAGAACCACACCGGCGCGGCGTTCAGCGCCGCGGTCGCAGCCCTGCCGACCTTCGACCGGCCGGTGGACGCGCTCACCGTGTGGGTCTTCACGCTCGCGCGACGCCAGCTCCACGCCGCCCGCACACCAGGCGACCGGCCGCGCCCATGGCTCAGGGCGGCGCTCGCCAGCAGCGATGCGCGGCGTCCGCTGCGGCCCGACGCGGTGATCGCGCGCGCGAGCCTGCTGCCGCCCGACGAGCGGGACGTGCTGGCGCTGCGCATGGCCGGCCTCACCGTCGCCGAGGTCGCCGAGGTGGCCGACCTCGACCGGGAGATGGCCGTCCAGCTCCAACGGCTGGCGCTGGCCAGGCTGGCCGGCGGCGAGCTCGGACGTCCCGGCGCGCAGGGGCAGGGGTCCTGATGGAAGACTGGTCCCATGAGCTGGACGAGGAGCTCGACGCGGTCCTGGACGGGCGCCGGCACCTGTACACGAGCGAGCTGCGCCCGGCCGTCGAGGTCGCCGAGCGGCTGCGTGAGGAGCTGGCCACCTACGATATCCCGCCTGAGGTCGCTCGGGACCACATCGCGCGGGCGCTGGTCCGCACCTGGGGTCGCGAGCAGGCCGAGGAGGAGCGGGCCGGCGTGCTGGCCCGGCTGCGTGCCCGGTGGCCGGGACGGTCCCGCCCGCTGCGGCGGGCGGCGGTCGCGGTCGCGCTGGCCGCCGCCCTGGCCGCCGTGCCGGCGGTCGCCTCGGCCAGGGCGCTGCCCGGCCAGCCGCTGTACGGGGTGAAGCGCGCCATCGAGCAGGCCGAGGTCACGATCTCGCTCACCCCGGCCGGCAAGGCGGAGAAGCTGATCGGCATCGCCGGGATCCGCCTGTTCGAGCTGCGGGCGCTGGTCGCTCACAACGACAGCCACCGCATCCCACCTGCCATCACGGACCTGCAGCGCGCCCTCGACACGGCCGGAGCGGCCGTCCGCAGCGCCCGCTCCGACGGGGTGTCCGGCACGAAGGCCGCGGTGCTGGCCAGCCAGCTCCAGGGCGTACACACGCAGACGATGACCGAGATGCGAAGTTTGCTGCGGGCGCCGCCAGGCTCGCCGCTGAGCATGCCGGCGATCCGGCGGACCGCGTCGTCCCTGCTGGGCCCCCAGCCGACGACCTCGACCGTACCGCAGACCACCGGCGGCGGGTCCGGCGGCTCGTCGAGCCCGGCCAGTACGGCGGCGTCCAGCACGGTGGGCCCCAGCAGCTCGACGCCGACGACCACAGCGGCCCCAGCGACGACCACGCCACCGCCGACGACCACGGCGCCACCGCCGACGACATCGGCACCGGCGACGACACCGTCCACCGAGGCGCCCCAGGGCAGCTCCCCC
The DNA here is from genome assembly GCA_044870185.1 of Actinomycetes bacterium. Taxonomy (GTDB): domain Bacteria; phylum Actinomycetota; class CALGFH01; order CALGFH01; family CALGFH01; genus JBIOYL01. Next base: position 186 of record JBIOYL010000417.1, on the reverse strand, counting down.
AGCACGCCGGCGGCGGGGTCGGATGGCACGGCCGCACCGGATGGCGGGGCCACGCAGGCCGGCGCGGCGGCGGGGTCGGACGGCGCGGCAGCCCCGGATGGCGGGACGACCTCGGCCCACCCGCCGACGTCGGTGGTAGCGCCGCCCACGAGCTGAGCGGCCCGCCGCCGGTGGGCCACCACCCGG
>JBIOYL010000416.1:0-6984 GCA_044870185.1 Actinomycetes bacterium | reverse complement strand
GCGGGGCCGGCCGGCGCCGTCGCCGGCCACGCCGCCGCCGAGCAGCCGGAAGGTCTCGACCGCGTGCTCGGGGCGGACGATGTCGGAGTCCCCGTACACCAGCAGGACGGGGGCCGTGATCGACCGGATCGCCTCGGGCGACCAGTCCTGGAGGTCCCCGTCCATCTGCTTGACCTTGCCGATCAGTGTGGGCCAGGCGTCCGGGTTCGGCGCCGTCCTGGCGTAGTCCTGCTGGAACGGGGTCCCGGCCAGGTGGGCGGGCTCCAGGCTCTGGATGCCCTCGAGCAGGCCGGGGTGGAGGCCGTCGCGCTGGTAGGCGAATGAGGCGAGCGCGAGCTTGCCCACCAGCTCCGGATGCCGGATGGCGAGCTCCGCGGCGACCCCGGCGCCGCTGCTGTAGCCGAAGAAGTCGGCCTGCTCGACGCCCAGGTGGCGGAGCAGGGCGGTGGTGTCGTCCGCCCATTGCCGGATGCTCAGCGGGCGGTCGATGTCGGCGGTGTGGCCGTGGGCCTGCTGCTCGACGGCGACGACCTGCCGGGTCTTGGCGAAGGACGGCAGGACCCCGCCGAAGTCGACGTTGATCGTCGACAGGTTGCCGTGCAGCAGGACCAGCGGCCGGCCGCCGCCACCGGCGCCATGCAGCTCGTAGTACATCTGGAGACCGTTCACCGGGGCGTAGCCGGAGGTGGCGGCGCCGGTCCGGGTCCCGTCGGGTGCGTTGGGCGACATGCTGGCTGCTCCTTTGCTCGGTTGCCGTTGGGGTTACCGCTGGGCGAAGAGCCGGGTGAGCCAGGCCTGCCAGGCCCGCTCGGTCTCCTGCTGGTCCACCGCCTCCGAGAAGAGGTGGTGCCCCAGGGCCACCGTGCCGTCGAAGCCGTGGACGAATCGGTACAGCCCCTCGCCGGTGCGCACGCCGAGGAAGCTCGGGGAGCGGTAGTCCACCACGCCGTCGAGCGGCGTGAGCCCGTCGGGGGTGAGCCGCACCCGCTCGCCTTCGGCGACCGTGCCGCCCAGCCCGAGCCCGCCCCTGAGCACCGCCCACGCGCGCTCCCGGTCGGCCACCCGCGGTCCGAACGCGGTCACCGGCGTCGCGGCCCGGTCGGGGAAGTGCGTGAGGTACTGGGCCAGCGTGTGCAGGTACATGTCCCAGCCCTCGCCGAGGGCGTCGTACTCGGCCTGCCAGTCGTCGCCGAGCACGCCGCTGTGCACGAGCCGGAGCACCGTGCTGCCGCCCTCGCGTCCCTCGACGAGGTACTCGAAGGCGTGGAACGAGCCGTCCTCGCCCTGGCTGCCGCGGAAGGCGAAGCGTCTCGGCGGCTCCCAGGCGGTCACGGTGGCCTGCTCGGTATGGTCGCCGATGGTCATCCGCGTCGTGCCGCCCGGGCGGGGCTCGACCTCGTTGCGCCCCATGAACCAGGCGTCGATGCCGGGGCCGGTGGCGATCGCCTCCCACACCTGCTCGGGGCTTGCGTCGAGCTCGATCTCCTTGCGCAGCTCGAATTCGTGCGGCATCTTCAGCGCTCCTTCCGCTTTGGTGTGGCCGTCCTGGTCGTGATGCTCGGATGCACGGCGACGACGACGCGGTGCGCACGCCCGCCTTCGGCGGTCTCGTCGTGGTACTTGCCGACCAGGGTGGTGACCGCGTGCGCCAGTTCCTGGGCGAAGGCGGCGCGGTCGGCCGCCGAGGCGAACCGCACCTCGCCGTCCAGCGCGAAGGTCGCCAGCCGCTGGCGGGCCTTGGCCGCGGCGGTGATGAGCTCGCCCACATCGCGCACCAGCCGGGCGGCGAGCGCGAGCAGCCAGCGTGCCGACAGCCGGTCGGGCGAGCGGGCCGGGTCGGGCGCCACCGCGGCCAGCGCGGCCGGCGAGATCACATAGGCCGCCGCCGAGGCGCGCAGCACCCGCTCGGTGACGTTGCCCTTGCGGTGTTGCTCCACCAGCTCGACCAGCCCGTGCCGCTCCAGCGCCTTGAGGTGGTAGTTCACCTTCTGCCGCGGCAGGCCGATCCTGGCCGCCAGCATCGTGGCCGAGGCGGGCTCGGCCAGCTCGGCCAGCAGCCGGGCCCGGGTCGGGTCCAGCGCCACCTCGGCCGCGGCCGGGTCCTCGATCACCGTGACGTCGAGCATGCCGCCATGGTCCCACCGACAATATTTCTTGTCAAGACACCAGAAGTTGTCGGCCGGCTGGCGCCGCGGGGGCCCATGGCGGCAGGACGGCGCCGCGGGGGCCATGGCGGCCGCGGTGCGGAAGATGGCCGGGCGCATGAACTATGCTGCGGATAGCAAGCCCGGAGGTGATGTACATGCATCCGCGTCCGCGTCCGCGTCAGTATCTCATCGTGGCCAACCAGACCCTCGGCGGCGACGCGCTGCTCGCCGAGGTGGGCGAGCGCATGCGCGCCGGCCCGTGCCACTTCCACGTGCTGGTGCCGGCGACCCCCACCGACCAGCTCGACCCGGCCTACCTGGCCAGCGTGTCCGAGCGCGCGCGACGGGACACCGGGGACGACCCCGACCGCAGGCTCGCGCGGCTGGTCCTGGAGGACGAGGTCGAGGACGTGCAGGTCGGCGAGCCGGTGGAGGACCCGGGCCGGACGTTCGCACGTCGCCGCCTGCGGGAAGCGCTGGCCCGCCTGCGCGCGCTGGGCGCCGACGCCAGCGGCGAGGTGGGCGTCGCCGATCCCGTCGCAGCGATCGGGGTGGTGCTCCATCGACAGGAGTTCGACGGGGTCATCCTGTCGACCCTGCCGGGCCACCGGTCCCGCTGGCTGGCCATGGACCTCCCCCACCGCATCCGGCGCAGCTACAAGCTGCCGGTCACCCAGGTCACGAGCCCCGCCAGCCCCGCCAGCCCCGCCAGCCCGTGACCGGCCCGCGCGCCCGCCCGTGGCGCCCGCCCAGCCGGGCTGTCCGCCGGCCCGGTCCGTGACCAGGAAGGGACGATGAGCAAACGATGGCTTCGAGCACGCTCGCCGACCGGCGCCGTCGAGCCGGCGGCGCCACCCGCAGAACGGACGCCTGGTGGGTCGCGCCGCTGGTCACGGCCGTGGTGCTGGTCGGCTTCGTCATCTACGGCACCTGGGTGGCGTTCGCCAACACCAACTACTACGCCGACCCCTACCTCTCGCCGTTCTACTCGCCGTGCCTGGCCGCCAACTGCGTCCGCCCCACCGCCACGATCGTCGGCTCCTGGTGGAAGCTGTCGCCGGCCCTGCTGGTCCTGCCGTTCCCGCTCGCCTTCCGCCTGACCTGCTACTACTACCGCAAGGCGTACTACCGCTCGCTGTGGTGGGCCCCGCCCGCCTGCGCCGTGCGCGACGCCCGCCGCGGCTACACCGGCGAGACCCGCTTCCCGCTCATCCTGCAGAACATCCACCGCTACTTCTTCTACCTCGCGCTGCCGCTGCCCGTCATCCTGACCTGGGACGCGCTGCGCGCCTTCCGCTTCCCCGACGGCTTCGGCCTGGGCCTGGGGACCCTGGTGCTGCTGGTCAACGCCGCGCTGCTGTGGCTGTACACGCTGTCCTGCCACTCCTGCCGCCATCTGTGCGGCGGCCACGTGGACATGTTCTCCAAAGCACCGGTGCGGTCCTGGCTGTGGCGCCAGCTCAGCTGGCTGAACGCGCGCCATGCGCTGTTCGCCTGGGTCAGCCTCGTCGTCGTCGCCCTGGCCGACCTGTACGTGCGGCTGGTCGCCGCCGGCGCCATCCACGATCCGAGGTTGTTCTGATGCCCGAGTACGACACCCACCAGTTCGACGTCATCGTCATCGGCGCGGGCGGGGCCGGCCTACGGGCCGCGATCGAGGCCGCCGACCAGGGCGCCCGCACCGCGCTCATCTGCAAGTCGCTGCTCGGCAAGGCGCACACCGTCATGGCCGAGGGCGGCATCGCCGCCGCCATGGGCAACGTGTACCCCGAGGACAACTGGCAGGTGCACTTCCGCGACACCATGCGCGGCGGCAAGATGATGAACCACTGGCGCATGGCGCAGCTGCACGCCCAGGAGGCCCCGGCGCGGGTGTTCGAGCTCGAGGAGTGGGGCGCGCTGTTCGACCGCACCCCCGACGGCCGCATCCTGCAACGCGACTTCGGCGGCCACCGCTACGCGCGCCTGGCCCACGTCGGCGACCGCACCGGGCTGGAGATGATCCGCACGCTGCAGCACCGGGCGGTCAGCATGGGGATCGACGTGTTCATGGAGTGCACCATCCTGCGGCTGCTCGGCGACGGCGAGCGCATCGCCGGCGCGGTCGGCTACTGGCGCGAGTCGGGCCGGCTGGTGGTGTTCGGGGCCAAGGCAGTGGTCCTGGCCACCGGCGGCATCGGCAAAGCCTGGCGGATCACGTCGAACTCCTGGGAGTACACCGGCGACGGCCACGCGCTGGCGCTGTGGGCCGGGGCGGACCTGGTCGACATGGAGTTCGTCCAGTTCCACCCGACCGCCATGGTCTGGCCGCCGTCGGTGCGCGGCATCCTGGTGACCGAGGGGGTGCGCGGCGACGGCGGCGTGCTGCGCAACGCCGAGGGCCGCCGCTTCATGTTCGACTACATCCCGGAGATGTTCCGCGCGGAGACCGCCGACACCGAGGAGGAGGCGGACCGCTGGTACACCGACAAGAAGGGCGCCCGGCGCACCCCCGACCTGCTGCCCCGCGACGAGGTCGCCCGGGCCATCAACAGCGAGATCAAGGAGGGGCGCGGCAGCCCGCACGGCGGCGTCTACCTCGACATCGCCTCGCGCCGCGACCCCGACTACATCAAGCGGCGGCTGCCGTCCATGTACCACCAGTTCAAGCAGCTGGCGGACGTGGACATCACCAGGGAGCCGATGGAGGTCGGGCCGACCTGCCATTACGTGATGGGCGGCGTGCGGGTGGACCCCGACACCCAGGCCGCCTCGGTCGCCGGCCTGTACGCCGCCGGCGAGGTGGCCGGCGGCATGCACGGCGCCAACCGCCTGGGCGGCAACTCCCTGTCCGACCTGCTCGTGTTCGGCCGGCGCGCCGGCCGCTCCGCCGCGCAGTACGCCACCGGGCTCGGCGCGGCGCCGGCGGTCGACGCCGCCCAGGTGGAGGCCACCGCCGCCGAGGCCCTGGCGCCGTTCGAGCGCACCGGCGGCGACAACCCCTACACCATCCAGCAGGAGCTGCAGGACTGCATGCAGGAGCTGGTCGGGATCATCCGCACCGAAGGCGAGCTGAAAAGCGCCCTGGAGCGGATCGCCGCCCTCAAGCAGCGGGCCGGCCGGGTGCGGGTCGAAGGGCATCGCCAGTTCAACCCGGGCTGGCACCTGGCGCTCGACCTGGCCTCGCTGCTCACCGTGTCCGAGTGCGTCACCCTGGCGGCGCTGGAGCGCACCGAGAGCCGCGGCGCCCACACACGCGACGACTACCCGAAGTCCGACCCGGAGCTCGGCAAGATCCGGGTGGTGCTGCGCCAGCGCGACGGCGAGCTGTCGGTGGCCAGGGAGCCGCTGCCGCAGCTGCCCGCCAAGCTGCGCGCACTGTTGGAGGGGACGAGCTGAAATGGCCGCCTACAAGATCACGCTGCTCGTGTGGCGCGGGGACGCCGGCGGCGGCGCCCTGCGCGAGTATCGGGTGCCGGTCGAGGACGGCGAGGTGGTCCTCGACGCCATCCACCGGGTCCAGGCGACCCAGGCCGGCGACCTGGCCGTGCGCTGGAACTGCAAGGCGGGCAAGTGCGGGTCGTGCAGCGCGGAGGTCAACGGCAGGCCGGTGCTCACGTGCATGGCCCGCCTGAGCCAGTACGAGCGGGACGAGCCGATCACGGTGACGCCGCTGTCGACCTTCCCGATCATCCGCGATCTGGTCACCGACGTGTCGTTCAACTACGACATGGCCAAGCGGGTGCCGCCGTTCGCGCCCAGGCCGCGGGAGGCCGACGGCACCTACCGCATGCAGCAGCAGGACATCGACCGCGTGCAGGAGTTCCACAAGTGCATCGAGTGCTTCCTGTGCCAGAACGTGTGCCACGTGCTGCGCGACCACGAAGATGCCAAGCGGCGCTTCGCCGGCCCGCGCATGTTCATCCGCTACGCCGAGCTGGAGATGCACCCCCTGGACACCGGTGACCGGCGTGAGCTGCTGGCCGGACAGATGGGTCTGGGGCTGTGCAACATCACCAAGTGCTGCACCGAGGTCTGCCCGGAGGGCATCAAGATCACCGACAACGCCATCATCCCGCTCAAGGAACGCGTGGTGGACGCGCGCTACGACCCGATCGCCTGGCTCGGCAGCAAGCTCCGCCGCCGCCCGCAGCACTGACCCGGTCCGGCCGGCTGTGTCGCCCTGGCTCGTTGGCAGCTCTTCAGGTCTCAGCTGTTCCAAGGTCATCGGGCCACCCACAAGGCGCAGCCGGTCGGCGGGGTCCGGCGGGTCCTATGCTCGTTCGGCCAGCACGCTCACGTAGCGCAGCAGCCCGGACTCTGCCGCCGCCTTGGCCAGCAGCGCGACCTGGAACTGGTCCTTGGCGGCCTGGACGACCACGCTGCCGTGCGTGACCGTGCCGGCGGCCAGGCGCAGCAGCCGGCCGAGCCGGACCGGCTCGGGCCAGGGCCCGCAGCGCCGCCTGGTAGCCGCGCTCCCAGTTGGGCACCACCCGCTCCGACAGGTCCTCGAGCCGGTGGATGCGCAAGCCCGCGGCCGCAAACAAGCGGCGGTAGCCGGTGGCGGTCTCCAGGTCGGCGATCGCCCAGCAGCGGCACAGCGGCTCCAGGATCAGCTCCCGTTGCAGCGCGGCGGGCCGCTCCGCCCGGCACCAGTCGACCAGCAGCAGGCGCCCTCCTGGTCGCAGCCGGGCCGCGATCTGGCGCAGCGCCGCCCGCCGGTCGGGCAGGTAGCAGGCCGCGTCCAGGCAGATCGCGGCGTCGAACGGCGGCTCGGCAAGCTCGTCGAGGTGCACGACGTCGTGCTGGACGAACTTCAGATTCGGGCGGCGCCCGCCCGCAACCCAGCGGCGGGCGT
>JBIOYL010000415.1:0-2715 GCA_044870185.1 Actinomycetes bacterium | reverse complement strand
CCCTTCCGCGGCCAGTGCCTGGTCCACCGCGCCGAGATCATGCAGCTGCACGGTGCCTGGCCGGACGCCATGGAGGAGGCGCAGCGGGCCTGCGAACGGCTCTCGGAGCCACCTGGTCAGCCGGCGGCCGGGATGGCCTTCTACCAGCTGGCCGAGCTGTGTCGGCTGCGTGGCGAGTTCGTCAAGGCCGAGGAGGCCTACCGTCGGGCCAGCCAATTCGGACGGGAGCCGCAGCCCGGCCTGGCCCAGCTGCGGCTGGCCCAGGGGCAGGTCGATGCCGCGGCGGCGGCGATCCGCCGTGCCATGGACGAGGCGTCTGACCGTGTGGCCCGGGCCAAGCTGCTCGCCGCCTGCGTCGAGGTCCTGCTCGCCGCAGGTGACGTCCGCGCGGCCCGGGCCGGCGCCGACGAGCTGGCGCAGCGCGCCGACGACCTCGCCGTGCCGCTGCTGGCGGCGGTGGCCGCCCATGCCACGGGTGCCGTGCTCCTCGGCGAGGGTGACCCACGAGCCGCCCTCCAGGCATTGCGTCAGGCGTGGACGGCTTGGCAGGACCTGGAGGTGCCGTACGAGGCGGCGCGAGTCCGGGTCCTGATCGGCCTGGCCTGCCGCCAGCTCGGGGACCCGGACAGCGCGGCGATGGAGCTCGATGCCGCGCGCTGGGTCTTCCAGCAGCTGGACGCCGCGCCGGACCTCGCCCGGGTGGAGGCGCTGACCCGCAAGCCGGGCGCCAGGACGGCGGGCGGGCTGACCGCGCGTGAGCTGCAGGTGCTGCGGCTGGTGGCGGCCGGCCAGACCAACCGGTCGATCGCCGCCGACCTGTTCCTCAGCGAGCGGACGGTGGACCGGCACGTCAGCAACATCCTCACCAAGCTGGGCGTGTCCTCGCGTGCCGCGGCCACGGCCTGCGCCTACCAGCACCAGCTCATCTGACCACCCTGGCGGGAATCACCCACGCAGCCGTCTACCCAGGCTGGGTGGTTCCGCCGATGCATGCCCTCCTGGCCAGGTCGCATTGTCGCCGTACAGGCACAAGCGATGCGTGGAGGAGCAAGCGATGACCACGACCCCCGCCCACGAAGCGGCGGCGACGACCCGGCGGCACGACATGAAGGTCCGTACCCGACGCCCCACCGGCGAGGCTGCCCGCGAATGCCTGCCGACCGGGATGCCCGTCACCACCCAGCAGGGGCGCGACCCGCGGCCCACCCCGGCCCCGGAGCGGTTCGAGACGGTGATCGTCGGCGGCGGGCAGGCGGGCCTGGCGATCGGCTACCACCTGGCCAGGCGAGGTCGGCGGTTCGTGATCCTGGACGCCAACCAGCGGGTCGGCGACGCCTGGCGCCGACGCTGGGACTCGCTGCGCCTGTTCACCCCGGCCCGCTACGACGGGCTGCCGGGGATGCCGTTTCCCGCACCCGCCTTCTCCTACCCCCACCAAGGATCAGGTCGCCGACTACCTGGAGGCCTACGCGACGCGGTTCGACCTGCCGGCGCGCACCGGCGTCCGCGTGGACCGGCTCTCCAGGAACGGGGACCGGTACGTGCTTGCCGCCGGCGACCGCCGGTTCCACGCCGACCACGTGGTGGTGGCGTCGGGCGCCTACCAGCGGCCTCGGATCCCCGCCTTCGCCGGCGAGCTCGACCCGGGCATCCTGCAGCTGGATCCCAGCCGCTACCGGGACCCGTCCCAGCTCCCCGAAGGCGGCGTCCTGGTGGTGGGCACCGGCAACTCCGGAGCCGAGATCGCCTTCGAAGTCTCCCGCACCCACCCGACCTGGCTGTCGGGCCCGGACACCGGCCACATCCCGGTCCGCACCGGCAGCAGGTGGGACCGGCTGCTCACCCCGCCGTTCTGGTGGTTCGCCTCGCGGGTGCTGACCGTGAACACGCCGATCGGCCGCAAGGTTCGACCCAAGGCCCTGACCACGACCGCGCCGCTGGAACGGGTGCGGCCCAAGGAGCTGGCCGCCGCCGGAGTCCAACGGGTAGCGCGAGGACGGTCGGGGTCCGGGACGGCTCGCCGTTGCTGGAGGACGGGCGCGTCATGGACGTGGCGACGGTGCTGTGGTGCACCGGGTTCCGACCCGACTTCGCCTTCATCGACCTGCCGGTCTTCGACCAGGACGGCGCCCGGCACACCACCGCGGCGTCGTCGGGTCCCAGCCCGGCCTGTACTTCCTGGGGCTGTGGTTCCTGTCGGCATTCACCTCCTCGCTGCTCGGCGGAGTCGGCAGCGACGCCGAGCACATCGCCGAGCAGATCGCCTCCCGCCAACCCGACGGCCGGTCGGCGGCGGAGGTCCTGACCGCAGCGCGGCACGCCGGTCAACTGGACCAGCGCCAGTAGTCACGGTCGCTGGGGTGGCCATCGACGCGGCGGTTGCCAGTACATTGCCAAGCCGCCGTAGGCACACCGTCCAGGCTGGTGCAGCGCTCGGCCTCGACCGCGGCCAGGTGGCGACCGGGTCGAAGCCCCTTGGCCGGCAGACCATGGTCGCGCCGTGGTGGTGCAGGCCTGCCAGATGCTTGCTCGCCGGCCGGTCCGGCGCAAGCACCCGCCGGGCACCGGCTCATCCCCGCGCCCGACCGGCGCGGCGGCTCGCCCAGCCATGCGCCGGCCCGCCCGCGCCGCCGGCGCGCCAGCCGGGAGGCTGGGCGTGTCCGGGGCCGAGTTGGCCCCACCCGAGGCGGGGCCGAGTTGCCCCACCGGGGCAAC
>JBIOYL010000414.1:0-3725 GCA_044870185.1 Actinomycetes bacterium | reverse complement strand
CCGCCGACGATCAGCTCGTGGTCGATCGGGTCGGTGTTGCGGACGACGAAGCGCACCCGGCTGCCGGCCCGGACGGTCAGCTCGGCCGGCGAGAACCGCGAGTGGTGAATGGTCAGGACGATGGTCGGCGGCCCGCCTGCCTGCGGGCACGCCGCCCCGGCCGCGCAACCCGTGCCGGGCCGCGCGGTCGCACACCCGGCCAGAGCGGCGCCGAGCAGGACGGTCGTCCACCCGGCCAGGGTGGTCCTGCGCAGGGCGGCCGTGGCGGCCCGGGCGGTACGCGGCGGCCGGCGGGCCCGACAACGATCCTGCGGCGGCGCCGATCTCCCTGCCGGGCGGACCCGGCGGTCCCCTCGGCGCGTCATGAGGATGGACGCGACGCGCGCGCCGGACGGCCGAGCAGCAGGGCCAGGACGGCGCCGGCCAGGGCGACGAGCAACGCCGCGCCCCAGCGCCACAGCGCATGCCCGGTGCTCTCCACCTGGACGGCCGGCGGCGCCAGACCGGCCGCGACCCGGGACGGGGCGGCCCGGTCGCTTGCATCCACCGCAAGGTCGTAGGTGAGGGCGCCGGCCACCGTGTCGACCCGCAGCGCGGTGAGCCACATGCCCGACGCCGGCAGCCAGCCCATGTCCTTGTCGGCCCGCAGATCGGCGAGCAGCTCCGGGCTCGCCGGCCCGCTGCGGTCCAGCACCAGCCCCGGACGCGTCCCTTCGTCGAACGGCGGGTCGGCGCCCGGGCTGGCCTGCGGCGTGGGCAACAGGGCGGGCACATGGTCGGTCAGCAGGTACACGTCGGCCTCGATCGGCTCGGCCGGCTGGTGGCCGAGACCGAGGATCCGCAGGGGCACCCACGGGTTGCCGGTCGGGATCGTCAACTGGATCGGCGTGCCGTCCCCGACCTGCTGGCCACGCCGCTCGGCCGTGCCGGGGTCGAAGGTCGCCGCCATGAACACCGGGCTGCGCGCCGCGTAGAAGTCGAGTACCTCGGGCGCGTCGACCGACAGGTCGAAGCCGTGCCGGCGGGCCCAGGTCCCGACCGCCGACCCGCCGCCACGCAGGATGGTGATGTCCAGCGCGTCGATGCGCTTGGTCTGGAGCACCTCGGGTAGACCGGCCTCGGCGCTGGTGGCGGCCAGCGCGAGCCTGGGGGCATGGTGGGTCTCCCGGACCAGACGCTGGAGCGTCCACGCACCGCCCTTGCGCACGTCGGTGGGGACCCCGGGCAGCGGGACGATCGAGCCGAACTTGGCGCCGCCCCCCTGATAGGTGAAGGCGGTGACGTAGTGCTCCATGCCGTCGGCGTAGGCGGCCAGCGTGGTGGTGCGGCCGAGCTGGACGGTGCCGCCCCGTCCGACCAGCCCGCCACATGCCGTCGCCGGACCCGCCGCGCCGGCCACCAGCCCGACCAGCAGGACCCCGACCATCCCGGCCATGCCACTTTTCGCCATCCCTCGTGCCATCGCGCACCCCCTTGTCGCCGGACCCGATCGCAGGAGCCGGACCTGGCTGTAGGACGGGCGCGGCCGCGGTGCGGTTCCCGAGGCTTGCGACATCGGCGGCCCGTCGGCTGCTGCCGGCCCGCCGGCTGCGGCCAGCCTCCGCCAGCACCCGCCGGCCTCCGTGCCGCAGCGCGACCGGTTCGACCGGGCCGGGTCTCGCGTTGACGCCCACGACACCAATCCGTAACCTGGGCAGGTGAGAGCAACGGCGCTCGCCCTGCGAGCGCCGTTTCGTGTCCCTGGAGGGCTGGGATCCCCAGCCGCGTTCCCGGCCAACCAGACACCGCCGCCCCGTTGCCGCGCACCCCGGCGCCCGCACGCAGCATTGCGATCGGAGGCGAGGTATGGGCCACCCGACCCCCTTGTACGACGCGCGCCGCGACGAGCGCGACGCCTGTGGCATCGGCTTCGTGGCCGACGCCCGCGGCCGGGCGAGCCGGGCGATCGTGGAGCACGCCCTGTGCGGCCTGGAGCGGCTGCGCCATCGCGGCGCCGTCGCCGCCGACGCGCGCACCGGCGACGGCGCCGGGCTGCTCCTGCCGATCCCCAAGCCGTACTTCGCCGCCGCGGGCGAGGACGCCGAGCGGCTCGGCGTGGCCATGGCGTTCCTGCCCCGCGGCTCGCAGGCGCAGGCGGCGGCGCGGGCCGCGGTCGAGGCCGCCCTGGCCGCCGAGGGCCTTGCCCTGGCGCGCTGGCGGGCGGTCCCGGTGGACCCGGACGCCCTGGGCCCCGCTGCCCGGGCGAGTGCGCCGCGCATCGAGCAGGCCGTGTTCCTGGCTCCGGGCGGCGACGACGGCGAGCGCGCCGAGCGGCGCGCGTTCCGTGCCGGCCGACGGGCCGCCAAGGCGGCCCGGGCGGCCGGGGCGCGGCTGTATCTCGCCTCGTGCTCGACCCGTACGGTCACCTACAAGGCGCTGTGCGCCGCCGACCAGCTCGCCGCCTTCTACGCCGACCTGCGCGACGGGCGCTTCGTGGCCCCGTTCGTGATCTTCCACCAGCGCTACTCGACCAATACCACCCCAAGCTGGGAGCGCGCCCAGCCGTTCCGCTTCCTCTGCCACAACGGCGAGATCAACGCGATCGAGGGCAACCAGGCCTGGATGCGGGCCCGTGAGGGCCACCTCGGCGCGGACGGCCTGACCGGGCCCGGCACAGACGACGCCGAGGAGCTGCTGCGGCCGGTGCTCGACCCCGACGGCTCCGACTCGGCCAAGCTCGACAACGCCGTGGAGCTGCTCGTGCGGGGCGGACGGGACATCCGCCACGCCGTTGCCATGCTCGTGCCGGCCGCCGTCGAGGGCGACGAGGACACCCCGGTCGAGGTGCGCGACTTCTACCGCTACCACGCCTGCCTGACCGAGCCGTGGGACGGGCCGGCCGGGATGGTGTTCACCGACGGGCGGCGGGTGGGGGCGGCGCTCGACCGCAACGGCCTGCGCCCGCTGCGCTACGAGCTGTGCGACGACGGGCTGGTCGTGTGCGCCTCCGAGGCCGGCCCGGTCGAGCTCGCCGGCCACGGCCTGGTGCGCCGCGGCCGCCTCGGGCCGGGCCAGATGCTGTGCGTCGACCCGGAGGCCGGCGTGCAGACCGACGAGCAGATCAAAGCCCACCTCGCCGCCAGCCGGCCCTGGGGGATGTGGCTGAAAGAGCAGCTGCGCGTGGCCGGGATCGGCGAGCCGGTCGGCGTCCCGGCCGCCGACCCAACCGCCGAGCAGGTCCTGCACGGGTTCACCCGTGAGCTGCTGTCGGCCGTGTTCCGGCCCATGGCGATCTCGGGCAGGGAGCCGACCGCCTCCATGGGCGACGACACCCCGCCGGCCGTGCTCGGGCAGAGCCTGCGCCCGGTCGGCCACTACCTGCGCCAGTGCTTCGCCCAGGTCACCAACCCACCCATCGACCACCTGCGCGAACGCCACGTGCTCGACAAGCGCACGCTGCTCGGCCGGCGCCGGCCGATCCTGTCCGAGGGGCCGGCGGCCGCGCACCTGGTCGAGCTGCCGACGTTCGTCGTCACGCCCTCGGGCCTGGAGCGGCTGGCCGACCCCGGCCTGGGGCTGGCCGCCCGGACGCTGGATGCGACCTGGCCGGTCGCCGAGGGCCCTGGCGGGCTCGCGCAGGCCTGCCGGCGGCTCGGCGCCGAGGCCGAGGCGGCCGTCCGGGCCGGCGCCGGGCTGGTGATCCTGAGCGACGAGGCTGCGGGAGCCGGCCGGGCGCCGGTGCCCGC
>JBIOYL010000413.1:0-5814 GCA_044870185.1 Actinomycetes bacterium | reverse complement strand
GACCGTGAACGACAGGCCGCCGAGCCGCTCGGCGGCCGAGCGGGAGGCCAGCCCGGGCAGCGGGGTGGCACCGCCCGCCTGCAGCTCGGTGCCCTCGGCTCGGATGCCGCGGAAGCGCGCGCCCAGCTGGAGCACCACCCCGGGCCAGCCGCCGTCGGCGACCAGCAGGTTGGAGCCCCGGCCGAGCACGAGCAGCGGCACGTCCGCCTGGTCGAGCGCCTCCGCCAGGGCGGCCAGGTCGGCCAGCGACTCGGCCCGCAGAACCAGCCGGGCCGGCCCGCCGAGGCGGAACGTGGTCAGCGGGGCGAGCGGGACCTGCCGCCGCACGCGTGCGCCGCAGGCGGCGTCGAGCAGCTTGGCGACCCGCTCGAGGGCCGCCGGGTCGACCGGGTCGCCGCTCACGTCGGGTCTCCCCGCGCCTTGGCGGCCGGGGCGGCCAACAGGCCGACCAGCTCGTCGGCCAGGGTCGTGATGTCGCCCGCGCCCAGGCTGAGCAGCAGATCGCCGGGCCGCAGCAGGGCCGCCACCCGCCCGGCCAGCTTGCCGCGGTCGGCGACGTAGTGACAGTCCAGGCCGGGCCGGGCGGCCGCGGCGGCATCCGCGACGCCCAGCCCGTCGACGCCCGGCTCGGGCAGCTCGCCGGCGCCGTAGACGTCGGTCACGACGACCACGTCGGCGCCGGCCAGGACGCGACCGAACTCGGCCGCGAAGGCGCGGGTGCGGGAATAGCGGTGGGGCTGGAAGACGGCCACGACCCGCCGCCACGGGCCGAGCGTCGCCGTGGCCAGGATGGCGGCGATCTCGGTCGGGTGGTGGGCGTAGTCGTCCACGATCGTCACGCCGGCCACCTCCGCGCGCAGCTCGAAGCGGCGGGCCGCCCCGCGGAAGCCGCCGAGGGCCTCCTGGGCGGCCGCGAACGGCGCTCCGACGGCCCGGCTGGCCGCGACCGCGGCGAGCGCGTTCTGCACGTTGTGGCGGCCGGGCACGACCAGCCGCAGCGCGCCGAGCACCTCGCCGCCGGCCACGACCACAAAGCGCGAGCCCGCGCCCGACAGCTCGACGTCGGCGGCCCGAACGGCGCCGTCGGCAAGGCCGTAGGTCACCACCGGGCAGCGCGGCGCGTCGGCCAGCGCCCGGGTGCCGGCGTCGTCGGCGCACAGCACGGCCGTGCCATGGCCGGGCAGCAGGCCGAGGAAGGCCCGGAAGGCGGCCTGCACGGCGGGCAGGCCGGCGTAGTAGTCGAGGTGGTCGGCCTCGACGTTGGTGACCACCGCCACGGTCGGTGTGAACTCCAGGAACGAGCCGTCCGACTCGTCGGCCTCGGCGATGAAATGCGGCCCGCCGCCGGCACCGGCGTTGGTGCCCGACGCCTTGAGGTCGCCGCCGACCGCAAAGGACGGATCGAAGCCGGCGGCCTGCAGGATCGCGGTGACCATCGAGGTGGTGGTCGTCTTGCCGTGGGTGCCGGCCACCACGATCCCGACCTTGCCGGCCATGAGCAGGGCGAGCAGCCGGGCCCGGCCGAGCACGGGCAGGCCGAGCGCGCGGGCGGCGGCCAGGTCGACGTTGTCGGCCCGGATGGCGGTGGAGACCACCACCAGGTCGGGCGGCCCGGGCAGGTGGCCGTCGTGGCCGGGGCGCACGTCGGCGCCGAGCGCGCGCAGCGTGGCGACCGTGCGGGACTCGCGCTGGTCGGCCCCGGTCACCTGGTAGCCGCGGGCGAGCAGCAGGCGGGCCAGTGCGCTCATGCCGGCGCCGCCGATGCCGAGCAGATCCACGCGCTTGACCGCGTCGAGGTCGACGCCCGGGCGGGACCCCTCCGGCCGGGTCACCGCCGGCCTCCCCGCCGCCCGCCGGGACGCGGCGCCCGGCCGCGCGTGCCCTCCGCCCACAGCACCAGCGCGGCCAGGTCCTCGGCGGCCGCCGGCCGAGCCAGCCCGAGCATGGCCACGCCCATCTTGGCCAGCCGCTCCGGGTCGGCGAGCAGCGGTGCCACCACGGCGGCCAGCCGGGGACCGTCCAGCTCGGCGTCGGGCACGACCACCGCGCCGCCACCGGCGGCCACCGCCTTGGCGTTGGCCGCCTGATGGTCGGCGGCGGCGTGCGGCAGCGGTACCAGGACGGCCGGGACGCCGGCGGCGGTCAGCTCGGCCACCGTGATCGCCCCGGCCCGGGTGAGCGCCAGGTCGGCGGCCGCATAGGCGAGGTCCATGCGCTCGACGAAGCCGACGACCCGCACGCGCAGGTCGCGGTCTGTGGGCGCGGCCGACCGCCAGGCCGCCCGCACCGCGTCCTCGTCACGCCGCCCGCAGGCGTGCAGGATCTGCAGGCCGGCCGGGTCGGGCCAGCAGGCGGTGGCGGCGACCACGGCCTGGTTGACGCGGCGGGCGCCCTGACTGCCGCCGAACACGAACAGGGTGCGCCGCCGCTCGTCGAGGTCGAAGACGCGCAGCGCCTCGGGGCGCCGGGCGGCGCGGTCCAGGCGGGCCAGCTCCGGCCGCACCGGGTTGCCGACCACGGCCACCTTGCCGGGCGGGAACGCGGCGGCCGCCTCGGCCACGCCCACGCCGACCTTGGCGGCGAGCGGGCTGGCCAGCCGGTTGGCCAGGCCCGGCACGGCGTTCTGCTCGTGCAGGACGACCGGCACGCGGGCCAGCCAGGCGGCGACCGCGGTCGGCAGCGTGACGTAGCCGCCCATGCCGGCCACCACGGCGACTCCGTGGCGGCGGATCAGCCGCCAGGCGGCCACCGTGCCGGCCACCGCGGCCAGCGGGGCCAGGATCGTGGCCAGCGTCAGCCGGCGCGACAGGGGCAGGATCGGCAGCAGGTCGAGCGCGAAGCCCGCCTCGGGCACCACCTGCCGCTCGATCCCCCGGCTGGTGCCGGCGAACCGCACGGTCGCGGTCGGGTCGCGTTCGACCAGCGTGCGGGCCAGGGCAAGCCCGGGCATGACGTGACCGCCGGTGCCCCCGGCGGCGATCAGGACACTGCGCCCGGTCGGTCGGGCGTGCTCGTGGCTCATCGGCCATCCTCGTCGGCAGGCCGGGCGCGGCCCTGGGTGGGGTGCTCGGTCGGCTCGGGCGCCGCCCCCAGGGCGGCGCCGGCCGCCCGAAGCGCTCCCCGGTCGGCGTCCGCCCTGGCCTTGCGGGCCGGTGTCAGCCGGGCCGAGGTCAGCCGCACCGAGGTCGGCCGCGCCGACTCCTGGCCCGACGGCCCATACGGCCCGCTGCGCAGGCGGTGGCGGTTGGCGCTCACGACCGGGCCCCGGCCGGCGCCGCGGCCACCCCGGTGCGCCCAGCCGGCGCCGGCGGCCGGGCCGCGCCGGCGGGCCACCCCGGCCGGCCAGCCGGCCACCGCGCGGCGGGCCGTGTCCTGCCTGGCCACATTCAGCAGGATGCCCACCGCCGCGAGCAGCACGACCATGCTCGAGCCGCCGAAGGAGACCAGCGGCAGCGGCACGCCGGTGATCGGCAGGACGCCCACGACCGCGCCCATGTTGACCAGCGCCTGCACGGTGATCCAGATGGTGATCCCGCCGGCCAGGTAGCGCCCGAAGGGATCGGATGCGCGGCGGGCGACGCGCACGCCGACGTAGGCGAGCATGACGAACAGCGCGACCACCGACAGCGTGCCGACCAGGCCGAGCTCCTCCCCGATGATGGCGAAGATGAAGTCGGTGTGGGCGTTGGGCACGAACGACCACTTCTGGCGGCTCTGGCCGAGCCCGACCCCGAGCCAGCCACCCGACCCGAGCGCGAGCCGCCCCTGGATGAGCTGGTACCCCTTGTACAGCGGGTCGCGCTCGGGGTGCAGGAACGACAGCAGCCGGGCGCGCCGGTAGCCGGCGCTCATGGCCAGGCCGAGGCCGCCGGCGAGTCCGACCGCGCCGACGCCGGCCAGCAGCGCGAGCGGGGCGTCGGCCAAAAACAGCAGGCCGAACGAGATCGCGACGAGCAGCATGGTCGTGCCCAGGTCGGGCTCGGCCATGATCAGCACGGCGAGCACCAGCGTGACCGGCACGACCGGGACGAGCAGATGGCGCACGTCGCCCAACAGCGGCGCCTTGCGGGTGAGCACGTCGGCCCCGAACAGCAGCAGGGCGAGCTTGGCGAACTCGGCCGGCTGGACCTGCTGGCCGCCGGGCAGCGGGATCCAGCGGGTGGCGCCGTAGGCGCTGATCGAGCTCGGGTGCGCCAGCACGAACACCAGCCCGAGCACCGACAGCACCAGCAGCGGCGCACCGAGCCGGCGCCAGCGGCGGTAGTCGACGCGGCTCACCGCCCCCATCACGGCCAGCCCGAGCAGCACCCAGCCGACCTGGCGCTTGAAGAACTTGTAGGAGTCGCCGTAGGCGGCAAAGGCACTCACCGACGAGGCGGACAGCACCATGACCACGCCGAGCGCGACGAGCGTGCCGACCACGGCGATGAGCAGGTAGTAGGTCCGGACCGTCGCCAGGCTGCGCGGCGGCCGGGCGGTGCCGGCCCCCTGCCGGTCAGCGCCCGCCATCGCCACCTTCTCCCCGTGCCGGTTGGTGCCGCTCGGCCAGCCTGGCCACGGCGGCCACGAACGCCTCGCCCCGCTCGGCGTAGTCGGCGAACATGTCCTGGCTCGCGCAGGCCGGTGCCAGCAGCACCGTGTCGCCCTCCTCGGCCAGCCCGAAGCCGACCGTGACCGCCTCCCCGATCGAGGCGGCCCGCACGAGCGGGCCGGCATAGCCGGCCCGCTCGCAGGCGGCCGCGAGCTCCCCGGCCGCCTCGCCGAGCAGCACGACGCCGACCAGGCGGGGCAGCGCCTCGGCGACCAGCTCGTCGAAGCCGAGCCCCTTGTTGCGCCCGCCCGCGATCCAGATGGCCCGCGGGAAGGCGGCCAGCGCCTTGGCGGCCGCATGCGGGTTGGTGGCCTTGGAGTCGTCGACGAAGACCACGCCGCGGACCTCCCCGACGGTCGCCAGCCGGTGCGGCCCCGCGCGGAAGGCGGCCACCGTCCTGGCCATCGCGGCGGGGTGGGCGCCGAGGGCGAGCGCCAGGCCGGAGGCGGCCAGGGCGTTGGCCAGGTTGTGGCGGCCGGGCAGGCGCAGGGCGGCCGAGCGCCACAGGCCGCCCTCGTGGCCGGGGATGCGGGACAGGGCGACGCCGGCTTCGATGCCGAGGCCGCCAGGCGCGGCGGGACCCGGCGTGAACGGCACCGGCGTGCCCGGCGCGTGGGCGGCGTTGGCGGCCACCACCGGGTCGTCGGCGGCGTACAGCGACCAGTCGTCGGGGCCCTGATTGGCCCAGATCCGTGTCTTGGCGGCGGCGTAGGCGGCCAGGTCGGGGTGCCAGTCCAGGTGGTCTGGGGCGAAGTTGAGCCAGGCGCCGGCCTGCAGGTGCAGGGTGTGGGTGAAGCGGAGCTGGAAGCTGGACAGCTCCACCACCACCGCCTCCGGCCGGTCGGCGTCCAGCACGGCGTCGACCAGGGGAAGGCCGACGTTGCCGGCGGCCACCGCGCGCAGGCCGGAGGCGCTCAGCATGGCGGCGGCCAGTTCGGTGGTGGTGGTCTTGCCGTTGGTGCCGGTCACCCCGACCAGCGGCGCGCCGGCGACCCGCAGCGCCAGCTCGACCTCGCTCCAGACCGGCAGCCGCGCCGCCAGGGCGGCCCGGATGAGCGGATGGGACTCCGGCAGCCCGGGCGCAACCAGCAGCAGCTTGCGGCCCTCCAGCAGCTCCACCGGGGTGCCGCCGGTGTGGACCTCGATCCCCGCCCGCTCCAGCTCGGCGCGCTCCGGCCGGCCGTCGTCGCAGGCGACCACGTCGGCGCCGAAGGCGGCAAGGT
>JBIOYL010000412.1:0-6941 GCA_044870185.1 Actinomycetes bacterium | reverse complement strand
GCGACGCCGACCCGACCGCCAAGGCATGAGCCCACCCGCGGCCCGCCCGCCTGGCCGGGCGGGCCGCGGGCACCATCCCGACCGTGGCCGGGCGGGCCGTTGGCGGGACGTCGAGCGGCGACTCCTCGCCAGCGCGGGCCGCGCGGCGGCCGACGTCCCCGACGGCGGCCGCGCGGTGCGGTAGGCTCCGCCCAGCCCGAACGGTCTCGAAGGGTGGTGCTCATGCGACGAGTCGCCGTCGCCAACCAGAAAGGCGGCGTCGGGAAGACCACGACGGTGGTGAACCTTGGCGCCGCGCTGACCGAGCTCGGCCGCCGCGTCCTGGTGATCGACCTCGACCCCCAGGCCAACGCGAGCACGTGGCTCGGCAACGTCGACGCCCGTGCGCTCTACGACGTGTTCGAGGCCGGCGCCCCCCTGGAGGGCGCCGTCCGCCCGACCAGGATCGAAGGCCTGGAGCTGGTCCCGTCGTCGTCATGGATGACCCGGGCCGAACGCAACGCGGCCACCCAGGCCGGCGCCGAGATGATCCTGCGCCAGGCCGTGGACGAGCTGCCCGCCCGCTGGGACGTCATCTTCATGGACTGCCCGCCAGCGCTCGGGTTGCTGTCCTACTCGGCCCTGGCCGCCGCCGGCGAGGTGCTCATCCCGGTCCAGACCCGGGTGATGCCGCTGGCCGGGCTGATCGCGCTCAACCAGACGATCGACACGGTCCGGGTCCGGCTCAACCGGAGCCTGCGGCTGTCGGCCGTGCTGGCCTGCCAGTACGACGGCCGCACGACCCTTTCCCGCGAGATCGTCGAGCTGCTCCGGCAACGCTTCGGCGACGTCGTGCTGCAGACCATGATCCGGGAGAGCGTGCGGGCGGCCGAGGCACCCGGGCAGAAGCTGCCCGTCACCGTCTCCGCCTCCGACAGCCCCGTCGCGGCCGACTACCGGGCGGCCGCCGCCGAGTTCGACGCCAGGAGTGCCATACATGGCCAGGCCCAAGCGGATGGGCGCATCTCCCGCGCTCGATGAGTGGTTCCCGCCCGCCGGGCAACCGGCCCGGCCGGCGCTGACGTCGGTCGCCGTCCCCGAGCCGCCGCGCGCCCCGCGCGCCCGGCCGCGGCCGGTGGCCGGGGCGGTCGCCCTGGACGAGCTGCTGCCCGGGCCGGCTCCGGACGACCAGCCGGCGGGGCCGGGCGCACCCTGGCCGGCGCTGCGCCCGGTGCCGGGGGACCGGCCGACCCGACGGCCCCGCGGCGCCAACGCGCTCGACGAGCTGCTGCCCGGCCCGGCCCCGCCCCGGCCCCGCCCCGGCCCCAAGGTCCGCACCGGCTTCTCCCTGTCCCCCGACGTCCTCGAGGCGGCCCGCGACGCCGTCGCCTACCTGGCCGGCACGCCCGATGCCATCACGCTGTCCGCGCTCGCCGAGCATGCGCTCACGGTCGAGATCGAGCGGCTGACTGGCGAGCACCGCGGCGGCGAGCCGTTCCCGAAGCGGCCCGACAACAGGTCGGGGGACGCCCGGCCCCGCCGGTAGCGGGGTCGGGCGTGCTCAGCCGGCGACGCTCGGATGGGTGTAGACCCGCCGGCCGTCGAGGTAGCTCGCCTCCACCCTGGAGCGCACGTCGAGCGGGTCGCCCGACCAGATGCACAGGGTGGCCGCCTTGCCCGGTTCGAGCGAGCCGACCCGATCGTCGACGCCCATCACCTGGGCCGGGGTCAGGGTGATCGCCCGCAGCGCCGTGGCCGGGTCCAGACCTTCCTTGACCGCCAGCGCGGCCTGGACGATCAGCAGCTGGATGGGTACCACCGGGTGGTCGGTGATGATGGCGATCTGCACCCCGGCGGCTGCCAGCTGCCCTGGGGTGGCCAGCGAACGGGTGCGCAGCTCCACCTTGGAGCGGGAGGTGAGCAGCGGCCCGATCAGCACCGGTACGCCACGCTCGGCGATCAGGTCGGCGAGCGCCACCGCGTCGGTGCCGTGGTCGATCACCAGCCGGTAGCCGAACTCGTCGGCCAGGCGGAGCGCGGTGGCGACGTCGTCGGCCCGGTGGCAGTGCTGGCGCCATGGGATCTCCCGGCGCAGCACCATGCCGAGCGCCTCCAGGCGCAGATCCCGTTCGGCCGGCGCGTCGCCGCCGGCGTGCTCGTGCTTGGCCAGGTAGTTGCCGGCCTTCACGAACCAGTCGCGCAGCACGGCGGCGGTGCCCAGCCGGGTCGACGGGAACTCCTTCTTGTCGCCGTAGACCCGCTTCGGGTTCTCCCCCAGGGCCGATTTCATCCCGCTCGGCTGGCGCAGCACCATCTCGTCGACCGTGCGGCCCCAGCAGCGCACGGCCACCGTCTGGCCGCCGACCGGGTTGCCCGACCCCGGGTTCACGTTCACGGTCAGCACCCCGCCGGCAAGGGCGTCGCCAAAGCCGAGGTCGGCCGGGTTGATCGCGTCCAGCGCCCGCACATGGGCGGTCACCGGGTCGGTCGTCTCGTTGGTGTCCTGCCCGGCCCAGCCCTCGGCCTCCTCATGGACATGGACGCCGAGGTGCACGTGCGCGTCGACCAGCCCGGGGGTGACGACCTTGCCGCCCGCGTCGACGCGCTGCGTCCCCTCGGGGATCGGCACGTCGGGGCCGAGCGCCGAGATCGTCCCACCCTCGAGCAGGATCACCCCGTCCTCGAACGGCGCTCCCTGGACCGGAAGCACCCGCCCGCCGACGATCGCCGTCCGTGCCGTTGCCGTGTCCACGTGGCCTCCCCTGCTGCCTGCGCCAGCCGCATGCTGCCAGCCGCGCCATGCGCCAGCCGACCGGTGGCCAGCCGCCGGCTGGCACGGCAGGCGTCGCATCCCAGCCGCGCAGGCAGTCAAACCCCCCGGCCCCAGTTGCGCAACCCGGCCGGGCCACCCGCCCGCGCGGCGGTCGCCGCTCGGCCCCAGCGGCGTTACCGAACGCGGCGTTACCGAACGGTGGTGGCCATGCAGGCCCGGCGTGGCTGCCAGCTGACGCGGCTGCCAGCTGACGCGGCTGCCGGGGTGGTGGCGCGTAGTGGCGTTCGGCGGCCGGCGGCGTTCGGCGGCCGACCCGCGCGTCGCCTATCCCGGGCGGGCGGTTGCGGTCGCCCGGGCCGAGATGTCCTTGGCGGGCACCACCCCGATCCAGCGCAGGACGACGACCGGGCTTGGAGCGACGAGCTCGGCGGTGACGCTCGGCCCGTCCGCGCCGCGGGTGACGACGACCGAGCCGACCCGCACGCCACGCACCCCCGAGTCGCGCGTCGACGCCGCCACGTAGTCGGCGACGACCGCAGCCGCCTTGGCCGTGACCAGGCGCAGGTCGGTCCCGTTGCTGGCATAGTAGCGGGCGGTGTCGAGCTCGCCGGCGGCCGCCACCACCGCCCCGTCGGCCAGGTTGTTCAGCGCACGGTGGCCGAGGAACCAGTTCGAGGTGTCCCAGGACAGGCCAAGCGCCATGCACACCAGCACCACCAGGCCGAGCAGGTAGACGAGCATGCTGCCGTCCTCGCCGGCCTCGGCCATGGCCACGGCCCGGCAGGGCACGACCGGCGGGTGGGGTCGGGCCGGCCTCATCCGAACGCCCCGGCGTGGGGGTCGGGCCGGCCTCATCCGAACGCCCGGTAGCGGTCGGCGCGGGTGCGGTGGGTGGCGCCCACGCGCAGGCTGGGTCCGGCGACCGGGCCGATGAACGGGATTCGGGTGACCGGCACCCGGTAGGTGACCACCACGGTGATCTCGGCGCCGGGCCCGAACCCGCCGCGGCACGGCGCCGGCGCGCCCGCCGGGCAGCTCGACCGCAGCCGGATGCCGGCCCGCTCGGCCGGCAGCCGGTAGTTGGCGAGCAGGTCGCGGTAGGCGGTCAGGGCCCGGGCCGAGCCGGTCTGGCGGTCGGGTGCGGTCGCGTACAGCCGGCCGGCCTCGCGCGCCGCGCTCGAGCTGGCCAACAGCGCCCGCTGCACGTCGGCGAAGACCACGATCGCGTACACCAGCGGGACGACCAGGACCAGGAACACCGCGATGAACTCGAGGATGGCGGCGCCCCGCTCCCCCTCCCCGCCGGCCGCGGCCAGCCGGCGCGCCCTGCGCCCACCGTCCACCGGCTAGCCTCCGGTGAAGGCGCCCAACGCCACCACGCCCGGATACAGCGCGAACAGCACCACGACCGGCAAGATCAGGAACACGACCGGCACGAGCATGTACACCTCCTTGCGGCCGCCCACCTCGATGAGCTGCCGCTTGCGCTGCTCGCGGACCTCGTCCGCCTGGGCATGGAGCAGCTCGGCCAGCGGCGTCCCCCGCTCGACCGCCACCACCAGGCCGTTGACGAAGCTCACCACCTGGGCCACGGGAACCCGCACGGCGAGCCTGCGCAGGGCGGTGGCAAACGACACGCCGACGCGCAGGTCGGCCAGCACGAGCGCAAGCTCCCGGCTCATCTCGCCACGGGAGCGCCGCACGACCCGCTCCAGCGCGGCCCGCGGCGCCTCCCCGGCGGTCACGGCCAGGCACAGCAGCTCGGCCAGGGTCGGGAACTCGGCCAGCATGCGGGCCTGGCGGCGTTCCACCTGCTGGGTCAGCCACCAGTCACGGGCGAGCACGCCGGCCAGCACCCCGAACGACGACGCGCCGAGCAGCGGCAGCGCCGCGAGCTGCCGGCCGGTCGCAAGCGGCAGGACAACCGACACCAGGATGGCGGCGAGGAAGCCGAGCAGCCCCCACAGCACCTGCTCGGCGCGGAAGCGGGCCACGCGCTCGTCCCTGCCGGCCTCCCGCAGCCGCCGGGCCACCGTCGCGCTGCCGCCGACGGCGCGCTCGATGATGCGCGAGCCCTCCTGGACGAGCGGGCGCAGCAGCCGCTCGACGGTCGGGAACGGCGTCAGCGGCAGCTCCTCGGCGTCGAGCAGCCGCGACCGGCGGGGCGCCAGGCCGCGCAGATAGGGCTCGAGGCGGGCGGCCAGCCCGGGCCGGCGTGGCCGCGGGACGGCCGCGCCGATCAGCACGATCCCACCCGCCAGGGCGAGGCAGAGCAGCAGGGCGACCGGCAGGCTCATCGCAGCACCCGCTCCTCCCGCGGCAGGCGGCCGATGCGCAGCATCAGCTTGTAGCCGAGGCAGGCCATCACCGCGCCGACCGCCAGCACGACGGCGCCGCCGGGGCGCGCGTAGGCGGCCGCGGCGTCGCGGCGGGTGGCCAGCAGCCCGAGCACCACCCAGGGGGTGGCGAAGGCGAGCCGGGCGGCCACGACCACCCAGCTCTGGCGGGCCTCCAGCTCCCGGCGGACCCGCTCGTGCTCCCGGAGCGTGTCGGTCAGGGCCCGCAGCGTCCGGCCGAGCTCGTGGCCGCCGACCTCGCGGGCCACCCGCAGCGTCTCCACCACCGCATCGCCCGACGGGTCGGCCAGCTCCACTTTCAGCCCGTCGAGGGCGTCGAAGAACCGGCCGGTCGCATGGTAGTGGTCGGCGAAGCGGGCGAAGGCGGGGCGCAGCGGCGCGGGGCCGTCGTCGGCGAGGGCGGCCACCGCCTCGGGCAGCGACAGCCCGGCCCGCACCCCCGAGGCGAGGTGGTCGATGGCGTCCGGCCAGACCGCCCGCAGCTCGGCGCTGGCCCGCCGGTGGCGGCTGCGCAGGACCATGGCCGGCAGGTAGCTGGCCAGCAGCGAAAACGCGAGCGCGATCCACGGCGAGCCGCTCACGCCGAGTATGACGACGCCCGCCAGCAGGCCCAGGCCGGCGCAGAAGGCAGCGAGCTGGACCGGGGAGACCCGGCGCAGGCCGGCGCGCAGCATCCAGTCGTCCATGCGCAGCCGGCGGCCGCTTGCCGGCCGGTTGGGGCGGCCGGCGCCGGTCGCGCCGAGGAAGACGAGCACGAGGCCGGCCCCGAGCAGCAGCGGGAACACGAGCACGCCGGTGCCGATCACGGGCCGAGCACCTCGACGAGGTCGAAGCCGGCCGCCTCGAAGCGCTCCCGATGCGGCGGGTACTCCCCGGTCCAGGTCAGCCGGTCGTCGACCCGCTGGAACACCAGCCCCGACTCGGGCTGGTCCTGCTCGACCCGGCCGCTGACGGCCAGCACCTCCTCGACGCGGCGCTGGCCGTGGCGGCCGGTTCTGAGGAACACGATCAGGTCGATGGTCGCCGCCACCGTCGGCACGATGAAGCGGTGGGAGACGTTCTCGCCGGCCAGCAGCGGCAGGGTGGTCAGCTTGCCCAGCGCCTCCCGGGCCGAGTTGGCATGAACGGACGTCATGCCAGGAAACCCCGAGTTCAAGGCGATGAGCAGGTCCAGGCACTCCTCCTGGCGGACCTCGCCGACGATGATGCGGTCGGGCCGCATCCGCAGCGCCTCCTTGATCAGGCGCCGCTGGCGGATCTCACCCTCGCCTTCCAGGTTGGGCTGGCGGGTCTGCATGGCGACCACGTCGGGCAGCACGCTGGCGACCTGGAGCTCGAAGACCTCCTCGCAGGTGACGACCCGCTCGCGCGGCGGGATCGCGGCCGCCAGGCAGTTGAGCGTGGTCACCTTATCCCAACAACCTCAGTTCCTCAGCCGGACTTGCCCGACAGGCCTCAGTCAGGATGCCGAGCCGCCGAGCTGGGCGGTGGCCGGTGCCACCCTGGCCATGGCCGCCCTGTTCCAACCGCGTTGAGCACGGCCCAGCAGGGGCGACGTGGACGACGCTGGCATGACGGCCAACCCGGTTCGACCCGACCGCACCCCCTGGCTTTGTCCTGTGTATGGCTGGAAACCCCACTGCTGCGGATAACCGAACTGGTTGCCCCGGTGCGGGAACGTCTTGCCTGCGCCGTGTGCCCGGGTTAGGCTGCCCGGATCGTTCCGGCGTCAGGGGGTGGGTAGATGGATGCCAGGCCACCACCGGCCCGGCTGCCACGCGGCCCGGTCGTGGTGGTGCTCGCGCTCCTCCTGGCCCCGGTCGTGGTCTGGG
>JBIOYL010000411.1:0-8121 GCA_044870185.1 Actinomycetes bacterium | reverse complement strand
CCGGGGCACCCCTTCGGGGTTCCCCGGACCCCTCCCGATCGACCGGGGCACCCCTTTGGGGTTCCCCGGGCCCCTCCGGCGGCGGCTCACCCGTGGGCCCGGCTCGGTGCGGGCGCCGCCTCGGCGTTGCGGTCGAAGATGATGCGCAGGCCTTGCAGGGTGAGCCAGGGGTCGTAGCGCTCCACGGTCTCGCAGGCGTCGAGCACGGCCGGCGCCAGGCCGCCGGTGGCGACCACGACCGCCCGCCCGCCAAGCTCGGCCACCATGCGCCGGACCATCCCGTCCACCTGGGCGGCGAACCCCAGCACGATGCCCGACTGCAGCGCCTCGACGGTGTTGCGGCCCACCACCGACCTCGGCGCCACCAGCTCGACCCGGCGCAGCTGGGCCGCGTGCTCGGCCAGCGCGCTCATCGAGATCTCGATGCCGGGGGCGATCGCCCCGCCGAGGTAGTCGCCGCGGGCCGACACCGCGTCGAAGGTGGTGGCCGTGCCGAAGTCGACCACCACCGCGGGCCCGCCGTAGGCGGCGAAGGCGGCCACCGCGTTGGCGACCCGGTCGGCGCCCACCTCGCGCGGGTTGTCGGTGAGGATCGCCAGCCCGGTGCGCACCCCAGGCTCGACGACGAGCGCGGTGCAGGCGCAGTAGCGCTGCACCATCTCGCGCAGGGCCTGGGTGAGCCGGGGCACGACCGACGAGATCGCCACCCCGTCGACGGAGCGGCCGAGCTCGAGCCCCTGATGCTCGAGCAGACCGTTGACCAGCAGGGCGTGCTCGTCGGCGGTGCGATCGGCCACCGAGGCCACCCGCCAGTGGTGGACCAGCTCGGCG
Source organism: Actinomycetes bacterium (assembly GCA_044870185.1). GTDB lineage: Bacteria > Actinomycetota > CALGFH01 > CALGFH01 > CALGFH01 > JBIOYL01. The sequence goes on along the minus strand of JBIOYL010000411.1, from coordinate 7,290 downwards.
CGGTCGAACACCCCGATCATGGTCTGGGTGTTGCCGGCGTCGATGGCCAGCAGCATGCCTACCCCTCCCCGGTCAGCGTCGGCGCGGCCGGGGCCACGACGCCGCCGAGCGCGGAGTCCGGGTCACCGACCACGAGCCGGCGGGCCTGGTCGGGCGGGACGATGTGGTTGTCGCGGTCGACGAACACGACCGCCGGCCGCAGCGCGCGCGCCTCGGCGTCGCTCACCTGCGCGTACGACAGCACGATGACGAGGTCACCCGCGTGGACCAGATGCGCGGCGGCGCCGTTCATCTGCACCGCGCCGGAGCCGGCCCGGCCGCGGATGACGTAGGTCTCCAGCCGGGCGCCGTTGCTCAGGTCGAGCACGGTCACCTGCTCGCCTTCCAGCAGGTCGGCGGCGGCCATCAGGTCGGCGTCCAGGGTGAGCGAGCCGACGTAGTGCAGGTTGGCGCCGGTGACGGTCGCCCGGTGGATCTTGCTCTTCAGCATGGTGCGCAGCATCGGTGCTCCTGTCGCGTCCAGGCCCCGCACGGGGTCCCAGCACTTGGCTTCTCACAGGATGACGTTGTCGATCAGCCGGGTCGAGCCGACCCGGGCGGCGAGCGCCAGCACCTGGCCGCTCGCCGCCTTGGTGGGCGCCTCGAAGGTGTCCTGGTCGGCCAGGGCCACGTACTGGACCTCCACGCCCGGCGCCTGGTCGAGCACCGCCTGCACGGCCGCCTCGATGGCCGCCGGCGCCGTCGTCCCCCTCCGGAAGGCCGTCCGGCCCGCCGAGAGCGCCTGGTACAACACCGTGGCGGTGGTGCGCTGTTCCGGCGTCAGGTAGGCGTTGCGGGACGAGGCGGCCAGGCCGTCCGGCTCCCGCACGGTGTCGCAGGCCACCACCTCGACGGGGAAGGCGAGATCGGCCACCATCCGGCGGACCACGGCGAGCTGCTGGGCGTCCTTGCGCCCGAAGTAGGCCAGGCACGAGCCGACCAGGTGCAACAGCTTGGCCACGACCGTGGCCGCCCCGTCGAGGTGCCCGGGCCGGAACACCCCCTCCAGCAGGTCGTCGTAGCGCCCGGCCGACACCCGCACCAGCGGCGGCCGCGGCCAGATCTCCTGCTCGCTCGGCACGAAGGCGAGGTCGGCGCCGTCGTCGGTCAGCATGGCCAGGTCGCGCTCCAGGTCCCGCGGGTAGGTGGCCAGGTCCTCGTGCGGGCCGAACTGCAGCGGGTTCACGAAGATCGACACGACCACGAAGCCGGTCTCGCGCCGCGCGGCGGCGACCAGTGCCCGGTGGCCGGCGTGCAGGGCGCCCATGGTCGGGACGAACCCGACCAGCTCGCCGTTCGCCCGGGCGGCCGAGGTCGCGTCGGCCAGCTCAGCGCGAGTCGCGACCACGCGCACGGCGCCCCAGCCTCCGCAGCCGCTCGAGCCGGAGCCGCTCCTGCGACTCCTCCGCCTCGCCGTCGGCGAGCCCCTGCAGCGCCGCCTCCACGCGGCGCCGGGCGTCCGGGTCCAGCCGCCCGGCCGCGGCCGCCCGGTCGGCGACCAGCCGGGCCAGCGCCGCATACACGGTGGCCACCTTCTGCTTGCGGGCCAGCGCCTCGGCATGCATGGCCACCGTGCGGCCGTCGCCGCGCACCCAGGGTCCCGACAGGCCGGCCTGGCCGGTGGCCAGGGCCGCGTCGACGCGGGCCCGGATGAGCGGGCCGAGCAGGGCGGCCGGGTCGGCCACCCCGCCCGCGCGCAGCATGTCCGCCCCGGCGGCGGCCAGCGCGGCGGTGCCGTTGGCGGCAAGCACCAGGGCGGCGTGGTAGCGCACCCGGCCCGGCTCGGGCACCTCCATGGGCTGGCCGCCGAGCAGCAGCACCAGGTCATGGCCGGCCGGGTCGCCGGTCACCCCCCAGACCGTGCCGGGCAGGCGGGCCAGCGTCGCCGCGAAGTCGTCGTTGAAGATCTGGACCGGGTGGCAGGCGGCGATCCGGGCGCCGGCCGCCTTGGCCGGCGCGAGCAGGGCGGGACCGTCGACCCCGGCCGTGTGGATCACCGCCTGGCCCTCGGCGAACGCACCCTCGGCCGCGAGCGCCGTGACCAGGGACGGGAGCTGGTCGTCGGGGACCGCGAGCAGGATGAGCTGCGCGCCCACGGCGGCCGCCTCCGGTGAGGCGGTCGGCAGGCCGGACAGCCGCTGGACCCGCTGCTCGGAGCGCTCGGAGCGCACTCCGACGGTGACCTTGACGCCGGCCTGGGCCAGCGCCACCGCCACGGGGACGCCGACCCGCCCGGCGCCGATCACCGCGGCGGGCGAGAACGAGGCAGTCATGGGTTCGGACACGGCACTCCACTTCAGCTCCTGGCGGCCTCCCGGGAGTCCACACGAGTCGGGAGGAGGCGCTCTCGGCGAGGCGACGACGAACGAGCATACGACGAACCGACACGCTCGGCGGACCGGCGCGAATCGCAGTATATCCGGGCACTTCCCTTCGAGCCGCCCGGATCATCGGCGCCGTGCGACCAGGTGGACGATGTGGGCGGACGAGCGGTAGGGCTCCCGGCCGGCCACCCGGCGCTCGAGCGCAAGCAGCGCGGCCAGCACCCCAGGGTCGAGATCCTCGTCGCGTCCCTCGGCGAACACGCCGACCCCGAGGGCGGCCACCAGCTCGAAGCCGGTCTGCTCCAGCCCGGGGCGCAGCTCGGCCGCCGTGAACGCCCGGTGGCCGCGCTGCTGCCCGGCCTCGCCGCCGCCCGGGGTGTCCAGCAGGCGGAGCGCCTCGGCGAACTCGCCCCGGTTGCCGGCCCGCAGGGCGAGCCAGTCGCGGTTGGCGAAGGTGAGCGACAGCACGCCGTGCGGGCGGAGCGCCCGGCCGAGCGCGGCGAGCAGCGCCGCCGGCGCCTCGACGGCGTCGACCAGCTCGTGGCAGACGATCGCGTCCTGGCTGGCGGGGCCGAGCAGCTCCGCGGCGGCCAGCGCGTCGCCCTGGACGCCCACCACCCGCCCGGCCACCTCCGGTCCCTCCCCGGCCGCCCGCTCGGCACAGGTGGCCAGCATGGCCGCCGAGGTGTCCAGCACCGTGACCGTGTAGCCGCGCCGCGCCAGGGCGACGGCGAGCTGCCCGGTCCCACCGCCGGCGTCGGCCACCCGGGCCGGTGCCGGTGGCAGGCTGGCCGCCACCTGGTCGAGCAGGAGCTGGAAGCGGACCCGGCCGCGCCCGCTCACCCTACGGCTCCAGCTCGCCGACCGGGACCACCCCGGTCACCGGCCCGAGCCGGGCGAGCGCCTCGAGTGCCGTCTGGCCGTCGGGGAAGGTCGCGTAGGGGTCGACGTCGGCCAGGGGGACGAGCACGAAGGCGCGCTCGCGGGCGCGGGGATGGGGCACGGTCAGCCGGGGGGTGCGCACCGGGGGACCGTCGTAGAGGATCAGGTCGAGGTCGAGCGTGCGCGGCCCCCAGCGCTGCGCGCGCACCCGCCCCAGGCTCGCCTCGGCGGCCAGCAGCAGGTCGAGCAGCTCCTCCGGGTCGCGGTCGGTCTCCAGCACGGCCACCGCGTTGAGGTAGGGTCCTTGTGGGGGGCCGCCGACCGGCTGGGTCTCGTACACGCGCGAGACGGCCATCACGTGGGTGTGCACGTCGGCGTCCAGCACGCGGATGGCCGTGTCGAGGATGGCCAGCCGGTCCCCGAGGTTCGACCCGAGCGCGACGTGGGCCCGGGTCACGGCACCCCGTCCCCTGCCGGGCTCGTCGGCGCTCCGCCGGCTGCCGCCGGGCTCGTCGGCGCTCCGCCGGCTGCCGCCGGGTTGGCCGGCGTCCCGTCCACCGACGCCCCGTCCTGTCGGCTGCGCAGGACCTCCACTGCCACCTCGGCGTCCACGGGCAGGGGGGCGTGCGGCTTGGTGACCCGCACGCGGACCCGCTCCACCCGCCGGTCGCCCAGGGCGAAGGCGGCCACGTCCTCGGCCACCGTCTCGAGCAGCCGGCGCGGGCGGCTGGCGACCAGGTCGGCCACCCCGGCCGCGAGCGCGCCGTAGTCGACCGTGGCCGCCAGGTCGTCGCCGCGGCCGGCCGGTCCGAGGTCGACGGCCAGCTCGAGGTCGACGACGAACACCTGCCCCAGCTCGGCTTCGTGCGGGAGCACCCCATGGTGGGCGAACACCCGCAGCCCCGACAGCAGGATGCGGTCGCCGGTCATCCGCCGGCCACCGGGGGTCGTGCGCCGGGTACCGGGGAGCGTCCGCAAGGCACCGGGGTCATCCGCCGAGCACCGGGGAGCCGTGGTGCAGGGCCATGCGCCAGCCGTCGCCGCGGCGGACGAACACGTTGGTGGCCACCACCTTGGCGTCCTGGATGGCCTCGGCCGTGCGGCCGGACAGGATGTTCTCGGCACAGGTCACCCAGGCCACGTCGGCGTCCACGTGCACCCGCACGTCGGTCAGGAAGAACTGGATGTAGCCCGAGTTGGCGAAGATGGCCGCCCACGAGCGGCACACCTGCGGCCAGCCCACCATGGCGTCCCAGCCGGGATGGACGCAGCACGCCTGGTCGGTCTGGAGCCAGCAGGCCGCCATCCGGTCGAGGTCCAGCGACTCGAACGCCTCGTAGAAGCGCTCGTTGGCCGCGGCGACGGCCGCCTCGTCGCCGCTCATCCGGGCTCCCTCGCCGTGGCCGCCCCCGCCGGCCTCCCAGCCTGCCCGCCCGGCGTCCCGGCCTGCCCGCCGGTGGCGGTCGCCGCCGCACCCCGCAGCAGCGCCTCGGTCATGCGCACGGTGCGGACGATCGGGCGCACGTCGTGGGCCCGCACGATGCGGGCGCCCCGTTCGACCACCCACACCACCGTGGCCGCCGTGCCCTCCACCCGCTCGTCCGGGGGCACGCTACCCAGCGCCCGCCCGATGAAGCCTTTGCGGCTGGTGCCGATCAGCACCGGATGGCCGAGGCGGGTGAGCCGGCCGACGGCGGCCAGGAGCGCGTAGTTGTGCTCGTCGCGCTTGCCGAAGCCGATGCCGGGATCGATCACGAGGGCGTCGGAGGCGACCCCGGCCGCCTCGGCCGCCGCGCAGCGCGCTGCCAGGAACGCCTCCACCTCGCCGACCACGTCGTCGTAGCGCGGGTCGTCCTGCATGGTGGCCGGTGTGCCCTGCATGTGCATGAGCACCAGCGGCACCTTGGCGTCGGCGACCACGCCCAGCAGGTCCGGGTCGTCCCGGCCGGCCGAGACGTCGTTGACCATGGCGGCCCCGGCGGCCAGCGCGGCGCTGGCCACCGCCGCCTTGCGGGTGTCGATCGACAACGGCACGTCGGTCGCCCGGCCCAGCCGCTCGACCACCGGCAGGACCCGGGCCAGCTCGACCGCCTCCTCGACGTCGGCGGCCCCCGGCCGGGTCGACTCGCCGCCGACGTCGAGCAGGTCGGCCCCTTCGGCGGCCAGCTCGAGCCCGTGGGCGACGGCGGCGTCGGGCTCCAGCCAGCGCCCGCCGTCCGCAAAGGAGTCCGGGGTCACGTTGACGACCCCCATGACCAGGCACCGGCTCGACGTGGGCAGGACCCGGTCCCCCACCCGAAGGTCGTGCGGCGCGACGGGGACGATCGACACGGGCGCTCAGCCGCCGGCCAGGCTCAGGACCAGCTCGGTGGCCACGCCGGTCATGACGCCGGCCAGCAGCCCCCACAGGGTGAGCTCCCAGGACAGCTTCCTGCCCACGGGGATGAGCTCGCCCAGGACGTACAGGATGGCGCCGCCGGCCAGCGTCAGGAAGCCGACGGCGACCAGCGCCGAGTGCAAGCTCATGCCCAGGACCGTGCCGAGGAAGGTCGGCCCGCCGCCGACCAGGCCGGCCAGGGCGAGCCAGCGCCAGGGGGCGCGCACGCCGGCGGCGGCCAGCGGGCCGACGATGCCGAAGCCCTCGGTGGCGTTGTGCAGCGCGAAGCCGATGATGAGCAGGCTCGCGAGCTGCATCTCGCCGGCCCGGGCCGAGGCGCCGATGGCCAGGCCCTCGGAGAAGTTGTGCAGGCCGATGCCGGCGGCGATCGACAGGCCCAGGCGCATGGCGGCCGCCTGCGCCGGGATCGGCTGGGCCGCCTCGGCGACCGCCATGGCGCCGGGTCCGATGCTGGCGCTGCTGGGGCGCGGCTCGCGGCGCTTGAGGGCGCGGCCGAGGTAGAACAGGCCGAGCAGGCCGACGCCGAAGCCGGCCAGGTAGACCAGGCCCATGCCGGCGAACTGGGGCCAGGACCCGTCGCCGGCCTTGGCCTGCTTGAGGGCGTCCTCGACCGGCTCGGTGGCGTGTCCGAGGATGTCGACGAGCAGGAACACGAGGATGCCGGCTGACGCGGCGTTCAGGAACGCCTTGCTGCGCAGGCTGGTGGTGGGCAGGCGTCCGAGCGGCAAGCCGAGGAAGATCGTCAGTCCTGCGATCGCCCCGAGGACGATCGTCTGCGTCTCGGACATCGGCACCACTCCTTCACCCGGTTCTGGGCGCTCGATTTAGGCTTGCCGAAGTTGCGTGCCCGAGCCTAGCGCCGGCCGACCGCGAACGCAATTCCCGGTCGCAGCGGACACGCGGCCGGGTGGCCGGGTGGCCGGGTGGCCGGGCGGCCGGCGGCCAGGTGGCCGGTCAGCCGAGGCGGGTCACGCCGATGAGGTTCATGGCCTCCATGCGGGTGGCCATGTTGCCGCGGAACAGGCCGCGCACGGCCGAGGTCACGGTCACCGAGCCGGGCTTGCGCACGCCGCGCATGCTCATGCACAGGTGCTCGGCCTCGATCACGACCAGCGCCCCGCGCGGCTCCAGCGCCCGCACCATCGCGTCGGCGATCTCGCTGGTCAGCCGCTCCTGCACCTGCGGCTTCTTGGCCAGCCCGTCGACCAGCCGGGCCAGCTTCGACAGCCCGGTGATCTGGCCCTGCTCGTTGGGGATGTAGGCAACGTGCGCCTTGCCGAAGAATACTGCCAGGTGATGTTCGCAGAGGCTGTAGACGGGGATGTCGCGGACCATCACCAGCTCGTCGTGGCCCTCCTCGAACACGACCTTGAGATGGTCGGCCGGTCGGGAGCGCAGCCCGATGGTGATCTCCTCATACATGCGCGCCACCCGGGCCGGGGTGTCGCGGAGGCCATCACGCTCGAGGTCCTCGCCGATGCCTTCCAGGATCAGGCGGACGCCCTGCTCGACCTTGGCGCAGTCGAAGGCGCCGCGGCCGGCGGCCAGCTCGGCCGCCTCGTCGGCCAGCGAGTCGATGTCGGGTGGGCGCGAGCCGTCCGCGTCGATGCTCATGGGTGCGGTCCTCCCCGTTCATGCGGCGGGCCC
>JBIOYL010000410.1:0-19304 GCA_044870185.1 Actinomycetes bacterium | reverse complement strand
GCTGCTCCTCTACCTCGGCGCCGCCGGCAAGAGCGCCCAAGGTCCGCTGTTCGTATGGCTGCCCGACGCCATGGAGGGTCCCACCCCGGTGTCGGCCCTGATCCACGCGGCCACCATGGTCGCCGCCGGCGTGTTCCTGGTCGCCCGCATGTACCCGGTGTTCCAGGCGTCCCCGGCCGCGCTCGACGAGATCGCGCTGATCGCCTCGGCCACCATGCTGATCGGGGCGCTGCTGGCCCTGGTCCAGGACGACATCAAGCGGGTGCTCGCCTACTCCACCATCTCCCAGCTCGCCTACATGATGGCCGGCCTGGGGGTGGGCGGGTATGCGGCCGGGGTGTTCCACCTGTTCACCCACGCCTTCTTCAAGGCGCTGCTGTTCCTGGCCGCCGGCTCGATCATCCACGCCATCCACACCAACAACATGAGCGAGATGGGCGGGCTGCGCCGGGTGATGCCGTGGACCTTCTGGACGTTCCTGGCCGGCGCGCTGGCCCTGGTCGGGATCTTCCCCCTGTCCGGCTTCTGGTCCAAGGACCAGATCCTCGACCAGGCCTGGAAGGTCGGCTTCGGCGGCGGCGTCGAGGGCGTGGCCACCTCGGTCGGCGTGGCCCGGACCGTGTTCGTGGTCGGCCTGGTCACCGCGCTGCTGACCGCCGTCTACGTCGGCCGCATGCTCTGGCTCACCTTCGGCGCCGCCTACCGCGGCCAGGGCCGCCCGCACGAGGCTGACACGGTCATGGTCGGGCCGCTGGTGGTGCTCGCGACCGGCGCCGTGCTGGCCGGGTTCGTCGGCTCGCCGCTGGCCGGGACCGACAACTTCTCCGCCTGGATCGCCACCCCGCTGCTGCCGTCGGAGGGCGCCGTCCCGGTCAACCTGCCGCTGGCCGTCGGCAGCACCGCGGCCGCCCTGCTCGGCCTGGCGCTGGCCGGCGCCGTCTACCGCCGCGGCCTGCCCGAGCGCGAGCCCCTGGCGCGCCTGCCCGCCGTCTACACCACACTGCAGCGCAAGTTCTACCTGGACGACCTGTACGAGCAGGGGTTCGTGCGGGCCGTCACCGGCGCGCTCGCCCCCGCCACCTACTGGTTCGACCAGCGGGTGATCGACGGGCTGGTCAACGCCATCGGCCTGGGCACCCGGCGGCTCGCCCGCGGCCTGCGCTACGTCCAGTCGGGCCAGGCGCAGTGGTACGCGGCCGCCCTGTTCGTGGGGGTGGTCGGGCTGGCCGTGCTCGTCGTGCAGCTCATCGGACGCTAGAAGGAGCCTGCCACGTGACCTGGTTCGACCACTGGGCCCTGGGCCTCGCGGTGTTCCTGCCGGCCGTCGGGGCGGTCGTGGTGGCACTGCTGCCCGGCGACCGCGAGCGGCTGCTCACCCGCACCGCGCTGGTGTTCACCCTGGCCGCCCTGGCCGCCGGCGTCGGCATGCTCGCCCGCTTCGATTACCAGGCGGGCAGGGCCATGCAGTTCGAGCAGCGCCACAGCTGGATCCCGTCGATCGGCGCGGGCTACCACCTCGGTGTCGACGGCATCAGCCTGCCGCTGCTGGTGCTGTCGCTGCTGCTGTCAGTGTTGTGCGTGGTCTACAGCGTGCGCATCCTGCCCGCCCCGGGAAACCCCCAGGCGTTCCTCGCCCTGCTGCTGCTGCTCGAGACCGGCATGAACGGCACCTTCGCCGCCCTCGACCTGGTGCTGTTCTTCGTGTTCTGGGAGCTCGTGCTCGTCCCCATGTACTTCCTGATCGCGCTGTGGGGCGCCGCCCGGCGCGACTACGCCTCGATCAAGTTCTTCCTGTTCACCCTGACCGGGTCGGTCATCATGCTGCTCGGCTTCCTGGCCCTGTGGTGGCGCAGCGGGCCCGACGCCGCCCACCGCACCTTCGACATCCTCGCCCTGCAGGCGGCCGGGCCGGTCCGGTTCGCCGGCACGTTCGGCACGCTGGTGTTCGCCGCCGTCGGATTCGGCTTCGCCGTCAAGGTGCCGGTCTGGCCGCTGCACACCTGGCTGCCCGACGCCCACACCGAGGCCCCCACGGTCGGGTCGGTGCTGCTGGCTGGGATCCTGCTCAAGATGGGCGGCTACGGCTTCGTGCGCATCGCCCTGCCGATCCTGCCCGCGGCCGCCCGCACCTGGGCGCCCACGCTCGGCATCCTCGGCGTCATCGCCATCATCTACGGGTCGCTGTGCTGCCTTGCCCAGCGGGACGTGAAACGGCTGATCGCGTTCTCGTCGGTCGGCCACATGGGCTTCGTGATGCTCGGCATCGCCACCCTCAGCCCCGCCGGCATCAACGCGGCCGTGTTCGGCATGGTCGCCCACGGCATCATCACCGGCATGCTGTTCTTCTGCGCCGGCTCCATGCACGAGCGCTACCACACGCGCGACCTCGCCGAGCTCGGCGGCGGCATGGCCACGGCCATGCCCCGCTTCGCCGGCATCTTCACCCTGGCCTGCATCGCCTCGCTCGGGCTGCCCGGGCTGGCCGGCTTCTGGGGCGAGATCCTCGCGCTGCTGGCCGCCTGGAACCCGGCGCCCGGCCTGCCGCTGCCGCTGTTCCGCACGCTCATGGCCGTCGGCCTGGTCGGCACCCTGCTCACCGCCGGCTACTTCCTGTGGCTGGTCCAGCGGGTCAACCTCGGCCGGCTGCCCGACCGCTGGAAGGCCAAGCCGCTCGGCGACGTCGTGGCGGTCGAGTACACCGCCTGGACGCCGCTGGTCCTGCTGATCGTGGCGCTCGGCGTCGCCCCCGGGCTCGTCCTCGGCGTGACCAACCCGACCGTCACCGGCTGGTTCGCCACCCTGTTCCGATGACGCAGCCGACCGGCCCCGCAGCGGGGCATACGACAAGGAGCCGCCCGACGTGAGGATCGACTTCCACGCCATCCTGCCCGAGCTGGTGCTGGCCGGCACGGCGCTGCTGGTGCTCACCGTCGACCTGTTCCTCGAGCGCGCCAAGGTGGTGGCCAACTACCTGGCGCTGGCCGGCACGCTCGCCGCCGGCGCCGCGCTCGCCAGCCTGGTCGGCGCGGGCAGGCGCAGCACCTTCGGCGGGTCGTTCGTGGTCGACCACTACGCCCTGCTGTTCAAGGCCCTGTTCCTGGGCGCGCTCGTCCTGGTGCTGCTGATGAGCAAGCGCTACATCGACGCCGGCCACTACTACCAGGGCGAGTTCTACTTCCTGCTGCTGTCGGCCTTCGTCGGCATGCTGCTGATGCCAAGCTCCCGCGACCTGCTGATGCTGTTTTTGTCGCTGGAGATCGTCTCGGCCACCGGGTTCATCGCGGCCGGCTTCCGCAAGGGCGACGCCAGCTCCAACGAGGGCGCGCTCAAGTTCCTGCTCATCGGCGTGCTGTCGACCGCCGTGATGCTGTTCGGCATGAGCCTGGTGTACGGCTTCACCGGCTCGCTGCGGCTGGACGTCATCGCCGTCAGGTTCGCCGCCCAGCGCGCCGAGCCGGCCGCCGTCATGGCCGTGTTCCTGGTCGCCACCGGGTTCGCGTTCAAGGTCTCGGCGGCGCCGTTCCACTTCTGGGCGCCCGACACCTACGAGGGCGCGCCGGTGCCGGTGGCCGCCTACCTGTCGGTGGCCTCCAAGGCGGCCGGCTTCGCCGGCCTGCTGCTGGTCACCTTCGTCGCCTTCCCCGCCTTCGCCCGCTACTGGGCGCCCGGCTTCGCGGTCCTGGCCGCCTTCACCATGCTGATCGGCAACGTCGTCGCCCTCGCCCAGACCAACATCGTCCGGCTGCTCGCCTACTCGTCGGTCGCCCAGGCCGGCTACATGCTGGTGCCGTTCGCCGCCGGGTCGAGCGCCGACCCCGCCGTGCGCCGCCAGGCGTTCCAGGCGGTGCTCGTGTACCTGCTCATCTACGGCTTCACCAACCTGGGCGCGTTCGCGGTCGTCACCCTGGTCAACCAGCGCCGGCCGAGCAACCTGATCGTCGACTACACCGGGCTCGGGCGCATCGCGCCCGCCCTCGGCGTGGCCATGACCGCCTTCATGATCTCGCTCGGCGGCATCCCCTTCACCGCCGGCTTCTTCGCCAAGTTCGTCGTGTTCCAGGCCGCCCTGAACGCCGGGCAGACCAGCGTGACGCTGCTGGCCGTCTTCATGGCGGTGATGAGCGTCGTGTCGCTCTTCTACTACATCGGCGTCGCCCGCCGGCTGTGGCTCGCCCCCCTGGCGGTGGAGGGCGAGCCGGCCGAGCCGGTGCCGGCCAGGGTGTCCCTGCCGCTGGCGCTGTCCATCGGCCTGTCCACCGCCGGCGTGGTGGTGTTCGGCATCCTCCCGGACGTCCTGATCCGCTACGCGCCGTCGTCGACCCTGGTCGCCAGCAGGTAGCCGCTCCGGCGAGCCGGCGGACCGCATCCGGCGGCCCGCCGGGCGGACCTGCCGCGCGGCCCGGCGGCGCGGCCCGTCAGGATGCCGGTCGTGGTGCGAGGTGGTGGCAGTAGGCGTAGGTGACGGCCTGGGCGCGGTCACGGACGCCGGTCTTGGCGAACAGGTGGTTGACGTGGCTCTTGACGGTCGCTTCGGTGACCACCAGGCGCTGGGCGATCTCGACGTTGGACAGCCCGTCGGCGATCAGCGACAGCACCTCGGCCTCGCGTGGCGTCAGCCCGTCGGGCAGCGCCTCGGCCGCTGCCGGACCTTGGCCTGGCGGGCCGCCCGCGGCCGCCAGGGCGTCGACGAGGTGGTGCTGCACGGCGGGGTCGATCGCCGCGTCGCCGCGCACGACCGCCTCGAGCGCCTGCTTGATCTCCTCGGCACCGGCGTCCTTGGTCAGGTAGCCGCGAGCGCCGGCCCGAAGCGCCTGCACGACCGAGCGGTCGTCGGCACAGTCGGAACCCACAGCTCGACGCGGAAGCCCGTGCCGGTGGGGGCCGCCGTCAGCGTCCCGCCGAGCAGCTCGGCGCGCTCGCGCATCCCGGTGAGCCCGTAGCCGCCGCCGTCGGGCGCCGGCGGCGGCCGGTCGCCGTCCGAGGCGTAGTCCTCGACGGTGAGCCGCGTGCCGAGCGGCTCGTAGTCCAGACGCAGCTCGACACGCCGGGCATGCGCGTGCTTGCGGATGTTGGTCAGCGCCTCCTGGGCGGTGCGGTACAGCGCGAGCCGCGCCTCGGGGCCCAGCTCGTGCTGCTCGCCGGCGACCTCCAGGTGGCAGCCGACCCCGCCGTCACGCTCGAACTCGCGCGCCAGCCCGGCCAGCCGCTGCGGTCCGGGCAGCTCGTCGTCGCGCAGCGTGCCGATCGCGCGTCGGGCGTCTTGGAGGCCGGCCCTGGCGAGCTGGTGGGCGCGCTCGAGCGCCGCGGCGATCTGCCTGATGTCCGGCCGCTCGGCGGCGGCGAGCAGGCGGGCACCCTCGAGCTGCAGGGTGAGCCCCGCCAGCGAGTGGGCCAGCACGTCGTGCATCTCACGCGCCAGGTGCTGGCGCTCGGCGAGCGCCACCGCCCGCACCTGCGCCGCCCGCGTCCGCTCGAGCTCCTCGAGCAGCCGCCCGGCGCGCTGTTGACCCTCCCGCGCGCGGTGCGAGCACCACCACGAGGTACAGGCCGCTCAAGCCGAGCACGCTGAACACGATGCCGGTGATCGGACGGTGCGCCGCGGCGGCGCGGCCCACGGCCAGCAGCACCACCAGCACCAGGCCGGCGGCCGCGGCACCGATCCGCGCCGGCACGCCCAGCGTGGCCACGCACGCGGCGAGGAAGAAGAAGCCGAGAAAGCCCGGGCCGCTCGGCTGCAGCCACATCAGCACCCCCGAGCCGACGACCAGCGCGCCCAGCAGCGGCGCCTGCACCCAGAACGACGCCCGACGCGAGCGGGCTTCCCGCAGGCCCAGCAGCCCGATCGCGAAGGCCAGCAGCGCGAGCAAGACCCCGAGCCGGTCGCCGCGCAGCCCCGGCGCCGGGCGCTCCGTCGCGCCGTCGATGAGCACCACGGCGACGATCACGACGCCCACCGGCCGCAGCCAGCGCACCGTCGCCTCCTGCTGCGCCCGAGCCCCCTGGGGCGAGCCGGGCTTCGAGGCCGTCTGCACGCTCACGCAGCCACTGTAGGACCGTACCGGCCGACCGGCATCGGCCCGGAGGTGGGGCATCGGCTCCACCCACGGGTGGACGCGCCTGCAGCGCCGGCTGCAGCCGCAAGTTCAACCGCCGGGCCGAAGACCCGCACGCCGGGCGCGCCTAGCGATCCAGCCGTAGATCGTGACCTGGCTGGTCAGAGGGGGCAGGGCCGGCAAGCAGACGAGGGCGGCCACCGTTGATCATCTGGTGTTATGACGACAACCACAGATCAGACGGTGGCCGCAGGCCACAGCGTAGACCCTGCCTGCTGGCAGGCAGGGCTGGAGGAGTTGCTGGGCCGGGTCGCGGGCCGGTTCCCCAGGGTGGAGCTGCGGCGGCGGGCCAGGGCGTTCGTGGGCGGCCTGCTGGCCGACCTGCCGCGCAAGAACTGCTGGACGATCGCCGAGCACGCCGGCGACCCCAGCCCTGATGGGATGGGAGCACCTGCGTGGCCGGGCGGTGTGGGATGAGGACGCGCTGCGCGATGACGTTCGCGACTACGTCGCTGAGCACTTGGGCGACCCTGGTGCTGGTGGTGGACGAAACCGGCGACCTCAAGAAGGGCACCAGAACCGTTGGGTCCAGCGCCAGGACACCGGCACCGCCGGCCGGGTCGACAACGCCCAGGTCGCCGTCTACCTGGTGGACGCCACCGATGCCGGGCACGGGTGATCGACCGGGAGCTGGACCTGCCCCGGTCCGGGACCAACGACCCTGCGCGCTTGCAGGCCGCCGGCGTCCCCGACCAGGTCGGGTTGCGACCAAGCCGGCGCTGGCCACCAAGATGATCATCCGCGCGCTGGACGCCGGGGTCCCGGCGGCCTGGGTGGCCGGCGACGAGGTCTACGGCGCCAACCCCAAGCTGCGCGCTGCCCTGGAAGCCCGAGGAATCGGGTAGGTCTTGGCGGTCGCCGGCGATGACCATGTGCCCTTCGGCGGCGCCACCACCGCGCCGACGCCCTGCTCCGGCAGGTCCCCGCGCGGGCGTGGTAGCAGCTCTCGTGCGGCACCGGCGCCAAAGGCCACCGCTCCTACGACTGGGCATTCCTGCGTCTGGACCACCACGGTCCCGCTCCTGGCGAGCAGGCAGGCCGGCACTGGCTCATGCTCCGCCGCAACCGCACCACCGGGGAGCTGGCCTGGTACCGCTGCTACACGCCCCGCCCCACCCCGCTGGCCGTCCTGGTCCGGGTCGCCGGCCGGCGCTGGACGGTGGAAGACGTTCCAGACCGGCAAGGGCCTTTGTGGCCTGGACCAGCACCAGGTCCGCTGCTGGCGCTCCTGGTATCGCTGGATCACCCTTGCCATGCTCGCCCACGCCTTCCTGGTGGTGGCAGCCCTGGCCGAACGCACCCGCCACCCGGCGCCGGTGGGCCTGATCCCGATGACCTGCAACGAGCTCCAGCACCTGTTCGCTGCCCTGCTCGCTCAGCCCGTCGGTGATCGCGCCCACCGGCTGCGCTGGTCGCTGTGGCGACGCCGACACCAGGCCCGCGCCCGTACCTGCCATTACCGACGACAGGCCGCCTGGCAACCATGAAGATCACGATCTACGGCTGGAGTACCAGGCGGGCGGACAAGCCAGTGATGGGCTTGGGACAAGCAAGCTCATATCAGGTCACGCCGTCCGTCCGGTCGCGTGCACGACCATGACGAGTCGGGCGGCGAGCCGACAGACCCCACAAACGACACCCAGGGGTCAGCCAACCCCAGGGTCAGACCCACCGCCGGACCCGAGCCCATCCTCACCGAACGAGCCAGGCGGCATCTTCACTGCCAACCTCAAGGACCTGGAGCTGGCGAATCGGTCAACGACCACCCTGGCCGAGGTCGCCGACGCCACCGAGCAAGGCATGCAACGGGTCTGCAAGCACGAGGACCTGGTGATTGGGTTCCTGGCTTACACCGGTCTCACCCTCGACCCATGAACCGTCAACCCAACCCACGAAACTCAAAAAATCAGTGGGTCACTGCTTCGTCAGGCTGCCGATGCTGAGCAGAAACCTTCCGCCGCTTTCATCGACACCGGCTATGACCGATGCATGATGCTCGCCGTCACTTGCGATTGCCCAGAACCTGACCGTGACGGTCCCCCGCGGGGTCTGGCAGGTCTGGAGGGCGGGTTCGAGTTCGGCCGTATTTCCACGGGCGGCGAGCGTCCAGCTGCAGCCGTCCTCGGTCTGAGCCGTCATGGTCTGTTGGCGGCTGCTGGTGAGCGTGACGAGACCCGCTGTGGTGCCTGGACGACCTGAATCTGGCCGTCCGGGCCGGTGTACCGGGTGACGAGAATGTTCACGCGGGCCTGCGGGTTGGGTGCGTCGTACTGCCAGGTTCCCGGAAAGACGCCCCTGGCTTGATGCCAGTCGTGGCCCACCACCTTGGCGCGGCTGCCGTTGTCCAGACGAAACTCGTAGTCGCCGGTGGGTTGGTGGCTGATGGCCTCGATGGTCTCCCGCTCACTGTGCCCGGACAAGGTGACCGACCATTTGGTGATGGTGTAGGACGAGTCGATGACGTGGTTGAAGCAGTACTGGGATGGGGTATCCAGCTCGAGCGAGGCGGCGAGTACCTGGAACGTCCAGGTACAGCCCTGATCGGTGTGACCCACGATCCCGCCACCGGGCGTCCTGGAGAACACGATGTTCCCAATCTGGGGGATCAGGAGCGGCGGGCTTGGACGACAGCTTGTGCTGGCGGCCGGGCAACTGATGACCGCAATGTTTTTCATGCTCGCGCGATCGGGTTGATCGTAGTTCCACGTTCCCAGGTAGTCGTGTTGGCTCGGTTCTCTGGACTTCGCTTGAGCCTGGTCTGGTCCTGCGATGCCGATGGCAACCGAGGCCGCCACGCTCAAAGCCAGGGCAACAACCAGCGGCGACAGGCGTGGCGGCAGCTGACGGCGCCGGGCCGTGAAGTGGAGGTCAAGCATGGGAGGCCTCCTGTGAAGGTGTCCGCCGGACCGGTTCGCGGCCCGGTGACCGGGTCGGCGGCGTTCGGGCCACCGGGCGGCTGCCGTGTGTCGTGGGGCCGACGCCGTGCGGACACCAACTGGTCTGATCGGATCGGGAGTTGCTTGGTCGCCTTGGGGCTTTATGGCTGTGTGGATGGCTCCCAGTGGTCGCGGCGGGCGTAGCGCGGCTGCCAGAGGTGCCGGTAGACCACCCGCACCGGCGGCGGGAGCTCCCCAAGAACCGCCCGGACCCGCTCGGGGGAGGCCTCCTCCAGCAACCAGGGAAACAGCTGGGCGGCGCCGCGGATGCCGACACGGCGGCGCTGGTCATCACCGAATGCCTGCCACTCAGCTTCGGTGAGGGACCGGTCGATCAGCGGCAGCACATCACGCTCCTCGTGGCCGAGATGGCCGTGCAGCTCGCCGGCCAGGGCATCCACGGTGTCCCCAAGGCGCTGGTGACCGCCGTCGCGGTCGGCCAAGGCGCCCTCGACAGCGTCCAGCAGCGGGTCGATGCGGGCGTGCTCGTCCTGCATCGCGTGCAGCAGGGCCAGGTCGTCGGGGCGGTCGGCCAGGTGGGTGCGCATGCGGGGCCACAGGTCGTTGTCCTCGGCGGTGTGGTGGATGTGCAGCTGGGTCTTGAACAGTTCCCAGCCGGCCAGCACGGCGGTGTGCCGGGCCGGCTCGTCCAGGTCGGCGGGGCGGCGGCTGGCGGCGCGGGCCAGGTGGCCGAGGTCGCGTCGGAAGGCGTCGTGGAACGCCACCATCAACGTAAGGTCCAGATGGTTGGTCGTGTCGCTGGTCATTGGCATGCTCCCTTGGGTTCGGGCTACTGTCAGCGCGGGTTGCGGTACACGTGCATGGTTTCCTCCTCGGCGTCGGCCGGGTCGATCGTGCAGCGGACCAGCCTGAGCGCCGCATCGCTCTCCTTTTGTCGGAGGCCGTTGCTGGCACCCAACACGCTACGAACGGCGCCGCGGGTGGGCGTCACCCGAAGGTGCACTTGCTGGGTGGAGTCTTTCGTGGCGGCCCTGGGCACGAAGGTGCCGCCGGACGGTAGGCCGGGCGTGACCGCGTCGAGGAGTCCGTCGGGCAGTGGCGCACTTCTCCTGTGGCGCGACGCCCCGCCGGTGGCGACCAGCCAGCCGCTACAATGAGCCGACCCAGCGACGAACCGAGGATCGCAGGACGCGCTACGCGTGGAGGTCGCCGATGGCTGAGCCGCCCTCCACGACCCCAGTCGAGGTTGCCGCGTCCCAGGAGGACGCGCTGCTGGCCACCAAGCTGTACGTGCCCGGCCCGCAGCCAGGCTTCGTGGCCCGCCCGCGCCTGGTGGAGCGGCTGGAGGAGGGGCTGGTGCGGGGGCTGCTGCTGGTGTGCGCGCCGGCGGGCTTCGGCAAGACCGTCCTGCTGGCCGACTGGGCCCGGCGCGGCGGGCGGCCGGTCGCCTGGCTGTCGCTGGACGCCGCCGACAACGACCCGGCGCGGTTCTGGCGGCATGTGGTCGCCGCGCTGGACCGGGTGCGCCCAGGGATCGCCGAGCAAATCGCCCCGCTGCTCGGCCCGCCCGCCCCGGCGTCGTTTGAGGGGCTGGTCACGGCGCTGGTTAACGAGCTAGCCACCCAGCCTGACCAGATGCTGCTGGTCCTGGACGACT
The DNA here is from genome assembly GCA_044870185.1 of Actinomycetes bacterium. Classification (GTDB taxonomy): domain Bacteria; phylum Actinomycetota; class CALGFH01; order CALGFH01; family CALGFH01; genus JBIOYL01. Next base: position 8,637 of record JBIOYL010000410.1, on the reverse strand, counting down.
ACCACCTGGTGGAGGCGCCGCCGGTGCACGCCTCGCTTGGGTTCCTGCTGGAGCATCGGCCGCCGGGTCTGCTGCTGGCGCTGACTAGCCGCGCCGACCCGCCGCTAGGGCTGGCGCGGCTGCGGGCCCGCGGGCGGCTGGCCGAGCTGCGCGCCGCCGACCTGCGTTTCACCGCGGAGGAGGCGGCGGCGCTGCTGCACGCGGCGGTCGGACCCGACCTGCCCGAGGCGGCGGTGGCGGCCCTGACCGCGCGGACCGAGGGGTGGGTGGCGGGGTTGCAGCTGGCCGGCCTGTCGCTGCGAGGCCAGGCGGACGTGGTCGGGTTCGTGGCGTCGTTCTCGGGCAGCCACCGGTATGTGCTGGACTACCTGGCCGAGGAGGTGCTGGACCGCCAGCCCGACGAGGTGCGCGAGTTCCTGCTGGCCACCTCGGTGCTGGAGCGGCTGTCGGGGCCGCTGTGCGAGGCGGTCACCGGCCGCAGTGATGGCCAGGCCCTGCTGGAGCAGGTCGAGCGGGCCAACCTGTTCCTTCAGCCGCTGGACGAGGTGCGCGGCTGGTGGCGCTTTCACCAGCTGTTCGCCGACCTGCTGCGCGCTCGCCTGCAGCAGCAACAGCCCAAGCGGGTGCCTGAGCTGCACCGGGCCGCGGCTGGCTGGTCAGAAGCCAACGGCCTGGCCGATGACGCCGTGCGCCACGCCCTGGCCGCAGGCGACGCCGCCTGGGCGGCGCGGCTGGCCGAGCGGCACGCCGACGCGCTGCTGCTGCGCGGCGAGGGGGCGACGGTGGCGCGGTGGCTGGCGGCGCTGCCGGCCGAGCTGCTCGGCTCCCAGCCACGGCTGCTGCTGGTGCAGGCGCGCTTGGCGCTGCTCAGCGGTCGCGTGGCGGGGGTCGATGAGCTGCTGGACGACGCCGAGCGCGCGTTCGCGGAGACTGCCGATGAGCCCTTCGAGCCGTCGACCGGCCGGGCCGCCAGCCTGCTGGCCAACGTGCCCGCGACGATAGCGCTGGATCGCGCGTACCTGGCCGAGCTTAGCGGCGACGCCGAACGTGCGCTTGCGTTGGCTTTCCGGGCTCTGGCCGAGCTCGCCGACGACGAGTGGATGCTGGCATCCAACGCCAGTGGCTACCTGGCCCTGGCCGAGTGGCTGGGTGGCCGGCCCGCAGAGGCCGAGCGCCTGCTGTCGTCGACCATCGCGCAGTGGCTGCGGGCCGGCCAGCGCCCGCTGGCCGTGCGGGGCTGGCATCACCTCGGCCAGGTGCAGCGCGCCCAGGGCCGCCTCGACGCGGCGCTTGGGACCTACCAGCAGGCGCTGGAGGTCGCCGCGCCACCCGGCCAGCCAGCCCTACCCGGTGCGGGCATGGCGCAGGTGGGCCTGGCCGAGGTGGCCTACCAGCGGGGGGAGCTCGACGCCGCTCTTGAGGATGTCACCGAGGGCATCGCGAGATGCCGCCAGCTGGTCTACACCCCGCCGCTGGCCACGGGCCTGGCCACCCTGGCGTGGATCCGACAGGCCCAGGGAGACCCGGCCGGCGCGTTGGACGCTATCGGCCAGGCCGAGCGGGTCGCGCCGAGCCATGGCATGGCCACCCTGCTCAACCCCGCCCCGGCCCAGCAGGCACGGCTGCTGCTGGCCCACGGCGACCTCGCCGCCGCCGCCCGCTGGACCAAGCAGCGCGGCCTGGACGCCGATGACGAGCCAAGCTACCCCCACGAGCCAGAGTACCTGGTGCTGGCGCGCCTGTTGCTCGCCCAGGACCGGCCCGACCAGGCTCTGGGGCTGCTGGAGCGGCTGCACGCCAGCGCTGCGGCCCAAGGCCGGCTGGGTAGCCTGATCGAGATCCAGGCGCTGCGGGCGCTGGCGCTGGCGGGCAGCGGTGAGGAGGCCGGCGCGCTGGCGGTGCTGGCCGAGGCGCTCATGCTGGCCTGCCCCCAGAGCTACGTGCGGGTGTTCGCCGACGAGGGCGCGCCGATGGGCGCCCTGCTCGGCCGACTGGTCACCGCCCAGCGCACACAGCAGACCGGAGCCGGCGGCGTGCCGCTGGACTGCCTGGCTCGGCTGCTGCGAGCCTTCGACGCAACCCACGCCGCGCCCCACGCTGGGCGAGGCGCCACCGCGGCGGTGCCGGGCCTGGTCGACCCACTGACCGACCGCGAGGTGGAGGTGCTTGGGCTGCTGGCCGCAGGCCGCTCCAACCAGCGCATCGCCGAGGAGCTGGTGGTCACCCTCGACACCGTCAAGAAGCACGTCAGCCACGTCATGGACAAGCTCGGGGCGGCCAACCGCACCGAGGCGGTCGCGCGGGCGCGGGAGCTGGGCCTGCTCCCTTAGCGCGGCGCCCGTCGTCGATCCCGGCGGCACTTTCGTGCCCGGGGCGGCTGCGGAAGATTCCACCCGGCATGTGCACCTTCGGGTGACGCCCCCAGCGCCCGCGGCTCCTACCGTCCTGGCAGGCCAGCCTCGACGAAAGGACGAGCCATCATGACCACATCCGAGCTGCACGCTCGGCCCGACACGGGCGGACCGCCACGGCGAGGGTTCGGCGACCGGTACGTCATCGCCCCAGATCGGGTCTTCGACGGCACGCACATGCTCGAGCACCACGCGGTCGCGGTCTGGGGCGGTCGGATCGCGGCCGTGGCACCGGCCGACCGGCTCCCCGGCCCAGGCCAGCACATCCGCTTTGCCGGTACCCTGCTTCCCGGCTTCATCGACCTGCATGGCCATCCGCAGCTCGGGCAGGTCCCACCGGAAACGATCCTGCGGCACGGCCTCACCACCATCCGGGACACCGGTGGCCCGCTCGTGGCACCCTCCGGTGGCGATGGGCGGCTGCGCGTGCTCGGCGCCGGGCCGATCCTCACCGCACCCGGCGGCTATCCGATCCCGGTGTTCGGCCCCGGCGTCGCACTGGAGGTGCCCGATGTCCAAACCGCCCGCACCGCCGTCGGCCGGCTCGTCGCTGGCGGTGCCGCGCTGATCAAGATCGCGTTGGACCCGGGCGGCTCGCCGGGCGCACCATGGAGCGGGCACCAGCTCGGCGCCCCGCCGCCGTGGCCGATCCTGTCGCTCGAGGTGGTTCGGGCGATCGTCGAGGAGGCCCACGCGCACGGCCGCATCGTCTCGGTCCATCTCAGCGGGCCCGAGGGAGCCAGGCTTGCGCTGGACGCCGGCGTGGACGAGTGGGCCCACGTCCCCTGCGAGCCGATCTCGCCCGAGCTGGTCGCGCGCGCGGCGGCGGCGGGCGTGCGGGTGGTGAGCACGCTGGACACGCTGTCGCACTGCCCGGGTGCCTTCGACAACGCCAGTCAGCTGGTCAAGGCGGGGATCGGGCTGCTGTACGGCACCGATCTGGCCCATACCGATGTCCCCTGGGGCATCGATGCGCAGGAGCTACAGCTCATGCTCCACGCCGCGCGCGGGGCGCTCACGCCGCTGGAGGTGTTGTCGGCCGCGACGGCGCGAGCGGGAGAGCAGCTGGGGCTGGCGCCGCTCGGGCGACTGGTGGAGGGTGCTCCCGCTGATCTCATCGGCGTCCGAGGCAACCCCCTCGAGCAGTTCAAGCTGCTCGAGTACCCTGAGCTCGTCGTGTCGGGCGGCGCGACGATCGTCGAGCCCGTCGACGACTGACGCGTGGCTGGCAGGCCAGGCGAAGGCCGCTGCGGATCAGAGGACGGCATCCAGCAGCCGCCTTCGCCTGGCCTGCTCGGCTTGCTGCATTCGGGGATGGCCCGGGCCGGGCGAGGCGGAGGCTCAGACGTTATCTGCGGCAGGCCGCCAGCAGCCGTACCGGACGGGCGAACCCCTTCAGCCGTGCCTCCCCGACTTCCACGAAGGCCACGCCAGGAGGCGAGGCCGCCTCGGCCAAGCGCTGGCTGACCAGCACCTGCCCCGCGCCGGCGTGGGCGGCGATGCGGGCGGCCAGGTTGACGGTGCGGCTGAAGTAGTCGCCGCCCTGGGCCACCACCGGCCCGGCCGCCACCCGACGTGCGCGGGCGGCAGGCCGGCCGCCGGCAGCTGCTCCACCATCGCAAGCGCCGCCAGCACCGCTCCGGCCGGCTCCGGGAAGTGGACCATCACCCCGTCGCCCAGCCACTTCACAGGCATCCCGCCCAGCTCGCGCGAGGACCGGTCCACCAGCACCGCCAGGCTGCCGGCCAGCTCGGCGGCCGCCTGGTCGCCTCGCTCTTCGGTGAGCCGCGTGTAGCCGACCAGGTCCAGGAAGGACATCGCCGGGACCCGCTGCGGCCGCGCCAGCACGCCGGCCCGTTCCAGCTCGGTCTCGATGTCCTCGACCAGGTCCTCGGTCCACACCACCTCCTGCTGCCTGCGGTAGATGCCCATGAGCGCGCGGTCCACCAGCGGCAGGAAGTCGCTTGCCAGCTGAGAGGCCAGCTCCATGACCGTCCGCTGGTCGGCGCCGGACGCCCGCACCGGCGCGATGAACCGCGCCCGGTAGGCCTCGTTCTCGACTATGGCGGCCAGCCGAAGGCCCTCGGCGTAGGCCCGGCCCATCCGGATCAGCCAGGCCAGGTCCAGGACGCCCGTGGAGAGGCCCAGCTGCAGCAGCGGGACCACCTCCAACTCGTCCTCCCTGATCAGCTCCTCAGGCGCCATCCTGGCGAACCCCATCGACTCCAGGGCACCGCCGAGCACCTCCAGGGGGATCCCGGTCTGGTCGCTCACCTCCCGGTAGGCCTGCGCCGAGCGGATCGCCCATCTCCGGTACGGGGCGGCCTCCAGGAACGCGAACGACAGCCGGCCGGCCCGTATGGCCGAGGCGATCGCGTCCATCGGCAGCCCGGCCTGCTCGCACGCCATGCCCAGGCGGACCTTCTGCACGTCGGTCTCAAGGAACGGGCCGCCGCTTTCCCGGGCCACCAGGATGCCGAGGGCCACCAGCCGGTCGACCTCCGCTGCTGTCACGCCGGCGAGGTCGGCCAGCTCGGATGCCGACAGACCGTTCATGCCGCTGTCATCCTAGGGACCTGGCCCGTCTGGGGCGCACCTGGAGCATGCCCAGCGGACGGAAACGGATCGTCCGCGCCGTTGGTCCTAGCAGGCCGTAGACCATGCCGTTGGGCACGGCCAGGTCGACGCCATCGACGGCCCTGGTCTTCCCGAAGACCTTGAGTAGGCCTGAGGCCTCGATAGCGAGCGCGGGTCGTGAATCGGATGCTGTCTCCCAAGATGTGGTGGTCGGCATGGTCATTGCTGGCTCCCTTGCGTGTCGGACGGCTGCGGTTGGGTCCGCGGCCGCAGCGTGCGGTGTCCATGCCGCCCCGCCGCCGGTGGGTCGTCGGGTCGTGGCTTGGCAACTCCGGAGGTGCTGGTGCGGCGGGTCGACGCTTGCGCCTGCGGGTCGAAGCTGCTGCATCGCGGGCCTGCATGTCGGGTGTCAGAAGGGGTCGGTGCGGCGTATCTCCAGCAGCTCAAGGCCCAGGTCGCGGACCTTGGCGAGCAGGCCGTGCAGGGCCGCCTGGTCGGCGACCGGCCCGGCGATCACGGTGTGGCCGCGCTCGTCGCTGGTCACCCGCAGGCCGTCGAACCAGACCGACCAGCGGCTGTCCAGCACGCCCTTGACGCGGATCTCGTAGTGGATCGGCGGCTTCGTCCTTGATCACCTCCCGGGGCGGCTCAGGCGGCCAGCAGGCCGATAGCGGCCAGTGGGATGGCGGCGCCGGTGGAGCACAGCGCGCCGATGGCGTAGCTGGCGGTCCCTGCTTGGGCGGACCAGTGGGCCTCCCGGGCGGCGGTCGGCTTTGGCTGCTCCCCGCCGGTCGTGGTGCGGCAGCTGGTGGTCACCGAGGTCAACGCGGCGGCTCCCCGTTCCCGATCCAGGGGGCGTGCCGCCAAGGCGTCGGTGGTCGGCTCGGGCGACGCCGAGCGCGCCCGCGCCACTTCACGCGTCGGGCCTTGGTGCGGGGACCCGCCCGGTGCCGACGGGCCTGCCGGGCAGGGTGGGCACGCGCGGCTTCGGGTGTGGCTCGAGTTGACGTCCAGTAGGTCCATGATGGCGGCGATCAGCAGGACCGACGGCGCCATGCCCAACTCGTACAGCTCCATCCCGACTCCTCACGTGGTGTTGGTGTGCCACGACGCTAGGAGCGGGCCGTGCGGGGGGCATCGCTCCAAGGTGCACACCACCGGTGGAATCCTTGGGCGGCGGGGGGCGCCGGGCGGTCCACCTTGGTGCAATCGGAGGTGGACGACCGTCGTCTTGCGGTGGCCTGGATCACGGCCGCGCAGCCGCACGGCCGGCGTACCCTACCGGAGCAGTCCCAGCTCGCGGGCGCGGGTGACGGCCTGGGTGCGGTTGGCCGCACCGAGCTTGTCGAGGATGTGGCCGACGTGCCGCTTGACCGTATCCAGTACCACCACGAGCTCGTCGGCGATCTCCCGGTTGGACCGGCCCGCGGCTACCAGCCGCAGCACCTGGAACTCGCGGTCGCTCAGCGGCTCGACCAACCCGGGCATCACTGCGGCGCGTTTGCCATGCCGGCCGATCGGCGCGCCGTGCCGCGCGAACGCCTCCGCGAGCCGGACCAGATAGTCCGGCGGGAGGTCGCTGGCAACCGCGACCCGCGCTGTCCAGGCCGTCGTCAGCGTGCCGAGCAGCGCGGCCATGGGGGCGCCCTCGTCGACGAACACCCGCAGGTAGCCCTTCGTCGCGGCCAGGCTGAGCGTCTCGACCAGCGTGGCCAGTGCGTCGGCCTGGTCGCCTGCGGCCGCAAGTGCGAGCGCCTGCAGCGTCCGCGCCTCGATGACGCTGCCCGTCCGTGCTTGCGCCGCCGCCCGGGCGTGCAGCCGCTCCAGCAGCCCAAGCGCCCGGTCGGGTGCGTCGGTGGCGAGCAGCACGCGGGCCAGCACCAGGTACGCACCCTCCTGGGGGTAGCTGACCTCGTCGTCCCCGCCCAGGCCACGCTCCTTCGTCCAGTTGATGGCTGCGGCCACCTCGCCCTGGGTCAGCAGCAGCCGCGCCCGTTGCGCCGGCACAGGGTTGAGCAGGTTGGCCACGCTCGGGCCCGGCGCGACCCGCCCAGCCTCCTCGATCGCCGCCACGGCGCCGGCTGGGTCGCCGGTGGCCTGCCGGATCCAGGCCAGGGTGGCCAGGCCGGTGGCCAGCGGCTGGCGGTAGGGGAGCTGCCGGGACAGGGCGATGCCCTCGGTGACGTGCCGCAGAGCCGAGTCGAGCTCGCCTTGCTCGTACAGCACACCGGCCATGCCGACATGCGCGATGCCGGCCGCGGGCAGGGGCGGCCGGTCGGGGAGGGTGACGTCGTTCAGCGCCTGCTGGCAGGTCCCAAGCGCCGCATCCAGGCGACCCTGGCCACGCTGGGCCTGGCCGAGGAACTCGGCGAGTCGCACGGCCAGGAAGCGCTCGCCGGCCGCCCGCCACTGGGCGATGGTCGATGCGAAGGCGCGCTCGGCCTGGGCCAGCCGGCCACCCAGCCACTCAGCCATGGCCAGATGCCCACGGGCATAGGCCTCCAGCATCCACTCGCCCTCGCCGATGTCGGCCAAGGCCCGCCGGGCGCACGCGCTCACCTGCTCGGCGTCGCCACGGAATGCGGCGAGGGCGGCGCGATCCAGCGCGATCTTCGCGGGGACGTTCACCAGCAGGCTCGCGGCCCTGCCGACCGACGGCTCGTAGGGCTCGACGCCAGCAGCCGCGAAGGCGCGTTCGGCGGCGTTCAGCGGGCCCTCGACCGCCTCCAAGCGGCCGCCGATGAGGGCCAGGAGCGTCTGCGCCAGCAACAGCCGTGGCCGGGAGCCGACCAGCTCGGCGGGCAGCGCCGCAAGCCACCGCTGCACCGTCGCGCTCTCGCCCCGCACAAGCAGCCCATCGGCGTGCCGCTCCACTAGCCGGGCTGCCCAGCCGGCATCCCCGGCCGCCAACGCATGCCGCACCGCGTCCTCGGCCAGCCCATGCCGCTCACACCAGCCAGCCGCGGCCCGATGCAGCCCCGGCACCCGTTCGGGCTGCTCCCGCGCCAGGCGGGCGCGCAGCAGCTCGGCGAACAGCTGGTGGTAGCGCCACCAGCCGCGCACCTCATCCAGCGGCACCAAAAACAGATTCGCCCGCTCCACCCACTCCAGCAGCGCCTGGCTGTCAGCCCGCCCGGTGACCGCGTCGCACAGTTCCCCTGACAGCCGCTCCAGCACCGAGGTCTCCAACAGGAAGGCCCGCACCTGGTCCGGCTGGCGGTCCAGCACCTCGTCGGCCAGGTAGTCCAGCACATACCGGTGGCTGCCGGAGAATCCCGCCACGAAGCCGGCCGGGTCGGCATGGCCGCGCAGCGACAGGGCGGCCAGTTGCAGCCCGGCGACCCACCCTTCGGTGCGCTCCCCCAAGACAGCTACCGCCGCCTCGGGCAGGTCGGGCCCGACGGCGGCGTGCAGCAGCTCGGCGGCCTCCTGCGGGGTGAAGCGCAGGTCGCGCTCGCGCACCTCGGCCAACTGCCCGCGGGCCCGCAGCCTTGCCAGCCCCAGCGGTGGGTCGGCGCGGCTGGTCAGCAGCAGGTGCAAGCCCGGCGGACGGTGCTCCAGCAGGAACCCAAGCGAGGCGTGCACCGGCTGGCCGCCGAACCCGAGGAGGGCGAAGTGGTGCTCGTTCTGGACGACTACCACCTGATCG
>JBIOYL010000409.1:0-16924 GCA_044870185.1 Actinomycetes bacterium | reverse complement strand
ACGGCCTGCTGCAGCCAGTCGGATGAGCAGTGCCGTCCGCCCGTGGTGTGAGTGGCCAGGTGCCGCGGAGCCGGATCGGTCCTGGGTGGAGATTACTCCGAGCACGGGTGGGGATCACCCGGCAGGGGGACGAGGGTGATGCGGAGGTGCGCGGCAGTTGCCGCTGTGCTCGCCGTGCTCCTTGCCAGCTGCAGCAACGGGCACAAGCCCGCACTCCCGCCGCGCCACCAGCTCAGCGGAGAGTACGCCGTCCACGGCGTCTACCCGCACCGGAGCGAGGGGATGCCCTGCAAGGCGAAGGACGTGGGCTATCCGGACATCCGTCCGGACACCCCGGTGACCGTGCGGGACGGGACGGGCGCCCTCCTGGGCAGGACGACGCTCGGGAACGGCACGCTACGCCGCACCATCCTCATCCGGGACGACTGCGTCCATCGGTTCTCGCTCACCGTGCCTGACCGGGGCGCCTATGAGATCGAGGTGGGGACTCGCGGCAGCCTCGCCTTCTCCAGGGCCGACCTGGAGCGGAACCAGTGGGAGGTCTCGCTCGGGATCGGCAACCTCACGATGGGCATCTAGGTGAGTGCGCAGGGCATTTACGTGACCGAGCAGAAAGGCCGCATCCGGCGAACCGGGCGAGTATGACGCAGCACGCGCAACAGACCAAGGAGGCGGCCGTCGCGAAGCGGCCTCGGCCGAGAACGGCGGTGCTCGCCGAGCGGGTCCCGGTCCGGCGAGTGATCCTGGTGACCCTCACCATCCTGATCGTGGTGGGCGTGGCGTCGGCGTCCTTCAAGACCCTGACCCTGCCCGCCTCGGAAGGGCGCCTTGCCGCCAGTACCTGGCGTGACCTGGTGGTGTTCGGCGTCGCGCAGGGCGGCATTTACGCGCTGATCGCGCTCGGCTACAGCCTCGTCTACGGGATCCTGCTGATGATCAACTTCGCCCACGGCGAGGTGTTCATGGCAGGCGCGTTCGCCTCGTTCTTCGTCGCCACGACCCTGGACCAAAAGGGCCTGCTCGACCGGGACCCCGTGCCCAGCCTCATCATCCTGCTGCTGGTGTCCATCGCGGTCTCGACGCTCGTCGCGGTGCTGCTGGAGCGGATCGCCTACCGCCCGCTGCGCAACGCCCCACGGCTGGTCCCGCTGATCACCGCCATCGGGGCGTCGCTGTTCCTGCAGAACACCTTCCGCGGCTTCTTCGGGCCGCAGACCAGGGGCTACCCGACCTTCGACAGCCTCGAGGGCACCTGGACGATCCTGGGCATCCCGGTGCTGAAGACCCAGGCGCTGGTCATCCTCACGGCCATGCTGGTGATGATCGGCCTGTCGCTGTTCGTGGCCAAGACGAAGACGGGGAAGTCCATGCGGGCGGTCGCGGAGGACAAGGAGATCGCCAGCCTCATGGGCATCAACGTCAACCGAGTGATCGTGACGACATTCGCCATTGGCGGCATGCTGGCCGGCGTGGCCGGGGTGCTGTTCGCACTGGTGTTCGGCCAGGTCAACCCGTATATGGGCTTCGTCCCCGGGATCAAGGCCTTCACCGCGGCGGTGCTGGGGGGGATCGGCAGCATCATGGGGGCCGCCCTGGGCGGCCTGATCCTAGGCGTCCTGGAGGCGGTGGGGCCGGTCCTGCTGCTCGTCGGGATGCACGTGGCCTCCCCCAACCAGCTCAGGGACGTGATCGCGTTCACCATCCTCGTCCTGGTGCTGATCTTCCGGCCAGGAGGCATCCTCGGCACCGGCGAGCTGGAGAAGGCGTAAAGGAAGGCATGCCGTGACAGGGTCCGAGCTGGCACGCAGGTCGACGAAGGCAGGGCTGGTCGGCGGCGTTATGGTCATCTATCTCGGCATGGTCGGGATGATCGAGAAGTTCGACGTCCGCCATCTCGTCGGGGGCTCGCTGACGCTGGGCAAGCTGATGCTGGCGCTGCCGCCGTTCTTCGCCGGCTACCTCGCCAGCCGGCCGCGTCTGCGCTCCGGGCGGTTCGAACGGCCCACCCCGGGCGCTGCCATTGCCGCCGGGTTGGGCAGCGGCTTCCTCACCGGCGTGCTGACCGCGGCGGCGGTCGCGCTCGCCGAAGCCTTCCCGGCCGGCGCCGTGCGGAACATCTTCGTCTCGGTCTCACCGGACCTGCTGTCCATTCTCACCTTCGGGCAGAGCCTGCCGGTGGCGGCGGTGCTGCTGGCGCTGGGCGGCGCGGCGCTTGGCGGGCTCGGGGCCGCCTACCGTGTGCTCCCGCCGTCCTCCCGGCGGCCGCTGACCATCGGGCTGACGGTCACATTCCTGTTCGCGCTGCTCCAGCGGATCATCCCCACCGCGCTGTTCCAGCTGAACCTCGACACCACCTGGCTGTACAGCACGACCTTCGGCGGCCTGACCGTGCCGGGTGCGGTAATCGTGTTCGTGGTGTCGGCCGGGATCCCGGCGCTCTGGTCGCTGCGCGGCAAGGCGCTGCGCCAGCGGGTGGAGCGGCTGCCGGCGCCGCGGCGGCGGACGCTGCGGTGGACGGAGCTGCTGGTGGTCGCCGCGGTGCTGGCGGTCCTGCCGCTGCTGATCGGGTCGGTCCTCTCCGACGTGCTCGGCACGGTGGGCATCTACCTGCTGATGGGGCTCGGCCTGAACATCGTCGTCGGCTACGCGGGCCTGCTGGACCTGGGCTACGTCGCGTTCTTCGCCGCCGGCGCCTACCTGACCGCCCTGTTCACCGGGGCGCACCTGGTGACCTCCCTCGGCGCCGCGGTCGCCCCGGCCTTCTCCTTGGACCTCAACTTCTACGTGGCCATGCCGCTGGTGATTCTGGCCACGGCTTTCATCGGGCTGCTGATCGGCGCGCCGGTGCTCCGCCTGCGGGGCGACTACCTGGCGATCGTCACCCTGGGCTTCGGCGAGATCGTGCGGGTGCTGGTCACCTCCGACTGGCTGTCACCCTACCTCGGCGGGGCGCAGGGCCTGCGGGACGTCACCGACGCGCACATCGGCAGCGTCGGCTTCCGCGATCCGCAGCCGTTCTACTACCTGATGATGGCCTTCTGCGTCCTGGCGATCTTCGTGTCGCGGCGCTTGGCCGACTCGCGGATCGGGCGCGCCTGGGGCGCCATGCGTGAGGACGAGCTGGCGGCCGAGGCGATGGGCGTCAGCATCGTCAAGTACAAGCTGCTGGCCTTCGCCATGGGCGCCAGCGTGGGCAGCCTGTCGGGTGCGCTGTTCGCGGTGAAGCTTGGCTCGCTCACCCCGACCAGCTTCGACATCATCGTCTCGATCACCGCGCTCGCGGTGGTGATCCTGGGCGGCATGGGCAGCATCCCCGGCGTCGTCGTGGGCGCGCTGGTGCTGATCGGCCTGCCCGGGTTCCTCGACGAGTTCGAGGAGTACCGCCTGCTGATCTACGGCGCCGTCCTGGTCGTCATCATGATCCTCCGGCCGCAGGGGCTGGTCCCGAACGTGCGCCGCATGCGCGAGCTGCAGGAAGAAGAGCTGGCGCAGGACCAGTGGCTGAAGGAGAAGGAGGAGGCGCCCACCGTGACCGTCGCCGGCGGCGGAGGCGGGGCATGAGCCCGCTCCTGGAGCTGCGGGGCCTGACCAAGCGCTTCGGCGGCCTGAGCGCAGTCGACCACGTCGACCTGGACGTCGAGCAGGGCGAGATCCTGAGCGTGATCGGCCCGAACGGCGCCGGCAAGACCACCCTGTTCAACATCGTGACCGGGCTGTACCAGCCGGACGAGGGCTCGATTCGCTTCGACGGCCACGACCTCGTCGGGCTCAAGCCCAACCAGATCTGCAGCCTTGGCATCGCCCGGACGTTCCAAACCGTGCACCTGTTCCCGAACATGACCGTGCTGGAGAACGCCGCGGTCGGCCAGCACTGCCGGACGCGCGCAGGGATCGTCGGCAGCATCCTGCGGCTGCCCACCCAGCGAGCCGAGGAGCGGCGGGTCCGGGAGCGGGGGCGCGAGGCGCTCGCGTTCTTTGGCACGCGCCTGGCCGGCTACCGGGAGGAGCAGCCGGCGTTCGCGCTCTCGTATGCCAACCGGCGCCGGCTGGAGATCGCCCGGGCTATGGCCACCGACCCCAAGCTGATCCTGCTCGACGAGCCGACCGCGGGGATGAACCCCAGGGAGACCGAGGAGATGACCCGGCTCATCGGCAGGCTCCGAGCCGAGCGCGGCTACACCATCATCGTGGTCGAGCACGACATGCGCGTGGTGAAGGGGGTCTCCGACCGGGTGGTCGCGCTCGACTACGGGCGCAAGATCGCCGATGGGACCTACGACGAGGTGGCCGGCGACGAGCGCGTGATCGAGGCCTACCTGGGCAGGCGGGCGGAGGTCGGATGAGAAACGGAGAGCGGCCGATCCTGGAGCTCCGGAACGTCAGCACGCACTACGGGCTGATCTCGGTCCTGCGAGACGTGAACGTGAAGATCTATCTCGGCGAGATCGTCTGCCTGCTCGGCGGGAACGCCAGCGGCAAGTCGACCACGCTGAAGACCATCCTGGGCATGGTGACGCCGAGCCAAGGCGAGGTGCGCTACGACGGCGAGCCGATCGGCGGGCTGCCGACCATGGAGATCGTGAGCCGCGGGATCACCATGGTGCCCGAGAACCGCCGGCTGTTCAGCCGCATGACCGTGCGGGAGAACCTCGAGCTGGGGAGCTACCAGCGCCGCGACAAGCTCAAGATCAAGGAGGACATGGAGCGGGTGCTGGAGCGGTTCCCGCGCCTGCGCGAGCGGCTGTCGCAGAAGGCCGGGACGCTCTCCGGCGGGGAGCAGCAGATGGTGGCGATGGGACGGGCGTTGATGGCCGACCCGAAGGTCCTGCTCATGGACGAGCCCTCGATGGGCCTGGCCCCCGTCCTGGTCGACCAGGTGTTCGAGATCATCAAGGACATCAACGGGATGGGGACGACCATCTTCGTGGTCGAGCAAAACGCCAACATGGCCCTGTCGATCGCCGACCGCGGCTACGTCCTGCAAACCGGCCAGATCGTGCTCGCCGACAGCGCACAGGCGCTGCTCAACAACCCCCAGATGCGCAAGGCGTACCTCGGCGAGCTGACCTGACCCGGCTGGCAGCCTTGCGCCGCCTGGATCGGCGGCGTCGGCGCCTCCGGAGCGGTCCGGTCTACCATGCCGGGGCCACGACCAAGGAGGCCCATGTGAGCGTGCTGGACGACCTGCCGGCGGGCGTCATCGGCATCGACACCCGGATGGGCGGGCAGCCGGAGATCACCGCCGGCTACCTGCTTCCCGGCGAGCGGCCGGCGCTGATCGAGACCGGCCCGGCCAAGGTGGCCGCCACGGTCGCCGACGGGATCGCCAGGGCCGGCCTGGCCCCCACAGACCTGGCCCTGATCGTGCTGTCGCACGTCCACCTCGACCATGCCGGGGCGGTCGGCGACCTGGTTCGGGCGTTCCCCCACGCGACCGTGCTCGTGCACCCGGCCGGGGCGCGCCACCTGGTCGACCCGGCGCGCCTGCTGGCCAGCTCGGCGCGCGTGTACGGGGCGCTGATGGACACCGTCTACGGCGGCCTCACCCCGGTCGAGGCGGCCCGCATCCACGCCGTCGAGGACGGCGAGGTGGTCGACCTGGGCGGCCGCCGGCTGGAGATCATCCACGCCCCCGGCCACGCCAAGCACCACCTGGCCATCTTCGAACCGGACCTCGGCGCGCTGTTCTCCGGCGACGGGGTCGGCGTGCTGCTGCCGTCCACCCGCACGCTGCGCCCGGCCACCCCACCACCCGACTTCGACCGGGACCTGGCCCTCGGCAGCATCCGGGCGATGGCCCAACGCCACCCGGCCCACCTGGTCCTCACCCACTTCGGCCCGATCGGCCCGCCCGACCAGCGCCTGGCCGAGGCGCAGGAGAAGCTGCGGCGCTGGTGCGAGACGGCCGAGGCGGCCGCCGCCGAGCACGGCCCCGACATCGACCACATCGAGGCCGCCCTACGCGAGCGCTTCGAGGCCGCCGAAGGCCACGAGCACGGCGACCCCGAGCGCTTCGAGCTGCTGAACAGCTACCGGTCCAACGCCGCCGGGCTGGCCCGCTGGATCCAGCAGCGCGCCGAGCAGCCGCAGCCGTGACCCGGCCGGCCGGGCCGCCCTTGGCCCGGCCGGCCCGGCTTGCTCGGCCGGCCTGCCTTGCTTGCCGCCGGCCGGCCGCCCAGGCTGGAATATCCGGTCGGCGCCACCCTGGTCGTGCCGTATCCTGCGGCCATGACCGACCTGGGTGACCAGACCGTTGCCGCCGGCCCCGCCAACCGCGCCGCCCGGGTGCCCGACCGGCCGGCGCTGGAGGGCCTGGAGGCCAAGTGGACGGCGGCCTGGGAGGCGGCCGGCACCTACCGGTTCGACCCCAGCCGGCCGCGCCGGGCGGTCTTTGCGATCGACACGCCGCCGCTCACCGTCAGCGGCTCCCTGCACGTCGGCCACGTCTTCTCCTACACCCACACCGACACCGTGGCCCGCTACCGCCGCATGCGCGGCCGCACCGTGTTCTACCCGGTGGGCTGGGACGACAACGGGCTGCCGACCGAGCGCCGGGTCGAGAACCACTACGGCGTCCGCTGCGACCCGTCGCTGCCCTACGACCCCGGCTTCACACCGCCGGAGCGTCCGACGCAGCCCAAGCTGGCGATCTCGCGGCGCAACTTCATCGAGCTGTGCGCCCGCCTGACCGCGGCCGACGAACGTGCCTTCGCGGCGCTGTGGCGGCGCCTCGGCCTGTCGGTCGACTGGACCCGCACCTACACCACCATCGGCGCGCCGGCCCGCCGGGCCTCCCAGCGCGCCTTCCTGCGCCTGCTGGCCCGCGGCGAGGCCTACCAGGCCGAGGCGCCCGTCCTGTGGGACGTGACCTACCGCACCGCGGTCGCCCAGGCCGAGCTGGAGGACCGCGAGCTGCCCGGCGCCGTCTACCGGCTTCGCTTCGGCGACCTCGAGGTCGACACGACCCGGCCCGAGCTGCTGCCCGCCTGCGTCGCGCTGGTCGCCCACCCCGACGACCGCCGCTTCGCCGGCCGCATCGGGCAGACCGTGCCCACGCCGCTGTTCGGCGTCGAGGTCCCGCTCCTGGCCCACCAGCTGGCCGAGCAGGCCAAGGGCACCGGCCTGGCCATGGTGTGCACCTTCGGGGACGTCACCGACATCGTGTGGTGGCGGGAGCTGCGCCTGCCGGTCCGCTCGGTCGTGACCCGGGACGGCCGCATCGCCGCCGTCCCCCCACCAGGCGTCCCGGCCAACGCCGCCTGGGCCGAGCTGGCCGGCCGGACCGTCGCCTCGGCCCGCGCCCACATCGCCCGGCTGCTGCGCGCCGCCGGCGACCTCGTCGGCGAGCCGCGGCCGACCACCCACCCGGTCAAGTTCTACGAGCACGGCGACCAGCCGCTGGAGATCGTCACCAGCCGCCAGTGGTTCATCCGCCTGCTCGCCCACCGCGAGCGCCTGCTGGCACGCGGCCGCCAGCTCGCCTGGGTGCCGCCGTTCATGCGGGCCCGCTACGAGCACTGGGTCGACGGCCTGACCGGCGACTGGCTGGTCAGCCGCCAGCGCTTCCTCGGCGTGCCCATCCCGCTCTGGTATGCGGTCGGCGAGGACGGCGGGATCGACTACGACCACCCGATCGCCCCCGGCGAGCACCGCCTGCCGGTCGACCCCGCGGTCGAGGCGCCCGACGGCTACGACCCGTCGCAGCGCGACCGGCCCGGCGGCTTCACCGGCGACCCGGACGTGCTGGACACCTGGGCGACCTCCTCGCTCACCCCGCACATCACCGGCGGCTGGGAGGACGACCCCGACCTGTTCGCGCGCGTGTTCCCGATGGACCTCCACCCCCAGGGGCAGGAGATCATCCGCACCTGGCTGTTCTACTCGGTCCTCCGGGCCGAGCTGGAGCAGCACACCCTGCCCTGGTCGACCGCGGCCATCTCCGGCTGGGTGGTGGACCCCGACCGCAAGAAGATGTCCAAGTCCAAGGGCAACGTGGTCACCCCGGCGGACCTGCTCGCGCGCTACGGCTCGGACGCGGTCCGCTACTGGGCGGCCAGCGCCCGCCCGGGCAGCGACACCGCCTTCGACGACGCCCAGATGAAGGTGGGCCGCCGCCTGGCCATCAAGCTGCTGAACGCGAGCCGGTTCGTGCTCGCCCGCCCGGGTCCGGCCGGCGGCGACCTGGCTGCAGGCGACCTGGCTGCAGGCGACCTGCCTTCAGCCGGCCGCGGGATCACCGAGCCGCTCGACCGCGCGATGCTGGCCCGGCTGGACGTCCTCGTCGCCGACGCCACGGCCGCCTTCGACGGCTACGACTACGCCCGCGCGCTGGCGCGCACCGAGGCGTTCTTCTGGGCCTTCTGCGACGACTACCTGGAGCTGGTCAAGGCCCGGGCGTACGGGTCGCTCGGTGAGGGTGGCGCCGCCTCGGCCAACCGGGCGCTGACCGCGGCCCTGTCGGTCCTGCTGCGCCTGTTCGCGCCGTTCCTGCCGTTCGCCACCGAGGAGGTGTGGTCCTGGTGGCAGGACGGCTCGATTCACCGGGCCGCCTGGCCGTCGCGCCTGGACCCGGCCGACTTCGGCGACCCGCTCGTGCTCGACGTCGCCGGCCAGGTGCTCGGCCAGGTGCGCAAGGCCAAGAGCACGGCCAGGCGGTCGATGCGCGCGCCGGTGCGCCGCGTGACGGTCGCCGCCCCGCCCGGCCACCTGGCCGCCCTCCGCTCCGCCGAGGCCGACCTGCGCGGGGCCGGGACGATCGCCGAGGTCGCCTACGCCGAGGCTGAGGCGGAGACGCTGTCGGTGGCCGTGGAGCTGGCGCCGGGGGAGTGAGGGCGGGCGGGACGCCGGTCGTCGGGCGTGCCGCGTCCTGGTCTGTTGTCCACTGAAGCGACCAAGCTGGAACGTACGTTCGAATTCGGTGCTAGGGTGCCCGAGGCGGGATTCGAACCCGCATGCCCTTTCGGGCAATGGCTTTTGAGGCCATCGCGTAAACCGTGTTCCGCCACTCGGGCTCATAAGGAGACTAGCGGAAATGCGTTCGGTGGAGGAAGTCGAGCTGGTGCGCTCGCTCGCAGAGGAGGGTCTCAACCACTGTGAGATCGCGCGCAGGACCGGGATCCCGCGGTCGACCGTCCGCCAGTGGCTGGCGGGGCAGACCCCGGACTTCCAACGGACTCGCAATCCCCACCAGAGCCGTGGCGCCTGCCCAGTCTGTGAAGGTCAGCCCCTCGCCTTGCCGCAGCCGGCGTACCCCTACCTGCTCGGCCTCTACCTTGGTGACGGTTGCTTGTCTGCCGTGCCTCGCGGGGTCTTTCGCCTCCGTATCTTCTGCGCCGACGCCTATCCAGACTTGATGCAGCGGTGTGAGCTTGCTATGGCCGAGGTGCTGCCCGGCTCCAAGGTCGGGCGGGTACGGCAGGTGGGCTGCACCGAGGTGTACTCCTACTCCAAGCACTGGCTGTGCCTGTTCCCGCAGCACGGGGCCGGCCGCAAGCACGAGCGTCGGATCGAGCTGGCGCCCTGGCAGCAGGCGATCGTGGACGCCGACCCGAGGCCGCTGCTGCGGGGCCTGCTGCACTCGGACGGCTGCCGGGTGGACAACTGGGTGAAGGGCACGCCCTATCCGAGGTACCACTTCTGCAACGTCTCCCCGGACATCCGGGCGATCTTCGGCCGCGCCTGCGATGCCCTGGGCATCGAGTGGCGGCCGCACAACCGGGTGAGCCTGTCGGTGGCCCGGCGGACGAGCGTCGCCATGCTCGACGAGTTCGTCGGGCCCAAGCACTGACCTGGCCGCCGTCGCTGACATCCGCGCCGCCGTCCAGCGGGGCGCAGGCTGGGCCGCCCGGTCGGACGCGGTGCCAGCTCACGCCGCCGATCGCTCCCGGCCCATTGACGCCCACCGCTCCGGCCCATCGCCTGCGAGCCTCTCGCCTTCGGGACGGCGGCCCTCTACGATTCGGCCATCGGCTGTGCCGAAAGCGCGGTGACGGGTCTCGGCCGGGCCCTGGCCGTGGTTGGTTGCCTTGACATGGAAGAGCATGCCGTGCATGGGTGGTGCTTGGAGTAAAGTCCGGCTGAGCAGGTCCCGCCGGTGGGAAGGCATGGTCGGGTTGGCGACCGGGCCGGGCGCGGGCCGAGAGACGGCGGCGCCGCCGGTCCGAGCGGACCCGCGGCGCAGGGAAGGAAGGTTGACATGCGCAAAGCGACCCGAAGGCGCACCGGACGGACGCTGGCCGTCCTGGTCGTGGGTGCGCTGCTGGTGGCCGCCTGCGGCGGCTCGACCGGCGGGTCCGGCAGCGGCACGGCCGGCGGCGGCCAGGGGCAGCAGTCGCTGACCAGCAAGCTGCCCGCCCGCATCCAGCAGTCGAAGAAGATCATCGTGGGCTCGGACGTGTCCTACCCGCCGGTCGAGTTCTTCAAGGAAGGAACCCAGCAGGTCCAGGGCATCGACTTCGACCTGGCCGACGCGATGGGCAAGAAGCTCGGCGTCTCGTTCGACTTCCGCAACGGGACCTTCGCCGGGCTCATCCCGGCGCTGAAGTCCAAGCGCTTCGACGTGATCATGTCGGCCATGAGCGACAACCCGCAGCGCCAGAAGGACGTCGACTTCGTCGACTACTTCATCGTCGGCACCTCGATTCTGGTCAAGAAGGGCAACCCAAACAACATCCAGTCGCTCGACGACTTCTGTGGCAAGACGATCGCCTTGCAGCGCGGCACCACCCAGCAGGCGGTGGCCGAGGAGCAGCAGAAGAAGTGCGGGGCCAAGAAGATCAACATCCTGCTGTTCAACACCGACACCGAGGCCGTCCTCCAGGTCAAGAACGGCCGCGCCGTGGCCGACATGAACGACTTCCCGGTGGCCGCCTACACGGCCAAGCAGGACCCCTCGTTCGAGGTGGTGGGCGAGCAGATCGAGGCCGGCCCCTACGGCATCGCGGTGCGCAAGGACGACACCCAGCTGCGTGACGCCCTCCAGGCGGCCGTGCAGGCGATCATCGCCGACGGGACCTACAAGCAGGTGCTGGACAAGTGGCAGGTGGGCAAGGGCGCCGTGACCAAGGTCACGATCAACGGCGGGAAGTAGGCGGCCATGAGCCAGGCGCAAGCAGGAGCGGCGGGGGCGCGGACGCCTCCCGCTCCCACGGGACGGCCCGACGACATCAAGGCGATTCCTGTCCGGCACTATGGCCGCTGGGTTGGGGCGGCCGTCGTCATCCTGCTTGCGTTCTGGCTCGTCCTGTCGGCGAGCAAGTCGAAGAACATCGAGTGGAGCATCGTCCCCAAGTTCCTGTTCAACCGCTCGATCCTGCAGGGTATGGTCAACACGCTGCTGCTGTCGGTGATGGCTCAGGTCATCGGCATCATCCTGGGCGTGATCCTGGCCGTCATGCGCCAGTCCAAGAACCCGGTGCTGACCACGGTGAGCGGGTTCTACGTCTGGCTGTTCCGCGGCACGCCGGTCCTGGTGCAGCTGCTCATCTGGTACAACCTCGCACTCGTGTTCTCGACGGTGACCATCAAGATCCCCTTCGTGAACTGGACGCTCTACTCGACCTCCATGAACTCGTTCATGACCCCGCTCATGGCCGCTCTGCTCGGCCTGGGGCTGAACGAGGGCGCCTACATGGCCGAGATCGTGCGCGGGGGTCTGCTGAGCGTGGACGAGGGGCAGACGGAGGCGGCCCATGCGCTCGGCATGTCAGGCGGGCAGACGCTGCGTCGGATCGTGCTGCCGCAGGCGATGCGGGTGATCATCCCGCCCACCGGCAACGAGTTCATCTCGATGCTCAAGACCTCGTCGCTGGCCATCCTGGTCAACTACGGGGAGCTTGCCCAGCGGGCCCAGGCCATCTACCAGAACAGCTTCAAGGTTATCGAGCTGCTGTTCGTCATCAGCATCTGGTATCTGGCGTTGACGACGGTGGCCACCATCGGCCAGTACTACCTCGAGCGCCGCTACGCGCGTGGCTCGTCGAGAGCCCAGGCCGAGACGATGCTGCAGAAGATCCGCCGGAACCTCGCCCCGAGGAGGCGCGAATGGGAGTGAACCCCATGGTGAAGGCCGAAGGGGTCCACAAGCGCTTCGGCCGGCTGGAGGTGCTCAAGGGGATCAACCTGGAGGTGGACCCCGGCGAGGTCACGGTGATGCTGGGCCCCTCGGGCTCGGGCAAGTCGACCTTGCTGCGCTGCATCAACCACCTGGAGCAGATCAATGCCGGGCGGCTGTGGGTCGACGGGGAGCTGGTCGGCTACCGGCAGGTGGGCGACAAGCTGTACGAGCTGAAGGAGAAGGAGGTTGCCCGCAAGCGCGCCGAGATCGGCATGGTCTTCCAGCGCTTCAACCTGTTCCCGCACATGACGGCGCTCGGCAACGTCATCGAGGCGCCGGTCAGGGTCAAGGGCGTGCACCGGCGGGAGGCGCTCGCGCGCGGCCGGGAGCTGCTCGGCCAGGTCGGCCTGGCCGACAAGGCCGACAGCTATCCCGCCCAGCTGTCCGGCGGGCAGCAGCAGCGCGTGGCGATCGCCCGGGCGCTGGCCATGGAGCCCAAGCTGATGCTGTTCGACGAGCCGACCAGCGCGCTCGACCCCGAGCTGGTCGGCGATGTGCTCGACGCCATGAAGAAGCTGGCGGAGAACGGCATGACCATGGTCGTGGTCACCCACGAGATGGGCTTCGCCCGCGAGGTCGGCAGCCACCTGGTGTTCATGGACGAGGGGGTCGTGGTCGAGGAGGGCAAGCCCGTCGAGGTCTTCGCCAACCCTCAGCACCAGCGCACGCGCTCGTTCCTGTCGAAGATCCTGTAGGAGCTCCTCTGGCCGCGAGCCGGTGATCCTCGCGACGGGTGATCCTGTGGCCGGGTCGGGTTCGAGACCCCACGGCTGGGAGCTGTCCGGCGGGGAGCCGAGACCTTTGGTGCCGTTCGCACCTTCCCCGAGTGCGAACGTTCTCTACTCGGTGACCCGAACCCCCACGCCGGACAAATCTCGGGGCCCCTGGGGACCCCGACTGCGGGCACGCTAGCAGCGGGCAGGGGAGGGGTCAACTCGTCCGATCCGTTGCGGTGCAAGGGGCCTGGCATCCATGCAGGTGCCACCTGCGCTGATAGGATCGAGGATTTTCTCTACCTCGTCCCATCCCGGGTGGCTTGACCATGCTGGCCCGGCATCGGCCGGGCCGGCCTGCCGCCGCCGTGCTCGGGCCGCTCCCGGCTGGCCGGGCCGCCACCGGCCGGCCTGGCCAGCCGCCGCCGGGCCGGACCGCTTCCGGCCGGCCGGGCCGCCGCCGGCCGCGCCGGCGAACCGACGAACCGACCCCGAAGCCGTCGAGTGCCGCTGCTAGACTCGGTTTCGTGGCCACCTCCTCGAGCTCCGCCGCCGCCCAGCCGGCCCCGCTCGTCCTGCTGGACGGGCACAGCCTCGCCTACCGGGCCTTCTTCGCGCTGCCCAGCGACCTGGCCACGACCACCGGCCAGGTGACCAACGCGGTCTACGGCTTCACGACGATGCTGGTGAAGCTGTTCGGCGAGTATGCGCCCGACCGGATCGCGGTCTGCTTCGACCTCGGCAAGCCCGCCTACCGCCACGAGCTGTACGAGGACTACAAGGCCAACCGGAGGGAGTCCCCCGACGAGTTCCGCTCCCAGATGCCGCTCATCCGCGAGGTGCTGAAGGTCCTGCGCATCCCGGTGGTCGAGGTGGCCGGCTACGAGGCCGACGATCTGATCGCCACCCTGACCGGCCAGGCGACCGCCAAGGGCCTGCCGGTGCTGATCGTGACCGGCGACCGGGACACCTTCCAGCTCATCGACGACGAGCAGGTCCGCGTCCTGTACAACCGCCGCGGCATCAGCGACACGGTCGTCATGGACGAGGCGGCCGTGGTCGAGCGCTACGGCGTGGCGCCCGAGCGCTACCCGGACCTGGCCGCGCTGCGCGGCGACAGCTCCGACAACGTGCCCGGCGTGCCCGGCGTGGGCGACAAGACGGCAACCAAGCTGGTCCAGACCTACGGCGGCGTCGAGGAGATCGTCGCCCACGCCGGCGAGCAGCGCGGCCGGCTCGGACAGAACCTGCTCGCCCACGCCGACGACGTGCTGCGCAACAAGCAGCTCGCCATCCTGCGCCGTGACGTGCCGCTCGACGTGACCGTGGACGACCTGCGCATGGGCCCGTGGGACCGCGGCGAGATCCACCGGCTGTTCGACACGCTGGAGTTCCAGCAGCTCCGCGAGCGGCTGTTCGCCGCCGTCGCCCAGCCGGCCAGCGCCGACGTCGGCTTCGAGGTCGAGGCGCGGGCGCTCGAGCCGGGCGGCCTGCCTGCCTGGCTGGCCGGCGTGCCGGCCGGGGCGCCCGTGGCGCTGGCCTGCTCCCTGGCGCTCGGGCCCGGCCGGGCCGAGCTGCGCGGGGCGGGGCTCTGGGCCGAGGGTCGGGGGGCCGCCTGGGTGGACCTCGACCCGGGGCATCCGGCCGACGTCGAGGCCGTGCGCGCCCTGCTCGGCGACCCGGACCGGCCCAAGCTGGTCCACGACGCCAAGCCGCTGTACCTGGCCGCCTGGGGGCGGGGCTGGCGGCTCGAGGGGCTGAGCATGGACACGGCGCTGGCCGCCTATCTCGCCCTGCCCGCCCAGCGCACCTACGACCTGGCCGACCTCGCCCTGCGCTACCTGCGCAAGGAGCTGCGCCCGCAGGGGCAGGAGGAGCCGGCCGCCTCCGGCCAGCTCGCCCTGGAGGTGGACGAGGCGCCCTGGCCCGGCTGGTGCCTGCGCGCCCAGGCGGTCGGCGAGCTGGCCGAGGCGCTCGGCAAGCAGATGGCCTCCATGGGCGTGGAGCACCTGGACGACGACGTCGAGCTGCCGCTGGTGCCCATCCTGGCCAAACTGGAGCAGACCGGCATCGCGGTCGACCTGTCGGTGCTCACCGAGATCGGCGACCGGCTCGACGCGCGCCTGCGCGACCATGAGGCGCGCATCTACGAGCTGGCCGGCGAGCAGTTCAACATCGGCTCCAACCCACAGCTCCAGGCGATCCTGTTCGACAAGCTCGGCCTGCCCAAGACCAAGCGGATCAAGACCGGCTACACCACCGACGCCGCCTCGCTCGCCCAGCTGGCGCTGACCAACCCGCACCCGATCCTCGACGAGCTGCTCGGCTACCGGGAGGTGGCCAAGCTCAAGAACACCTACGTGGACGCGCTGCCGAAGCTGGTGAACCCGGCCACCGGGCGCATCCACGCGCAGTTCAACCAGTTCGTCACCTCGACCGGCCGCCTGTCGACCCAGAACCCCAACGTGCAGAACATCCCGATCCGCACCGAGACCGGGCGGGAGATCCGCCGCGCGTTCGTGGCCGGGCCGGGGACCGACGGGCTGCTCGTCGCCGACTACAGCCAGATCGAGTTCCGGGTGCTCGCCCACCTGGCCGGGGACGAGGCGCTGGTCCAGGCGTTCCTGGGCGGTGAGGACATCCACGCCACCGTGGCCGGGATGGTGTACGGGCTGCCGCCCGGCCAGGTGGACCGCGGCCTGCGCGCCAACGTGAAGATGGTCACCTATGGCCTGGCCTACGGGCTCAGTGCCTTCGGGCTGGCCCACAACCTCGGCATCCCGGCCGAGGAGGCCCGCGTGCTGATGGAGGCGTATTTCGCCCGCTTCGGCAAGGTCAAGGCCTACCTGGACGGGGTGGTCGCCCAGGCTCGCAGGGACGGCTTCACCTCGACCATCCTCGGCCGGCGCCGCTACCTGCCCGACCTCGCCTCCGACTCCTACCAGCGCCGTCAGATGGCCGAGCGCATGGCGCTGAACGCGCCCATCCAGGGCTCGGCGGCCGACCTCATCAAGATGGCCATGGTCGCGGTCGACCGGGCCATGAGCGCCGGGCGTCTCACCTCGCGCATGGTGCTGCAGGTGCACGACGAGCTCGTCTTCGAGGTCGGCCCAGGGGAGGGCGAGCGCCTGGCCGGCCTGGTCCGGCGCGAGATGGAGGGCGTGTACCGGCTCAAGGTGCCGCTCAAGGTCTCTATGGCCACCGGCCGCTCCTGGGCCGAGGCGCAGCACTAGCCACCCGGCCGGGCGGCCGGGTCAGCCGGCGCCCCTGGCGGCCGGCCGCCGTGGCGCGGGCGGCCAGCTCCAGGCCGAGGCGGCGGCTGCTATCTGGTGGGCGGCACCGCGGCCGGCTCCAGCGCGATGCGCAGGCGCTTGTTGCCCTTGCCCTTGGACTCGTGCTTGACGACCCGGACGGCGCCCACCTCGCCGGTCGAGCGCACGTGGGTGCCGCCGTCGGCCTGACGGTCGAGCCCCTCGATGTCGATGACCCGCACGACGCGCAGCCCAGGTGGGAGCAGGTTGGTCTTGGTCCGGATGAGCTCGGGCCTGGCCGCGAACTCCTCCCGTGGACGCCTGCCCCGGCGGGCGGGACGGGGCCGTCGAGCAGCAGGATCGTCTCGCCGTCGCGGGTGGCGACCCCGCTGACCAGCGCCTTGCCGCCGTCGTGGGTGAGCAGGCCGACATCGGGCGGCTGGCCGCCGCCGCCCGGGTAGAAGGCGCTGCGGTCCAGCACCACGCCGTCGGGATGGGAATTGACGACCCGGGCGTCGAACTCGGCCAGATAGGCATCCTGGTGGTAGAGGGGCTCGGTCACGGCGACTCCTCCTGACTTTTCCCAAACCCGCTGGTCATGCCTGGTTCAATCCGTTGACGCGCTCCTCGGGGGGCGACTACCATCTCCGAAACCACCTGTGGGCTTTTTCTGCCAGTGTGTCTTGACGCGGTCGCGTCGCCCCACCAGCACGAAACGTCCCCCAGAGCTTCTGTCCGCCAGTCTAGGAGACAAGCAGTTGACCGAGGCCACCGACCGACCGAACGACCAGCAAGAGCCGAGCATGCCCGGGGTGACCACCCAGGTCACCCAGAACGACGTCGGC
>JBIOYL010000408.1:0-2417 GCA_044870185.1 Actinomycetes bacterium | reverse complement strand
GCGATCGTCGCCGAGATCTATCGCGTCCTCGCCGACGACGGCGTCGCCTACTTCGGGCTCGGCAATCGGCTCGGGGTCATCGAGCCACACTACAAGCTGCCGTTCCTCTCCTGGCTCCCTCGTCCGTTGGCCCACCGATACGTGCGGGTCACTGGCAGGGCGTCGTACTATCACGAACGCTTCTGCACCCGACCCGGCCTGCGCCGCCTGCTGCGCGCTTTCGACGTCTGGGATTACACCCTGCCCGTGATCAAGGATCCGGAGCGCTTCCACGCCGACGATGTCGTGGGCGGCTACTCGGCCAGGCTTCCGCTGGCTGCCCTGCGGGCCGCGATTCCGCTGGTCCCCACCTATGTCTGGCTAGGCACCAGCACCCCGCGCCGTCCGCTCGGGCCGCCACTCGCCGTGGCCCCCCAGCACCTCAAGTCCGCAGGCGTGACATGAGGATCGTGTATGTAGGGCCGGTGCCCCCGCGGCGGGGCGGGATCTCGCAGTACGGAGCGCGGCTCGTGCGCGCCCTGGAGGCTGGCAACCACGACCTCATCGTCCTGTCCTGGCGGCAGCAGTACCCACGCCTCCTCTACCCGGGTGAGCAAGCCGACCCCCAGACGGTGTCGTTCCCAGGGGCGCGGTTCGCGCTGCGCTGGAACGACCCGACATCCTGGTGGCGGGCTGGGCGGATCG
The DNA here is from genome assembly GCA_044870185.1 of Actinomycetes bacterium. Lineage (GTDB taxonomy): Bacteria > Actinomycetota > CALGFH01 > CALGFH01 > CALGFH01 > JBIOYL01. The sequence continues at coordinate 1,733 of JBIOYL010000408.1, read as the reverse complement.
CGCGGCGAGCCGGCCTGCTCGTCTTCCCATGGGTCACGCCCCTCCAGGCGCCCGCCTACCAGGTGCTGCTGACCGCCGCCGGCTCCACGTCGGCGGCGGCGATCGTCCACAACCCGGTCCCGCACGAGCAGCGGCCATTCGACCGGCTGGCCACCCGCTCGGTGCTGCGCCGGCTCGACGGCGCCCTGGTCCACACCGAGGCCAGCGTAGCCCCCTTGCGCGAGCTGGCGCCCCGGCTGCCCGCCGTCATGGTCCCGCACCCGCCGAATCTGTACATCAGGCCAGTCGAGCTACCCCCGGCACCCCCTCACCGCCTGTTGTTCTTCGGCCATGTCCGGCCCTACAAAGGCCTAGACGCCGCCTTGGCAGCTCTGGCCAAGCTCGCCGCTCGGGGCGTGCCCGTCGAACTCACCGTGGCCGACCAGTTCTGGGGACCGGTCGAGCCGTGGCAGGAGCAGGCCGCCATGCTCGGCATCGCCGACCAGGTACGCCTGCGGCCCGGCTATGTGGCCGATGACGAGGTAGGTCCACTGCTCGCCGCCCATCACCTGGTCGTGGTGCCCTATCACCATGCCACTCAGCCCGGCATCGTGCCCCTGGCCGGCGCAGCCGGTCGAGGGGTGGTCGCCACCGCGGTCGGCGGTCTGTCCGAGCAGGTCGTGGAGGGCGTCAACGGCATGTTGGCGCCCCCGGGTGATCCCGGATGCCATAGCCGACGCGATCGAGCGTGCCCCCGATGCCCTGCCCGCCCTGTCCACCGGCGCCCGCGCCCTGACCTCGACGTGGGATGACGTGGCCGCCCTGATCACGAAGCCGGAACGCGTCTGAACGCCAAGCTGCGCCGTCTGGCGAGGGTCGTGGCCCTCGGCATCCTGCTCGCGTTCGTCGCCTACGCGGTGGCCAGGCGCTGGCACGAGATCGGGCCCGTACTGGGCCGCCTGCCGCTGTGGGCCGTCACCCTAGCCCAGGTCCCAGTGCTGGCCGGCCACTTTCTCAGCTTCTTGGGTTGGCGGGCGATCCAGGCCGACCTCGGCTCCCCCCTGCCGCTGGCCAGCGGCCTGCGCGTGTTCTTCCTCGGCCAGCTCGGCAAGTATGTGCCCGGGAGCGTATGGCCGGTCGTGGCCCAGATGGAGCTCGGCCGCGACTACAAGGTTCCGCGCCGGTCGTCGGCGGCCGCCGTGGCCGTGTTCATGCTGCTCGGGGTGGGCACCGGGCTGCTCCTTGGGGTGCTCGCCCTGCCATTGCTGGGGCACGCCGCGTTCGCGCGCTACTGGTGGACGCTGGCCGCGCTGCCTGCCGTCATCGTCGTGCTCTCCCCGCCCGTGCTCAACCGCCTGGTCGGGCTGGCACTGCTGCTTACCCGCCGCGAGCCGCTCCCGCGGCGGGTATCGGCGGCTGGCCTGTCCAAGGCGGCTGCCCTATCCTTCGCGATGTGGGTCATGTACGGCCTGCACGTCTGGGTGCTCGCCCGCTCGCTTGGCGTCACCGGCCCCGGCCTGCTCGCGCGGGCGATCGGCGCCTACGCCGCCGCCTGGTGCATCGGCTTCCTCGTCCCGGTTGCGCCGGCCGGGGTGGGCGTGCGCGAGGCGGCCCTTATCTTCCTGCTCCACTCGAGCATGCCGACGAGCATGGCAACTGTCATCGCTCTCGTCTCGCGGCTGCTGGTCACACTCGGCGACGTTGGCTGGGGCCTGGTCGCCCTGGCTATCCACCGGCGCCACACCAACGAGGCC
>JBIOYL010000407.1:0-9086 GCA_044870185.1 Actinomycetes bacterium | reverse complement strand
AGATATCGATGGTCAGGACGATATCGGGTTTCTTGAGCAGCGCCTCGGCGGCATAGAGCCCGGCCGGGCCGGCACCGATGATGGCAACGCGGAGTGGCCGGGCCGTCGTGGCAAGTTGCTCCATTCCACATCCCCCTCATGGAAGCCATTGTCCAACTGGAGCAAGACCGTCCACACGTCAAGGGCGCTCGTCCAGGTGCGCCTGCAGCCCGGCGGCGATGGTCCGGACGTTCGGCTCCAGCTTGGCGACCTGGCCGAGGCCGGGCTCGAGGCCGAGCCGCGCGCAGGCGTCGGCCAGCTCGCCCAGCCGCTGGACCATGACCTTCCAGGCCGCCTCCCGGTACGGCAGCACGAACTGGGAAGGGTGCACCATGTAGAACCCGGGGCCGGCCAGCTCCCCGGGGTGGTCGGGACCAAGCGGCAGGGTGGTCAGCACCGACCCCAGCGGCCGCAGCACCCGCCCCATCAGCCGCACGGCGGTGCCCGCCAGGGTCGCCACCTCCTCGCCGGTCTCGTCGCCGTGCATGAAGCAGCGGCACAGCGCCTGCAGCATCGTCTGGTGGGCGGCGTCGAACAGGTCCGCCACCTGCGCGGTGAGCGGGTCGCCGATGATGGTCGCCTGGGGCTGGTCCGCAGGGCGGCGGACGTAGGCCGGCCGCGCCGGCCGGGCCGGCGCAAAGGCCGCATCCGCCCGGGTCGCCGCGAGGAACTCGTCGAGGATGGTCGAAAAGCGGCCGAAGTGGGCCTGGCGCCAGTCGCCGCCTGCGCCCTCGCCCTGCTCGACGATCAGCTCGATGGCGGCTCGGGCGGAGGCCAGGTCGGTGACCGGCACCAGCTCCGGGAAGCCGAACACCTCGCGGCTGGCCTGGTTGCGGGGCGGGCCGATGAACACGTCCGCCTCGCCGTAGCGCTCGACCAGCCGCGCAAAGCCGTGCTCGATGCTGCGATACAGGTGGCCGACGGTGTGGTAGTCCTGCGGGGCGGCCATCAGCGTGGTCGGGGTTGCGGTCAGCGGCCGGCACTCGCACATGACCGCGAAGGCTTCGGCGTCGGCCAGGTCGATGCTGTCGGGGCGCTCCAGGTACATGAAGTGGCGCAGCGCCGCCTCACCGAACGGCACCAGCGCGAGCTGCACGTCCGGCGGGTACCACTGGCAGCGGATGGGGAAGTTCGGCCGGTGAAGGTGCGGCACCGCGCCGACCGCCGTGAGCAGGTTGGTGGCAAGCGCCAGGTGCAGCATCTCCTGGACGGCGACCTGGGACAGGGTCCGTCCCCAGCGGGCGACCTGGGCGAGCTGCTGGCTGCCGAGCCCGTCCTGGGGATCGCGTTTGAGGGAGTACAGCGCGAACAGGTACTCGCACAACACGCCCTGCTCGAGCTCGGCGGCCTGCGTGAGCAGGTAGACGAGCTGCTCGCGGCTCTCCACCGGCAGCGGCGGCTTGGTGGTCGGGCCCGGATGCCAGGCGGGCTGCCGGTTCGCGGGTGTTGCCAGGTTCTGCCCCTCGGGTGGGGAGGGCACGGGCGGCCTCCTTCACTGCAGGCGCTGCACGTGACCCGCAAGCCACGCATCGTCGACACGTCTCCATCCTAACAGTCGCAGTTGTCTGGCTCGGTTGCCCTGCTCGACGGGGTTGGCCTTGCACCTGCCCGGTCGGCGCGACATGCTGCCGGCATGAGGCAGCACGTGCTGATCCTGGGCGCCGGCTTCGGCGGGCTGGAGCTGGCCAGGAGGCTGGCGGAGTCGTTGGGCGACGAGCTGCACATCACCCTGGTCGACCAGCAGGACGCGTTCATCTTCGGGTTTGACAAGCTGGAGATCCTGTTCGGCCGGCAGACCCGGGCGCAGGTGTCCTACCCCTACCGGGACATCACCAGACCGCAGGTCGAGTTCCGCCAGGAACAGGTCACCTCGATCGACCCACAGGCCCGTCACGTGGTCACCGACGCCGCCACCTACGAGCCCGACATCCTGGTGGTGGCGCTGGGCGCCGACTACGACCCTGCGGCCACGCCGGGCTTCGTGGACGACGGCTACGAGTACTACTCCGTGGCCGGCGCGGAGCGCCTACGCGAGCGCTTGGCGTCGTTTGCCGGTGGGAAGGTGCTGCTGGCGATCCTGGGGGTGCCGTTCAAGTGCCCGCCGGCGCCGTACGAGGGCGCGCTGCTGCTGCACGACCACCTGGTCGGCCGTGGCCTGCGGGACGCCACCCAGATCCAGGTGCTCAGCCCGATGGAGGCGCCGATCCCGGTGTCGCCGGAGACCTCGGCGGCGATCGTTCGGGCGCTCGGGGACCGCGCCATCGGCTACACGCCGAGCCGCCGGGTGCGCGGGCTGGACCCGGCCGCGCACGTGGCCCGGCTGACCTCAGGCGAGCTTGCCTACGACCTGTTCATCGGGATCCCCGTGCACCGGGCGCCGGCGGTCGTCCAGGCGTGCGGGCTGACGGTCGGCGGCAACGACGGCTGGGTCGCGGTCGATCCCCGCAACCTGGCCACCCGCTTCCCGCAGGTCTACGCGCTGGGGGACTGCGCCGACGCGCCCGTGCCCCGGGCGGGCGTGTTCGCCGAGACCGCGGCGCGTGCCGTCGCCGACGACATCGGCGCCAGGCTGCACGGCTCGGGCGCGATCGACCCGTACGACGGCAAGGGGTCGTGCTACATCGAGTTCGGCGGCGGCCTGGTCGGCAAGGTCGACGCCGACTTCCTGTCCGGACCGTCGCCGACGGCGCCGTTCTTCGGCCCGTCACGAACGCTGGCCGACGAGAAGGCGCGGTTCGCCGCCACCCGGCGCCGACGCTGGTTCGGCGGCTGACAGGAGTCACCAAAATGACCGGCGCTGAGCTGCTCGTCGATGCGTTCGGCAGGATCCGTGCGGTGGTCCACCAGGTGGTCGAGGGTCTGACACCGGAACAGCTGACGTTCCGCATCGACCGCCAGGCGAACTCGATCGCCTGGTTGGTGTGGCATCTGACCCGGATCCAGGACGATCACCTCGCCGACGCCGCGCAGGCCGAGCAGGTCTGGATCTCGCGTGGCTGGGTGGAGCGGTTCGGGTTGCCGTTCCACCCGCGGGCGACGGGCTACGGGCACAGCGCCGAAGAGGTCGCGGCGGTCCGGGTGGCGTCGGGGGACCTGCTGGTGGGCTATCACGACGCGGTCCACGAGCAGACAACCAGGTACGTGGCGCGTCTGACCGACGCCGAGCTTGCCCGGATCGTGGACCGGTCGTGGGACCCGCCCGTGACGCTGGGCGTGCGGCTGGTGAGCGTGCTCGCCGACGACCTCCAGCACGCAGGGCAGGCAGCCCTCGTCCGCGGCGTCGTGGAGCGCAGGTAGCCGCAGGGCCATCGCCGGCCGGCCGCCCGCCCCGCCGGGTAGGCTGTCGTGGTGGCCGCCTCCCGTTCCCCGCTCAGCCGCCCGGCGGACTTCTTCGAGTTCTGGTCGCGCACCACCGCCGAGCTGGACCGGGTCCCGGCCGCGACCCGGCGGGCCACGGCCGCCGCCCAGTCGGGCCTCGAGCTCGACTGGCTCAGCTTCGCCTCGCTGGACGGCGCCCGCATCCACGGGTACCTGCTCCACCGGGCCGACGGCGCGCCCCGGCCGCTGGTCGTCCACGGCCACGGCTATGGCGGACAGAGCATGCCGAGGTGGCCGTGGGCGCGTGCCGGCCTCAACGTGGTCGGCGTCGACGTCCGCGGCTGCGGGCGGTCCCGGGCCGCGCTGCCGTCGCCGTCCCGCTGGGGCTATGTCCTGACGGGGATCGAGTCGCCCGAGCGGCACGTGCTACGCGGCGCCGTCTGCGACTACCTGCGGGCGGTGCAGGTGGGCCGCGAGCTGCTCGGCGCCGCCGTGACCCGCACCGTGCTGCAGGGGGTGAGCTTCGCCGGCGGCCTCGCGCTGATGGCCGAGGCGCTGGCCGGGGTGGCCGACCTGCTCGCCGTGGCGGTGCCGAGCTTCGGCTGGGCGGAAGGCCGGCGCCTGTTCGCCAGCTCCGGGTCGGCCGGAGAGATCAACCGTTACCTGCAGCGCCGCCCGGAGCACGCCGCCGAGGACCTGCTGACCGTCCTGCGCTACTTCGACCCGGTCAACTTCGCCGGGCTGGTACGCTGCCCGACCCTGGTCGGGATGGGCCTGGCCGACGAGGTGGTGCCGGCGCCGACCGTGCTGGCCATCGCCGCCCACCTGGCCGGGCCGCACGAGCTCATGCGCTTCCCGGTCAGCCACTCCTCCTCCCCTGAGGAGCGCCGCTGGCGGGCGTTCGAGCGCTACTGGCTCCGGCTCGCGTTGGACGGGGTGCCGGCAGGCTTCGGCGCCTGACGCCGGGCGCGCCGATCAGCCGCCGGGTGCGCCGATCAGCCGCCGGGTGCGGCGGCCAGCGCGACCGCCTCACGCACCCAGCCGCGAAACCACGCGTGCACCTGCTGGTTGATGAAGCCGAGCAGGGCGTGCTCGTCGGCCGGGTCGGCCACGTAGTCCGACAGCTTGAACGGCTCGTGCACCACCGCGGCGGTGGTGGTCTGGGTGAGCTTGCGGTCGAAGTTGGCCACCGCGATCGGCACGAGCAGCGGCTCGGGGCGGACGTGGGCGGCGAGCCGGAAGGCGCCCGGCCGGAACTGGAGCGGGGACTGCTCGGTTGCGGCGCTGGCCCCTTCCGGGCAGATGACCACGTTGCGGCCCAGCCGCAGGTACGACCCGGCCGCGTCGAGGAAGAAGCGGCGGCGCGCCTCGGGGGAGCTGCTGGGATCGGCGTCGGCGGCGTCGACGTGGCCGGCGTAGGCGTAGACGTAGCCGAGCCGGTCGTAGAACCGCTGGTGCCCGTACTCGTCCGGGCGCGACTTGCGGACCACCCGGATGGGCGCCTCGCCGTAGCGCTCGAACAGGATCATGCTCGACACGAAGTGGGTGTCCAGGGTCAGGGTGAAGTCGTTGGGCAGCAGGTTGTCCGGATGGTTGCGCAGGTGGTTCATGATGAAGATGTGCCCGGGCCGCTCCGGCAGGTGCTCCCAGCCCGCGACCCGGTGGCGGGTGTCGGCGAACAGCCGGCGGAACGCCAGCATGCTGCGCCGGCGGACCTCCTCCGGGCCGATGGTGGGGGGCGCGCCGGCGACCACCTGGTAGATGGCCTGGAGCTGCTGGTACAGGCGCAGCTCCTGGTGCACCTGGTCGAGGATGTCGGCACACAGCGTGGCCAGGCTGCGCTCCACCGGGTCGCCGTGGCGCTGCAGCAGCTCCAGGGTGTGGAAGGCGTCGGCGAGCGTGAGCCGGTGCTCCAGGTACAGCGGCAGCTTGTGCAGCGGGGAGGTGACGCTGAGCTGCGCCCCGCTTTGGGCGAGCAGGTCGCGGATGGCCACGACCACGTCGTCGTAGCGGCGCGCCACCAGCCGCATCCGGGTGGCTCGCAGGCGGTCGCCGACGACGCCGATGATCGCCCGCATGAGGGCGACCCCGAAGGCGGGATGCGCGCAGGCGTGGTCTTCCAGCAGGTCGCGGTCGAGCGCCAGCAGCCGGGTCGCCTGCGTGGCGGTGGCCGTCGCCCGGTACGCGTACGGCTCCACCATCGCCGACCAGCCCAGCGGATGCCCGGCGTGGGTGACGGTCTGCACGGCCACATCCTCGCCGCCGGCCGGTCCTGCAAACGACAGCTCCACGGCGCCGGAGACCAGCAGGTACAAGGCGGTGGCCGGCGTACCCTCGGCGAAGACCTGCTCGCCGGGCTGGAACGCGGCGATGCGGGCGTGGCCTGCCAGCTCGGCCAGGTCCTGCGGGTCGAAGCCCTCCACGAACGGGGAGCCCGACAACAGCGCGAGGGTCTCGGCGCTCACGGCTCACCCTGTTCCTGTGCCTGCCGGGGCGGCAGGCACAGGCGCTCGCGGGCATGCTCCAAGCGGTTGGCGACGCTCGCCGCCACCCGCTGAAGGATCCGGTAGGCCAGCGCCGGGTCGCGCTCGAACAGCTCCTCGAACACCGCGGCCGGCACCCTGACCAGCCGGCTCGGCTCCTCGCAGCGCACCGAGGCGGTGTACCGGTAGGGGGCCCGAAAGGCCGACCAGCCGAGCAGCTCGCCGGGGTGGCGCAGCACGGCGACCAGCAGGTCCTCCTCGCCGACCCGGATCAGGATCTGCACCGACCCGGCCAGCAGGAAGTGGACCGCCCCGGCCCGGTCGGACTGGCGAAGCACCAGCCCGCCCGCCGCCATCCGCTCCTCGGTGGCCGCCTCGGCCAGGCGGACCAGCGCCCACTGGGGCATGCCCTGGAAGAACGCCAGCTGCGCCAGCTGTGCCAGCTCCATGGCCTCCCCTTCGACTCGAGCCGGCCCCGGGCGGCGGTCGGCCTGCGGCAGGCGACGCCCGGCGACAGGCGACGCCCGGCAGCACGCTCTGCCGTCAGGCGGTGGCTCCGGTCGGAGCGCCGTTCGGACGTTCAGACGAATTCTGCTTCGACGGGTGGGAGCAGCTCCTCCGAGGGCGCGGGTGGCAGCGCGTTGGTGATGCGGTCGACCGCGACCTGCAGCACCAGGTCGGCGGCGTCGATGTCGTCGCCGCAGAACTCGCAGCGTAGCAGGCTGAACTCCTCGTCGGGCAGATACTCGGCGTCGTTGCCGCAGCGTGGGCACGCAAGCATGAGTCCTCTCCTTCCACGCCGGATGCCGTGGACGGCCTTGCCGCGAGGATCCCCCGTGCCGGCGGCCGGTTCCACGGCCAAAGGGCCCTGCCTGGCAAGGCGATGGACCCGATTCCGTCGGCAGCACGAAGCTCTTGGGGAGGCCGGCGCCTGTCGATTGCGTCGGCGTGCCGATCGTCTGACAATGAGGCGCCGCCATGACCCTGTATCTCGTCCGTCATGCCAAGGCGGGCCGCGCCGAGCAGTGGGCGGCCCCCGACTACCTCCGCCCCCTCAGCCAGGCCGGGCAATGGCAGGCCGGCGCGCTGGTCGCAGTGTTCGCGAGCTTCCCGGTCGGTCGGGTCCTGTCCAGCCCGACCACCCGCTGCTGCGCCACGGTGGAACCGCTCGCCCGTGCCCGCGGCCTCAAGGTCGAGCTCGACGAGGTGCTGGTCGAAGGCGCCGAGCTCGGCGAGGTCCTGGGCTTGGCCGGCGTGCTGGCCGAGCGGGAGGCGGTCGTGTGCACCCACGGCGACATCGTCCAGGGGGTGATCGAGCAGCTCGTGCGCGACGGGCTGGCCACCGACGGCGAGCTGCGCTGGCAGAAGGGCTCGACCTGGGTGCTGGAGACCGCCGGCGGGTCCTTTGTCCGCGGCGTCTACCTCCCGCCACCGCAGGACCGCAGGCAGCCGGCCGTGCCCGTGCCACGCCCACACGTCGATGGCGGGGATCGGTGATGGTTGCCACAGTGGCCGAGCTGGGGCAGCCGGCCGGGCGCCGGCGGCGCGCGGATCGCCGCGACGACCTGGGCTGTCGTGAGCGACCGGGCGATGCGGGCTGACGAGCTTCCGGGGCCTGGTGCGCGGGCTGCCGTCCGGGGGGCTCGCCTATGGACGCCAAGGGGTGGTGCTCTGCCCAGGGTGGATCGGCGGGAGCTGGCCGCGATCTTCGCCGGCGGCGCGATCGGCTCGCTGGCACGCGCCGGGCTCGGCCAGGCGCTCCCGCACCGGCCGGGCAGCTGGCCGTGGGCGACGTTCGCGGTCAACCTGGCCGGCGCCTTCCTGCTCGGCTACTTCGCCACCCGCCTGCAGGAGCGCCTGCCCCCCTCCGCCTACCGCCGCCCGCTGCTGGGCACCGGCCTGTGCGGCGCGCTGACCACCTTCTCCACCCTGCAGGTCGAGCTGCTCGGGCTGCTCGACGGCGGCCACCTCGCCCTGGCCGTCGGCTACGCGGCCGCCAGCCTGGCCGGCGGCTTCGCCGCCGTCGCCGCGGCCAGCGTGCTGGTCCGCCGGGTGCGGATGCTGGTATGAGCGCGCTGGTCTGGGTCGGGGTGGCGGTGCTCGGCGGGCTGGGTGCGCTGGCCCGCTTCGGCCTGGACGGGCTGGTCGCCAGCCGCGCCGGCCGCCAGTTTCCGCTCGGCACCTTGACGGTCAACCTGTCCGGCGCGCTGCTGTTGGGCCTGCTGGCCGGTCTGGGGGTGCGCGGCGCGGTGCTGCTGCTGGCCGGGGTGGCCACGCTGGGCTCCTACACCACCTTTTCCACCTGGATGCTGGAGTCCCACCGGCTGGCCGAGGACGGCGAGGCCCGGCTGGCCTGGCTGAACGTGCTGGTGAGCTTGGCCGCGGGGCTGGCGGCCGCGGCCATCGGCCGGGCGCTGGGGGGCGCGCTGTGAGCAGCGACGCCGACTGTCTCAAGCTGACCACCTACCACGACGAGCGGGCCCGCACCGGCGGGCGCCTGGTGGCCGACGCGCTGCTGGACTGCTACCAGCGCCACGGCCTGCAGACCAGCGTGCTGCTGCGCGGCATCGAAGGGTTCGGGCTCGCCCACCGGCTGCACACCCAGCGGCTTTTGACCCTGTCGGAGGACCTGCCGGTGGTGTCGGTGGCGGTCGATGCCCGCCGGCGCATCGAGGGTGCCCTGCCCGAGGTGGCCGCGCTGGCCAGCCCGGGCCTGGTGACGCTGGAGCGGGCGCGGCTGCTGGTCGGGCGGACCCGGGCGGTGCGCTTCCCCGAGCCGCTGGCCGAGCAGACCAAGCTCACCGTCTACCTCGGCCGCCAGGAACGCGCCACCACCGGCCGGCCCGCCGACCTGGCGGTGGTGGAGCTGCTGCACCGCCACCGGGTGGCCGGCGCCACCGTGCTGCTGGGCGTGGACGGCACCGTGCTCGGGGTGCGGCGGCGGGCCCGCCTGGTCGGCCGCAACGCCAACGTGCCGCTGATGGTCATCTCGGTCGGTGACGGCCCGACGATCGCCCGCGCCCTGCCCGCCCTGGCCGTGCTGCTGCAGCGGCCCCTGCTCACCTTGGAGCGCATCCAGGTGTGCAAACGCGACGGGCGGCTGCTGGCCCGCCCGGCCTGGCGGCCCGAGGCCGACGCGGCCGGGCTGGGCCTGTGGCAAAAGCTCATGGTCTACGCCAGCGAGGCCGCCGAGCACGCCGGCCATCCGCTGTATGTGCAGCTGGTGCGCCGGCTGCGCCAGGCCGG
>JBIOYL010000406.1:0-15280 GCA_044870185.1 Actinomycetes bacterium | reverse complement strand
ACCGGCGGCTGATCGGGCTGCGCCACACCGAGCCCACGGTGGCGCACGGCGACTTCCACCTGCTGCTGGCCGACCACGAGCAGGTGTACGCGTTCACCCGCCGCCACGGCGACACCGAGCTGCTGGTGCTTGGCAACTTCTCCGGTGGGTCGGTCACCGTCGCGATCCCGGACGCCGCCGGCTGGCTGGGCGCCGAACTGCTCCTGGCCAACGTGGCGGCGCCCGCCGCGCTCCAGTCGCGGCTGATGCTGCAACCCTGGGAGGCCCGCGTGCACCGCCGCCGCAGGCCGTGAGCGTCCTCGGCCTCAACACCGCAGGTTCGGCGAAGATCGGTCACGCAACCATCACCACGGCGTGCACGGTCACGCCGGTCCAGCCGGCTATGCTGCCGCCTGTACCCGAAACCATCCGACGCGCATAAACCATGGAGCAGTTCTCGAGGTCCGGCCAGTCCAAGAACCCATGACGAGAGGCCGAGACAGGATGGCGCCACCGGACGACTGGGCACCCCGCTACCACGTCACCGCTGGACGCAACTGGATGAACGGCCCAACGGGGCCCATCCACCGACGGGGCACCTACACCTGTTCTTCCAGGCCAACCCCGGACGCGCCCGTCTGGGGCCACCGCGGTGGGGCCACGTCAGCTCCGACGACCTGGTTACCTGGCGCAGGCATCCCTTCGCCCTGGAACCCTCCCCCCACGCCCCGGACCGGGACAGGTGCTGGTCCGGCTGTGCCCGCGTGGTGGACGGGCGGCCGGTCATCTATACCGAAGTTATCAAGAAGTTTACTGGTAACTGGACTTGAGGCCTGATCTATGATTTACTGTATACATGCGCGACAACGATGGCAGGAAACTTGACCACAAGACCCTTGAGCAGATCCGCATCCGAGCCGTCCAGCAGATCCAGCAAGGCGCCCACCCAGAAGCCATCGCCGACGCCCTCGGACTCGCCCGCTCCACCGTCTACGGCTGGCTAGCAAAATACCGAGAGGGCGGCCTCGACGCCCTCCGCGCCCGTCCCGTGCCAGGCCCCCGCCCCAAACTGTCCAGCGCGCAGCTGCGCCGCCTCTACACCCTGGTCGTCGGCAAGGACCCCCGCCAGCTGCAGTTCAGGTTCGCCCTGTGGACCCGCGACATGGTCCGCGAGCTCATCCGCCGGGAGTTCGACGTGGCGCTGTCCGCGGTCAGCGTCGGGCGGCTGTTGCACCAGTTGGGCCTGTCGCCGCAGCGGCCGCTGGACCGCGCCTACCAGCAAGACCCCGAGGCCGTGCGCTACTGGAAGACCGAGGCCTACCCGCAGCTCCGCGCCGAAGCTGCCGAGCTAGGGGCCACGATCTCCTTCGCCGACGAGGCCGGGGTGCGCTCGGACTACCACGCCGGGACCACCTGGGCGCCGGTCGGCCAGACCCCGGTGGTGCCCAGCACCGGCGACCGGTTCGGGATCAACCTGATCTCCGCCGTGACTGCCAAGGGGGCGCTGCGCTTTGCTGCCTACGACGGCAACCTGAACGGCCCGATCTTCATCGACTTCTGCCGCCGGCTGCTGCACGACACCCCCGGTCCGGTCTTCCTGGTCGTCGATGGTCATCCGGTACACCGTTCCAACGCGGTCAAGGAGTTCGCTGCCTCCACTGAGGGGCGGCTGCGGCTGGTCTTTCTGCCAGGGTATGCGCCTGAGCTGAACCCTGATGAGTGGGTTTGGAAGCATAGCAAGCATGATCGCATCGGTCGGACTGGGATCGAGAGCTTCGCGGATCTGAAGCACAAGGCGTTGGCTGCACTGCACCGATTGCAGAAGCTCCCTCATCTGGTTCGTAGCTTCTTTGGCGATCCCAACCTGCGTTATATCACCGCTGAATAGTCCACTTACCGACGTTCGGCTTAGTACGTGAGCGGTAGGTGCCTCATAGCCTGCTGAGCAGGGGAGGATGGTGTGATCAGCTACCGGCCGTTGTGTCTACATGACTCCCGGGTGGAGCGGATTGACCAGCGGGTTCGTAGGATGCCGCTCGGTTGGGCGACGCGAAGCCTACCGCCTCCGGCGCGCAAGCGAGTGAGCTTCGTGTCTACAACAAAGTGCTTCCACAGGCCGTTCTAGCAGCTCAGAGGGCATATTGAGTGTCACAACCCACGTAACTTCGGTCTATACACCGGCGTGGTCGGTGACGGCGCCCCGGCGGGTGGAGTCGGCTTGCCGGGCCTCCGGCTCCGACGACCTGCGCCGCTGGGACAAGGACCCCGGCAACCCGCTCATCGCCGGCCCACCGCCGAGCCTTGGCAGCGGCTACCACCGCGACCCGTTCTTGTGGCAGGACCAACAGGGTTGGCAGCTCATCGTCGGCTCCGGCACCGCCGGGCCGGACCGCCACGGCAAGGTGGTCCGGTACCGCTCCGGCGACGCTCGAACCTGGCAGTACCAGGGGGTGCTGTTCGAGGCGCCCAGGCACCTGGACGGACTGGACCTCGGGCACACTGGGAGTGCCCCCAGCTGCTCCGGCTCTACAACCGCTGGGTGCTGATCGTGAGCAGCCAGGACCCGGCCGCCCAGCGATCACTGCTCCATGGGGTCTACTTCGTCGGCACGCTGGACGACGGCGTCTTCCGGGCAGCCTCAAGGCCGTATCAACGGGGGCGACGTCTTCTACGCCTCAACGGTCCTGGTCGACCAGGCGGGACGCCAGCTGGTGTAGGGGTGGATCCATCCAGGAGCATCTGCCGGAAGAGGTCCAGACGGCGATGACCCGGGTCGGCGCCCTCAGCCTGCCCGCGTGGCCGACCTGGTCGGAGGCGAGCTGGTGCTGGCGCCGACGCGGGAGGTCCAGGCGCCGCAAACCGAGCGGGTTGTGGTGTGCGACCCTTGCCGAAGCCGACGACCCTGGGTGAGGAGGCGCCGGTGGCAGCACGCGACGTGGTGATCGTGGGGGCGGGGTCGGCCGGGTGCGTGCTGGCTGCCCGGCTCAGCCAGGACCCGAGCTGCGCGGTGACGCTGGTCGAGGCCGGCCCCGACTACCCCGACCCGGCCACGCTGCCGCCGGAGATCGCCAGCGGCCAGGCGCCGGCGTTCACCCACGACTGGGGCTACCGCAGCGAGCCCGGTGCGCTCGGCCGGCCCCTGGAGCTGTACCGTGGTCGCCTGGTGGGAGGCTGCTCGGCGACCAACGCGGCCATCGCGCTGCGCGGTAGCCCCGGTGACTACGACCGGTGGGCCGCGCTGGGCAATCCCGGCTGGTCGTTTGCCGAGGTCCTGCCGTTCTTCTGCCGCCTGGAGCGCGACCTGGACGCCACGGCAGACGACCGCTGGCACGGCCGAGCTGGGCCACTGCCCATCCGTCGGGCGGCCCTCGACGAGCTGGGTGTGGTGCACCGCGCCTTCCTGGACGCCTGCGCCGCCGCCGGCTACCGGCCGGTGGCAGACCACAACGGCCCTGGGGCGATCGGGGCGGGGCCGGCGCCGGCCAACCTCGTCGACGGGATCCGCCAAAGCGCCGCGCTCACCTACCTGGCCCCGGCCCGCACACGACCCAACCTCACCATCCGCAGCCACACGCTGGTCGACCGGCTGGTCGTCGAGGGCGGCCGGGTGGTCGGCGTGCGCCTGGCCGAGCCCGCCGAGACGCTGCCGGCCGAGCGGGTGGTCCTGGCCGCTGGCAGCTTCGGCAGCCCCGCCATCCTGCTGCGCTCGGGGATCGGGCCGGCCACCGAGCTGGCCGCGGCGGGCATCCCCGTGGTCGCCGACCGCCCTGGGGTGGGCGTCAACCTGGCCGACCATCCCGGCATGGGCGTGGTGTTTGCCACCGGGGTGCCCGCCCGCGTCGGCGCGCCGTGGTTCCAGACGCTGCTCACGGTCGCCAACGCGCCCACGGCCGCCAGCCCGGACGTGCACGTGGTGTGCGGGCATCGGCCGGGCGAGGCGGCGGGCGATCTGGCGATCGCGTGGCTGTGGGTAGCGTTGCTCACGACTCGCGCGCGGGGCCGGCTGCGGCTTGGGTCGGCGGACCCGGCCGCCGCCCCGAGCATCGAGCTCGGCCTGCTCGAGCACCCCGACGACCTCGCCGGCCTGCTCGCCGGGGTGCGCGTGGCCAGGCGGCTGGCGCGGACCGCTCCGCTTGCCGACCTGCTGGGTGCGGAGCGCTACCCGGGTGCGGCCGTCGCCGACGAGGGGCCAGAGCTCGAGGCGGCGGTGCGGGCGGAGGTCAACACCTATTACCACCCGGTGGGGACGTGTCGGATGGGGCGGGCCGGCGACCCTCGGCGGTGGTCGACGCCCACGGCCGGGTGCACGGCATCGACGGGCTGTGGGTGGTGGATGCGTCGATCATGCCGACCATCCCGGCGGCCAACACCAACCTCCCCACGATCATGGTCGCCGAACGCTGCGCAGTCTGGCTCGGGACAGGCGGCGACAGGTCGTTCCGCTAGCCATACCGCCCGCCGCTGCGCGGCTGGTCAGGAGCGCCCTGGATGGACTGCTACCCAACCTGAGCTGCCAGGACTGCACGCGCCGGCACGCCGTAGACGGTTGGCGGCGGGCTTGCCATCGCGGTCGCGTCGACGAAATGCCAGTGATAACGCAGCTGGCGTCCCGGACCGACAGCGTCCGCCACGGTTATTGAGAACAGCGCCAACGCGGCCTCGGCGTGGCCCAGCCAGGGCCACTCGTCTCACCAGGCGGCCAGCGCCGCTCGTAGCTCGGCGTGGAGCGGGACCGCGCGGGGTCTGCCACCCTTGCCGTGCAGGCACAGCGTGGACAGCCGCGCATCCTCGGCTTCCAGGCGCACGACCTTGGAGATGCGTGACCTCATAACGACGGCACGAGCTGGCAATCTCTGGCTTTCTTATTACGACGGCTCAGCCATGTCCCGTTGCCCAGCCAGCGCATCGCGCTCGCCTCCTCGTCCTTCACGCGTCCTCGCTCCCCGTCGTTCCACCATCGGCCTACCAGGCATGGCTAAGAAAAGCCCACGTCCTATTACCTCCCGATACGCCTCCCCGACGCCTTGTCCCCCGACCTACTCTCGTTCCAACCCAATTCAATCGTAGGAGAGCAGTGCACCACGGGTGCGGTGCTGGCGCCAACCAAGGCGAGGAGGCAGCGGGCAGGGTGGTGGCCGACATAGCCAAGCTCACGGTTGGCCGGGAGGCCTACTACACCCGCGAGCTGGCCACCGACCACGAGGCGTACCTGTCCGGCCACGGTGAGTCCCCAGGCTGCTGGTACGGCGCCGGCGCGACCATTCTTGACATGCAGGGCGAAGCATCCGTGTCCGAATTCCAGGCCATGTTTGAAGGCCGCGACCCCCACACCGGCGAGCTCCTCGGCCGCTCCCACGGCGGAAACGCCGTCCCAGCCTTCGACGTGGTCCTGCGGCCCACCAAGAGCGTCTCCATCCTGTACGGCCTCGGCGACCCCGCCACCGGCCGGGCGGTACTGGCGGCGCATCACGCTGGGCTGGCCGAGGCGGTCGGCTACCTGGACGAGCATGTGGGCGCCCGCCGTGGACACGGTGGTGTCCAGCACGTGTCCGGACGGGGGGTGCTGGCGGTGGGGTTCGACCACCGGACGTCCAGAGAGGGCGACCCGCTGCTGCACACCCACCTGGTCGTCGCCAACCGCGTCCAGGGCCCGGACGGCCGCTGGACGGCCTTGGACGGCCGCGACCTGTACCGGCATCGGCTGGCCGCGGACGCCATCTACCGGGCCACCTACCAGCGCGAGCTCGTCCGGACACTCGGGGTGGAGTGGATGGCCGCCGACAGCCACGGCAACCGTGAGCTCCAGGGCATGCCCGAGGTGCTGGTCCGCGGCTTCTCCAAGCGCACCGACCAGATCGACGCCGAGCTCGACCGGCTGATTGAGGACGGCCGGGAGCGGACGCCGCGGCTGGTCAAGTGGACCGTCCAGGCCACCCGCAAGCCCAAGCGACGCGAGGCCCCGGACACCCTGTACGACCGCTGGCGGCAAGAGGCGGCCGAGCGCGGACACGACCCGGACGCCCTGGTCCGGGCGGTGACCAGCCGGACACGCGACCGCGACCGGACAACGTCCGCTGACGCCAGTGGTCGGCTGTTCGATGGGCTGGCCGGTCCGGACGGGTTGACCGCGACCGCGTCCACCTTCACCCGCCCCGACGTCCTGGTCGCCCTCGGCGCCGGCCTGACCGGCGCCGGACGAGCCGAGCTGGAGGAGTTGGCGGATCGGTTCTTGGCCGAGCGGGCGGTCAGTGTGGTCGCCGACCGGGCGCTGGAGGAGCGCCGTTGGTCCACCCCCGAGTTGCTAGCCGTGGAGCAGCGGCTGGTCGCCGCGGCCACCGCCCGAACGGACGAGCAGGCGGCTAGGGTCTCCCATCAGGCAGTAGGGGAAGCCCTGGCCGCCCATCCCACCACCGGCCAGGACCAGCAGGCCATGGTCCGGGACCTGTGCCAGGGCGGCCAAGGGGCCGCCGTGGTCGTGGGACGGGCCGGGACGGGAAAGACCTTCGCCCTCGGCATCGCCCGCCACGCCTGGCAGCTGGACGGCTACCGGCTCCTGGCTACGGCGCCAACGGGCATCGCGACCATGAGCCTCCAGGGCGAGGGGTTCGAGGACGTGGCCACCTGCGACCGCCTACTGCTCGACTTGGACAAGGGTCAGGAGCGGTTGGACGCCCGCACCGTGCTGGTGGTCGATGAGGCCGGCATGCTGGGCAGCCGCAAGCTCACTCGGCTGCTCGAGCACGCCGAGCAGGCCCAGGCCAAGGTGGTCCTGGTCGGCGACGACCGGCAGCTCGCGGCGATCGACGCTGGCGGCGGCTTCCGCGCCCTGCGCCTCCGCCTTGGCGCCAGCGAGCTGGTCGAGAACCGGCGGCAACGCCACGCCTGGGAACGCGAGGCCCTGGAGCTGGTCCGCGCCGGGCTGGTGGACGACGCGGTGGCCGCCTACCAGGCCCACGACCGGGTCGTCGCCGCCGACAGCAAGACCGCCGCCACCCTGGCGCTGCTGCGGGACTGGTGGCAGGCATTCCAGGACGCCGAACGCGACCCTACCCAGGAGGTGGTGGTGCTTGCCGCCCGCCGCGCCGAGGTCGACCGGCTCAACACCTGCTGCCAGCAGATCCTCGCCCACCGAGGTCGGCTTGGCCCCGATCGCCTGCAGGTTGAGGACCGGCAGCTCGCGGTCGGCGACCGGGTGGTGTGCGGGCACAACGCGATCGGCCAGCTGGGGATCGCCAACGGCACCCGCGGGGTCATCACCGCCATCGACGCCCAGGCGCGCACGCTGACCATCCGCACTGACGGCAAGGACCCCAAGGAGCTGATGTTGCCGCGGTGGTATCTGGACGGCCGTGGCGGGGAGGAGCGCAACCGTCGGGTCGACCTGGCCTATGCGACCACCGGGCACCGGGCGCAGGGGCTGACCCGCTGGCGGGCCCTGGTGCGCCTGACCGGCAGCGAGGACGTCAACTGGCTGTACGTGCAGCTGTCGCGGGCCCGGCAGGACACCCGCCTATATGCGGTGGTTGGGCCCGAGCCGCAGGGCGGCGGGGAGCTGGACCTGCCCGACCGGGAAACCCCGGACGCCTACCTGCAGCTGGCCCAGGCGCTCAGCCGGCCCGGCAGCCAGCACTTGGCAATCGACACTCCCAGCAGCCTGGACCCGCGGCGGCTGACCATCAAGGAGCTGCGGGCCGAGCGGGACCGACTCCGCGCAGAGCTGGACGCCTGCCCGCGGGATCGGACGCGCGAGCTGGAGCGGGCGACGGCCCGCCGGGCCGAGGCTGACCAGGCCCTCGCCCAGCTCACCCGCTCCGACCAGGACCAGCAGCGCCAGCCGGCCGGGATGCTTCGCCGACTCCGTCGTGACCAGCCGCCCCCCAGGGCCAACCCGGGCGCGATGACGGTGGCCACCCAGCTGGCCGACCGGGCCGCCGACCGCGAACGCCAGCTGCGCCAGCACCAGCAGCGCCGTGCCGGCTGGCTGGAGGGCCACCCCCAGCTCGGCCATGACTACCAGCAGGTGATCCGCGAGTTGGCCTGGCAGCGCCGCGCCCGCGGGCTGGCCCAGGAGGCCCTCGACCAGGAGCGGCCGGGGTCTGTGCGCGAGCTGCTCGGCCCGGTGCCCGACTCGACCCGCGGGCGTCGGGCCTGGCGACAAGCCGCCGGCGCCATCGAGCAGTACCGGGACGCCTACGACGTCCAGGACCAGCAGCGGGCGCTCGGCCCCGAGCCCAGCGAACCAGCGCAACGGGCAGCCTGGCAGCAGGCCCGGGCGGCGGTCCAGCGGGTCCACGGCAAGCAACGCGCCCAGCACGAACGCGACCATCAGCCCACCACCGCCCGCCGAGTCGCGACTGAGCGCCAGCCAGCTGACCCGGCACGACCTCAGGCAGAGCGACACCCAAAGGCCGGCCGGCACGGTCCGGAGCGGGCCGCCGGCTAGCACCCCAAGGAGGCCAGCATGCCCAGGCCCATCCCCGACCGCGACCAGCCACTCCCCTGGGAGGACGATGACGAGCAGCCTGGCATCTTGATCCGGCCGCTCCGCCACGCCGACCTGGCCGCCCTCCTCGCCAACTGGGACGACGACCACGACCAGCCGGCGGTGCCGGCCCGCCCGGGCCGCGGCGTGGGGTCCCAGGCCACCTGCCCGTCCAGGTAGCTCAGGATCTCCCGGCCCTGCCGGTCGACGCCGAGAACCGCGGGCTCCGGCCACCCGTGCCGCTCGAAGTGGTCGAGCAGCGCGTGCACGAACGCGGCGCGAGCCCGCGGCGGTCGACGCACCATGTCGCCGACGCGGGCGACGTCGTTCACGAACCCTCCTGGCATGCGGTGCTCGGGCATGCCTCCATCCTGCAGCAGGCTCCGGGGATGCATCGCCATGCTGGTGCCGGACGTGACACCCGCGCGGTTCCGAATCTGAAAGCGCTCCTAACCTGTGGCCAGGACCATCAGGAGCTGCAAGCCTTGCGGCATGGGACTGGCGCCCTTATGGTCAGGTAAGAGTGTACAAAGTGGGTAGTAGAGAATGGCTTGCGAAGGCCTTGACAAACCTCTGAAGAGAATCGCAATGTAGCGCAGGAGGGATCATAAGCGACGGACCGGGTCGCGGGACCGCGGGTCTCAACGCTCTTGCAGAGGTGCGTCAGGAACGCATGGTCAAGGCGATCTGGGATGAGGGGTTCGCGCGGGTCACCGACCTTGCCGAGCAGTTCGGCGTCTCCGCCGTCACCGTGCGGAGCGACCTTGGGACGCTCGAGGGGCAGGGGCGGGTGCGTCGTGTCCGCGGTGGTGCCGTGCCGCCCTCGGTGCGGCTGGGCGAGCGGCCCTTCGAGCTCTCACAGAGCGAGTTGCCGCTCGAGAAGTCACGCATCGGCAGCTATGCCGCCCGCATGGTCGCCAACGGCGACACGGTGCTACTAGACGTGGGCACGACAACGACCGCCATCGGCCGCGCGCTGATCCTCCGCACCGAGTTGCGTGACGTCACCGTTGTCACCAACGCGCTCAACATCGCGTTGGAGCTCGAACAGGCCGCGCCGCGGATCAGCGTCATGGTCACCGGCGGCACCCTCCGCCCGTTGCAGCATTCGCTTGTCAACCCGCTCGGGACAGCTCTGCTCGAGCGCCTCCGCGGCTCGGTGGCCTTCATCGGCTGTAACGGCGTCGACCCCGACGCAGGCGTCACCAACGTGAACCTGCCCGAGGCAGAGATCAAGCGGGCCATGCTACTCGCCGCTCGGCGTCGCGTCATCGTCGCCGACGGCTCGAAGGTGGGCGAGATCGAGCTCGCGAAGGTGTGCGACATCGAGCTCGCGAAGGTGTGCGACATCGAGGAAGTCAACCTGCTGATCACCGACCGCACCGCCGACCCCGAGGTGATAGCGGAGATCGCCGCCGCCGGCTGCCACGTGGAAACCGCTGACTAATCTGTCTACGCCAGTCAAGCCAACCAACTCGGCCAACCGTCAGCGAACCATCACCGAGGAGCGCATACGCACTGCGAAGATCGCTAAGGGGTCCCCCGCGGAATAACCTAGCCTGCGGAAGCTCGAATGCATTTCGTTCATGCAGCTCAGGAGGCTATGGGTAAGGCTTCAGCTGGCAAGGTTGTTCTGCAGTGAGCCCTAACGATGGCCCGGTGGTCCCGAGGCACGACCGCCCGGTCAATACCGGCCCCTGGCCTGAGTCAGCAGAGTATCCAGAGGGGTGATCCGATGGGCAACTACCTCGTCGTTGCCAACCAGACGCTCGGCGGCGCAGCGCTCGACCAGGAGATCCGCAAGCGGCACGAGCAAGGACCGAGCTCGTTCTACGTGCTCGTCCCCGCCACCCATTCACATGACTACCCGGTGCCCTCGACCGCACAGCTGGGCAGCGGCCTGCCCATGGTGCACGAGGTCACCGGACTCGGCGGCCCGGGATCGGAGGAGGTGGCGACCGCGCAGGCCCAGCACCGGCTGGGCCAACTGCTGGACGAGCTGCGTGCGCTGGGGGTCGACGCCGAGGGCGACCTAGGGCGTGCGGACCCGCTCCAGGCCGTCGAGGACGTGCTCGCGACGCGGTCGTTCGACGAGATCATCCTGTCCACCCTGCCCCAGCGCGTCTCGAAGTGGCTCGGCATGGATCTGCCCCATCGGTTGCACCGTCACTTCGGGCTGCCGGTGACGACCGTCATCGCCAAGGAATGAGCCTCGCCGGGCGGAGCACCGCAGCGCAGGCGTGACGCCCGGCCCGAGTCAGTGCGAAAGGAGGGCCCGCGTCGGAACCAGCCCGCCAGCGTCTACGGAGGTGATCCTTTGTCCCAGCAAGTCGCTCCCGCGCCCGGGCTGGAGCGCGTCGGAGTGGAAGCCGTCCAGCCGCGACGACGGCGATGGCAACGCAGCGAAGTCACCACCGCCTTCCTCTTCCTGCTCCCCGCGCTGTTCGGGTTCATCGTCTTCTACCTCCTGCCGCTCATCAGGGGCATCTACCTCAGCTTCACCGACTGGGACCTGCTCTCGCCGCCGAAATTCATCGGGCTCAAGAACTTCCAGGGGCTCGTGCACGACAAACTGTTCTGGAACTCGTTGCTCGTCACCGCCGAGTACGTGATCCTCAACATCGGCTTCCAGACGGTCCTCGCGATCCTCATCGCCGTGCTCATGGAGCGGCTCACCAGGTCGATGGCCATCCGCGGCACGCTGATCCTGCCGTACCTCATCCCGAACGTGGTGGTGGGGCTCATCTGGTGGTGGATGCTCGACCTGCAGCTCGGCATCGGCAACCAGATCCTGTCGGCGATCGGCATCAACAAGATCCCGTTCTTCGGAAGCACGGTGTGGGCCATCCCCACGATCGCCGCGATCAACGTCTGGCGCCACATGGGCTACACCGCGCTGCTGGTGTTCGCCGGCCTGCAGGCCATCCCGAAGACCGCCTATGAGGCGGCGGCCCTCGACGGCGCGTCGGAGTGGAAGATGTTCTGGAAGATCACGCTGCCGCTGCTCCGGCCGGTACTGGCGGTCGTGCTGGTCATCACGATGATCGGGTCGTTCCAGATCTTCGACACCATCGCCGTGACCACCAAGGGCGGGCCGATCAACGCGACCCGGGTCATCTACTACTACATCTACCAGCGCGCGTTCGCCGAGTTCGACTTCGGCTACGCCGCCGCCATCGCGCTGGTGCTCATGCTGATCCTCGTCGGCATCACCTTCGTGCAGCTCAAGCTGCTGCGCGCGTCAGAGTCGGACCTCGCCTAGGAGGCGCACATGGCTGTCGCCGAACGACAGGAGGCCGCCCGCCCGGCCGTCGCCGCCGCAACACGACCCAGGCGGCGGGTCAACCCCGGGCGGATGCTCGCCTGGGCGGTGCTGATCGCGCTCATCCTGGTCACGCTGTTCCCGTTCTGGTGGGTGCTGCGCACCGCGCTGTCCAACAACCGGTCCCTCGGCACCAACCCTGGGTCGCTGTTGCCGGTGGACTTCACCCTGGGGGCCTTCAAACGGGTGCTCGGCCTGTCGACCGTCGCCGAGGCCCAGGCCGAGGGCGGCTCGGGTGCGTCGGTGAACTTCCTCCGCGCCCTGCTCAACTCCATCGTGTTTGCCACCCTGGTCACGGCCGGCCAGGTGTTCTTCTGCGCCATGGCCGCCTACGCCTTCGCCCGGCTGCGCTTCCCGGGACGGGACAAGCTGTTCTTTCTCTTCCTGACGGCGCTGATGATTCCCCCGATCTTCATCACCCTGCCCAACTTTGTGCTCATCAAGCAGCTGCACCTGCTGAACACCTACCCGGGGATCGCCGCCCCCTTCTTCTTCATGACCCCGTTCGCGATCTTCTTCCTGCGCCAGTTCTTCCTCGGGATCCCCCGCGAGCTCGAGGAAGCGGCCATGCTCGACGGGGCGGGACGCTTCCGGATCTTCGCCCGGGTGATCACGCCCATGGCCGCCCCGGCGCTGGCCACGCTGGCCATCCTCACCTACATCACCGCCTGGGGTGAGTACCTGTGGCCGCTGCTGGTGGGCTCGGAGGAGAAGGTCCGGGTGCTGACGGTGGCGCTGAGCGTGTTCCGCACCCAGACCCCGCAGGGCAGCCCGGACTGGGCGGGCCTCATGGCCGCCACGTTCGTGGCGGCGCTCCCGATGATGATCCTGTTCGCAATCTTCGGCCGAAGGGTGGTGAACGCGATCCAGTTCTCCGGGATCAAGTGACCTGGCCGCATCGACCAGGGCGAGGTGGCTCGCCAGGCGAAGCAGACGACGGGCGCGAGCAGCGTCCAGAAGGAGGGCAGGATGAGGCGGCAGCTGCGTCTAGTGAGCTTGGTGGCGACGATCGCCCTGCTGACCACGGCGTGCCTCGGTGGCGGCGGTGGTGGCGGTGGCGGCGGCGGTGGCGGTGGCGCCAGCACCGGCACCATCCGCTACGGGCTGTGGGACGCCAACCAGCTCCCCGCCTACCAGGACTGCGCCAAGGCGTTCCAGGCCAAGAACCCCAAGATCCAGATCAAGATCGAGCAGCGCGGCTGGGATGACTACTGGGGCAACCTGACCACGACGTTCGTCGCCGGCAACGCCCCCGACGTGATCACCGACCACCTGTCGAAGTATCCCGAGTTCGTCAAGACCCACCAGATCCTGGCGCTCGACGACCTGATCAAGCGGGACAACGTCCCCACCAACATCTACTTCCCCGGCCTGGCGGAGCTGTGGAAGGGCCCGGACGGCCACCAGTACGGCCTGCCCAAGGACTGGGACACCATCGCCATCTTCTACAACAAGAAGTACGCCAAGGACGCCGGCGTCACCCCGCAGCAGCTCAGCAGCCTGACCTGGAACCCGCAGGACGGCGGGACCTTCGAGAAGACCGTCGCCCACCTGACCGTCGACACCAAGGGCGTCCGGGGCGACCAGCCCGGCTTCAACAAGAACAGCGTCAAGGTGTACGGCCTGGGGCTGGAGAACTCCGGCTCCGGCTACGGGCAGACCCAGTGGAGCTGGATGGCGGTCAGCAACGGCTGGCAGTTCACCGACAAGAACCCGTGGGGCACCCACTACAACTATGATGACCCCAAGCTCATCCAGACCATCAACTGGTGGCGAGGCCTGATCACCAAGGGCTACATGCCCTCCTTCGCGGCGGCCACCTCCGGGGTGGGGCTCCAGGCGACCTACGGCGCCGGCAAGTACGCGATGGTCACCGACGGCGACTGGCAGATCAAGACCTACGCCGGCTTCAAGGGCATCGACACCGGGATCGCGCCGCTGCCGGTCGGGCCCACCGGCAAGCGCGCCAGCATGTTCAACGGCCTAGCGGACTCGATCTGGTCGGGCACCAAGAGCAAGGAGGCCGCCTGGCAGTGGGTGAAGTTCCTGGGCTCGCCCGAGTGCCAGAACCTCGTCGCCAAGCGCGCGGTGGTGTTCCCGGCCATCCCCGCGGCGACCGACATCGCCAAGAAGCAGTTCGCCGCCCAAGGCGTCGACGCGAGCGCGTTCACGGTCAACGTCGAGCAGAAGACGGTCTTCCTGTTTCCGATCACCAACGACGCCTCCAAGATCGACGCGATCATGAAGCCGCAGATGGACGCGATCATGTCGTTCAAGGCCAACCCACAGACGGCGCTGCCCAACGCCAACAAGCAGGTGAACGACGTGTTGAGCGCCGGAGGCTGAGCCTGGCCGCCGGCGTTGCCGAAAGCCCCGACGTCGGGTGCTCCCCACCAGCCCCGACGTCGGGTGTTGCCCCAGAACCACTTGTGCCAGCAGGCCGGCGCCCACCAGGAGGAAGTGACGATGGCGCAGATCGTGTTGGATGAGGTCACCAAGGTCTACGGCGGCAACGTCAAAGCGGTCAACGCGCTGTCGCTGGACATCGCCGACGGCGAGTTCATGGTCTTCGTCGGCCCCTCCGGCTGCGGCAAGTCCACCGCCCTGCGCATGATCGCCGGGCTGGAAGACATCACCGCCGGCACCATCACCATCGGCGACCGAGTCGTCAACGACCTGCCCCCCAAAGACCGCGACATCGCCATGGTGTTCCAGAACTACGCCCTGTACCCACACATGACCGTCGAAGAAAACCTCGCCTTCGGCCTGCAGCTGCGCAAAACCCCCAAAGAAGAACAGCAGCGGCGCGTCGCCGAAGCCTCCCGCATCCTCGGCCTGGACCCCTTCCTCAAACGCAAGCCCGCCGCCCTGTCCGGCGGCCAACGCCAACGGGTCGCCATGGGCCGCGCCATCGTGCGCGAACCCCAGGCCTACCTGATGGACGAACCCCTAAGCAACCTGGACGCCAAACTCCGGGTGGGCATGCGCGGCGAACTCTCCCGGCTGCACGAGCGCCTCGGGGTCACCACCGTCTACGTCACCCACGACCAGA
The DNA here is from genome assembly GCA_044870185.1 of Actinomycetes bacterium. Classification (GTDB taxonomy): domain Bacteria; phylum Actinomycetota; class CALGFH01; order CALGFH01; family CALGFH01; genus JBIOYL01. The sequence goes on along the minus strand of JBIOYL010000406.1, from coordinate 445 downwards.
TCGAGGCCATGACGTTGGGCACCCGCGTGGCCGTGCTCAAAGACGGCGAGCTGATGCAGGCCGACACCCCCCAGAACCTGTTCGAGTTCCCCGACAACCTGTTCGTGGCCACCTTCATCGGCTCGCCCGCCATGAACCTGGTGCAGGCCAAACTGGTCCGCAACGGCGGCCCCGCGGTGACCTTCGGCGACGTGCGCCTGCCCCTGCCCGCCGAGCTGGTCGCCGGCCGCCGCGGCCTGGACGGCTACCTGGGCCGCCAGGTGATCGTGGGCATCCGCCCGTCCAGCTTCGAAGACGCCGCCTTCACCGGCATGAACCCCGACTGGCCCACCATGAAGATCGACGTCGACGTCACCGAGGAGCTGGGCAGCGAGGTGATGTTGCTGTTCACCATGGACGTGCCGCCGGTGCAGCACGAGGTCATGATCGCCCGTTTCGACAAGGA